>CAYUPJ010000155.1:0-10542 GCA_964446635.1 uncultured Anaerolineae bacterium
TGGTTGTGGTATCGCTCGAATAGTATCTTGCCTGGATGGTTAGCGCACAGTCTCACTAATGCATTTGGAGCTTTAGCAGCAATGAGATAGTGCCAGGTCATAATATTGAGCCGCCTGGATCTTACAGATTCTCTTTTTCTATGCTTCAAACAGGAGGTGTGAGATGAATACTGATTTCATGCGCTTGCCGGAGGATGTGACGTGGCGGGAGACGGTATTACCCTTCTATGGCGTCGCGATGATGTCGTGCGGGTTGGTAGCCGGGATAGTTGCTCTAGTCGCGCTGACGCGGCGGCATGAGCGCTCATGGCTTGTGTGGCTGCCCATGCTCGCCGGGCTGTTTGTGATCGTATTCCTCCTCGGCGAGTTTCTGGTGCCGCACTAGCGAGCGATCGCTGGTGCTCACCGAACAACGGCAGATAGCAGATGCGCATCGCTGCTCGCGAAGCGGGTGCGTTTTGCTAGAAATGGCGCGATGCTGGGTTGCATTCTCAAAACAACGCGTTTTTAGGCGCAAGGAGCCGCCCAACAAGCGGGTGAAGCCGACCGTCTTCGGCGCGGGTATGCGTAGTGCGTCTTGCCAGCAATCGTTCTGGTTATTGGAGCGCGTCTTGCCAGAGTCGGCAGCGGCTGAACCGCAGGCCGTAAAACAAGGAGGAAACCATGCCGCAAGAGATCAAAACCATTAGTCTACCGCTACCTTACAAGTTGGGCAGCGTAAACTGCTACCTCATAAAAACCGACACCGGCGATATCCTGATCGACACGGGGTCATCAAAGGGGCGCACCGACCTTGAAAAAGAACTTGAAAGCGCGGGCTGCCAGTCTGGCCATCTCAAGCTTATCGTTCTAACACATGGAGATTTTGACCATACCGCCAATGCCGCTTATCTCCGCGAGAAGTTCGGTACAAGAATCGCCATGCACCATGACGATTCAGGAATGGTCGAACGTGGAAATATGTTCTGGAACAGAAAAAAAGGCAATATTCTCTTCAGAATGATAGCCCCTATCCTCTTCAGGTTTTCCAAATCGGACAGATTCAAACCCGATCTCTATATCAATGAAGGATTCGCTCTCTCTGAATATGGATTCGACGCTCAAGTTCTTCATATTCCAGGGCACTCCAAGGGTTCCATAGGACTCCTGACAACCGGTGGCGACCTGTTTTGCGGCGACCTGCTAGAGAATGATGACAAACCAGCTCTCAATTCTATTATGGACGACCTGACGGCAGCGAATGCCAGTGTCGAAAAACTGAAAAGTTTAGAAATAAATACCGTTTACCCCGGGCACGGCAAGCCATTCCCGATGGATGAGTTCTTAGAAAATCACCGATAACTCGAGTTGCCTGCCCCATCAGGGGCGCAGGCCGAAACCCAACGCTCAACACGACCGTGCGTCAACCGAGACTATATTTTTAGAGTTGGAGGTATATCCCGATGAAAGCATTGGTAGTTTACGATTCGGTTTTTGGCAATACAGAGCAAATAGCCCAGGCGATTGGCAATGCTCTTGGTTCCCAAGAGGATGTCGAGATACTCCGGGTAAGTAATGTGAAGCCAGAACAATTGACGGGATTGAAGTTGTTAATCGTCGGCTCGCCTACCCGGGGATTTAGACCAACAGCAGCAATCAATAACCTTCTGAAAGGAATTGCTAAAAACGGTCTAAAAGGTGTCAAGGTCGCTGCATTTGATACCAGAATTGCATTGAGTGACGTCGACTCACGCATATTACCTGTTTTCGCAAAGGTATTTGGCTATGCCGCCAAGCCCATCTCAGATAGACTCAAGAAAAAAGGAGGCGAGCTGATAATTCCTCCTGAAGGGTTCTTTGTAGAAGGGACGGAAGGTCCACTGAAAGAAGGCGAGCTTGAACGAGCTGCGGATTGGGCAAAGCAAATCATAGCAACACAATAAACCGCTCAACAACCGCATGGAGCCGACGCTTGAAGACTCGCGCGGCTCATGCGGACCGTTAGGCGGACTGTCCTCAATGATGGGAAAGGAGCCTCAGCGGTGCATACGGATTCGAAAGCTTATGGGAATTGGTTTCAAAAACATCCGCTCGCCTGGGGATTACTGCTCATTATTGTCCTCTGGCTGTCCCGAGTCATTCTGGTTCTTATCTTTCCTCAGTGGTTCAACCCGTTTGACATCTATGAGACACTCCCGTTCGCTCTACTATTATTAGGTTGGTTTGCTCTGCTCTCAGTGGCGTTGGTCGGTGGGGGCATTGTTCGGTTGACGGGAACCTCGTGGAGGGAATTGGGTTGGCGTCGCGAAGGTCTGATGAAGGCTGTTGGCTTAGGTCTGCTGGGCTTTGTACTGAGTTTCATCGCCCTCCTGCCGGTCATGATTGTACGCGGGCCAACGGCTCAACCTGAATATGTTAGCCCTAGCATCATACGGCTGCTACTGGTTACCTTCTTTGCCTTTGGTATTCCGGCGTGGGTGGAGGAAAATCTGTTCCGCGGCTTCTTACAGCCGCTGTTAGCGAAACGGGTGACGTTGTGGATGGCGATCGTGATTCAAGCTGCACTCTTCTCGGCCTCGCACGTTGGCTATGCCAGTAACCTGCTGCAGTTTGGGTGGCTATTTGTTTCGGGACTGATCTATGGGGGGTTGCGTGGTCGTGAGGGGAGCCTTGTCGCTCCATACTTGGCTCATGGTTTGGGCTGGATGATGATCGCATTCGGTCCGGCGGCCTTCTAAAGATCATGCTGGCTGTCAGGTTGAAAAGAGTGGTATCAGCATATCCAGAAGCGTCCGCCTAACCGCCGCTTGCAGCCGACACGGCGCTTCGCGCCTATCCAACGGGTGCCCAAAACCGGCTTGCGTGGTGTCTCCACTGTGCCTTTTCTTGGAGTTCGCGCCGTGCGGCTGAAGCGGGATGTTAGGCCGCTGCACCGCCACTACTGTTACCCAACGCGTTATCAACCAACAAGCCGAGTTGGTTTTTCGTTCAGAACAAATAACTTACCCGAGGAGGAAACTATCATGGAATCTTCAAGCCCTGCTTTGCTGAAGCGATACTCGTTAATCTTTTTCTTGGTTCTGACGATCCTTATCAGTTGGCTCCCTTGGTATACCGGTAGCGCGGGCCTGCTGGTCTTCGGTCCGACAATAGCCGGGGTGATTGTTACAGCCGTTGTCTACGGGAAGGCAGGCCTCCGCGATTTGTTGCAGCGGGCATTGCGCTGGCGAGTGAGCATCGTTTGGTGGGCTATTGCACTGTTTCTGCCTGGTCTTCTTACTCTTGTCTCGATCGGCATTAACGCTGCCCTAGGAGGAAAGATTCCGGGATTCACATTTTTCAGACAGGAATGGTATCTGGCACCGGTTTTCTTCCTCATCACAATGGTGGGGGGGCCGCTGGGTGAGGAGTTTGGCTGGCGCGGATTTGCGCTACCAAAATTACAGAGTAAGTGGGGGCCATTGATTGCCAGCCTCATCATCGGAACGGTCTGGGGACTATGGCACGTGCCACAGTTCTTTCTGCCAGGAAGTTTTCACGCTGAGATAGGGATAGGTCTCTTGCCTGTATATGTGGTTGGGGAGATTGTCCTTTCGATCATAATGACCTGGATCTACAATAAGACAGGGGGTAGTTTGTTGCTTGGTGGTTTCATATTTCACAACGCCGACAACTTCTGGGGAGTAGTATTGACGACCGAAGTAACCATGACCGCCGCGTTTCAAGGGGAGGGCGCCTCGACGTTGGATGTACAGCTTTGGGGAGTGGGAATTGCCGTAGGCGTACTCGCGGCTATCAGCCTCTTGGCTGCGACCAAGGGGCGACTTGGCTTTTCTGAAGATAAGGGAAAGGCAACCTAATGGGGGTTCTGCCCTAAAAGGCAGGAAACGGCCTAACCTCCAAATGCACCTGACCGCCTTCGGCGCGGGTATGCACGGCTGGCCCACCAAACCGGGCGGGTGTTGGAGACGAAAGGGCTAGCCAATCGCCGCGAGTTGTGAGGTAACGAGGCAACGAAGAACGAGTAACTCGTTTCTCAGTTCGATGTATGCTAAACGATAACCATCCATCAAGGAGGAAGAAAATGGACTTCATTTCGGGCGAGTGGATCAAGGCTCTCTGTCAGGAGCTCAACCAGAGCGAGGCCTACGCCCAGGCGGCCAAGAACTGGGAGGGCGACTTCTACTTTATCGTGGAGCCCGAGGGTGAGATGACGGAGCAGGCTATCTTCTACGTGGACCTCTGGCACGGCAAGTGCCGTGAGGCCAAGCTCATCACCGATGAGAAGGAGAAAGAGCCGGTTTTCAGGATGAGCGCGCCGCTGAGCTCCTGGCGCAAGGTCATTGCCAAGGAACTGGACCCCATCCAAGGGCTCCTGACCCGCAGGCTCAAGCTCAAGGGCAACATGGCCATGATCATGCGCAACGTCAAGGCCGCCCAGGAACTGGTGGAGTGCTGCACGCACATCGAGACGGAGTTCCCAGATTAGCAAACAGCGTATGGCTGATAGCAGATAGGGGATGGCTGATAGACAATCGCTACTCGCCATCCGCCATCTGCCATCCGCCATCCGCCATCCGCCATCTGCCATCTGCCATCTGCCATCTGCCATCTGCCATTAGCTATCTGCAAGGAGGTGACCCATGTGGTTTTTCGCTAGCCCGGAGATTGTGTTTGGCGAGGATGCCCTCAGCTACCTGAGTGAAATCGAGGGCCAACGGGCCTTCATCGTCACCGATCAGAACATGGTGAACCTGGGCTTCGTTGATCTTGTCGCCAGGCAACTGAAAGCGGCAGGGATGGAGTATCAAACCTTCGCCAAGGTTGAGCCCAATCCCTCGTTTGAGATGGTCAAGCGGGGCGCGGCGGCCATGACCGAATACGGCCCCGATTGGATCATCGGCCTGGGGGGCGGTTCCTGCCTGGACGCGGCCAAGGCCATGTGGGTGCTCTACGAGCGGCCCGACATGGAGCCCGAGGAGATCAATCCCATGATCCCGCTGGGGCTGCGTCAAAAGGCCCGCCTCATCACCATCCCCACCACCAGCGGCACCGGTGCTGAGGTCACCTGGCCCGTGGTCCTGACCGATGCCGAGGACAGGCGGAAGCTCGTTTTGGGCTCGCGGGAGAACATGGCCGACCTCGCCATCGTGGACCCCGTCTTCGTGAAGGCCCTGCCTCCCCAAATCGCCGCCGACACAGGGATGGACGCCCTGACCCACGCCATCGAGGGCTACACCAGTAGTTGGGCCAACGATTTCTGCGACGGCCTGTGTCTGAAGGCCATCCAAATGGTGTTCGACTATCTGCCCCGCATGGTGGCCGACCAGGAATACACTGAGGCTGGCGAGAAAATGCACAACGCGGCCACCATCGCCGGGTTGGGCTTTGGCAATTCGATGGGGGCGCTGGCCCATGCCATGGGGCATCCCCTGAGCCCGCTGTTTGGGATTCCCCACGGGCGGGCAGTAGGGCTTTTCCTGCCCTATACCATCGAGTTCACCGCCCGGGAAGTCCCAAGGCGCTACGCGGAGATCGCTCGCTTTCTGGGATTGGGTGCTGCTTCCGACGTGGAGGGGGCGGCCAGGCTGGCCGAGGCGGTGCGAGACCTGGCGCGCCGTATCAACCAGCCTATGGCGGTCAAAGAGTTGGGCATCTCGCGGGAGGACTTTGAGGCCGCCATGCAGAAGATGATCGAGGACGGCGAGAACGATACCATTACCAGTGCCCGCATTCCGGACCGGGAGGAGCTAGCCCGGCTCTTCCGCTACGCTTATGAGGGGAAGAGCGTAGACTTCTAAGCGTTCTTGGCAAAAGGAGGCATACGATGGAGGAGAGGGTACGCCACTTGAGGATCCTGGCCCTGACCATGCTCGCTGGCGCTATCTACGACTGGCTCATGGGCCTGCTGATACTGTTCGCCCCTGGCTTCATAACGGGGCTCTTTGGGCTCCCCTTCCCCACAGACTTGATGTACTTCCGAGCGGGCGGGATGGTCTTTATCACCCTGCCCTTTTTCTACCTTCTCGCCTACGCGAATGTAGAGCGAAACATCGCCGTCGTGCCGGCAGCCATCGTGGTGCGATGCCTCGGCTTTACCTTTTTCGTGATCCACGTTCTCTTTCTGGGCGAACCGCCTATCTTCATCCTCATTGGCCTGGCTGATCTGGCCTTCGCCATCGCGCACTACGTTTTCCTTCGGAGGAGCGGCTACAGCCTCTGGCAAACCCTTCTGACGAGGGGGCGAGGTTGATGAAACTACACACCCAACCAGGTGCCCGTCACTTCCAAAGTGACGGGCACCTCATTACCTTAAAGGAGAAAGCATGTACGGCTACATGGGCAAACTACTGGTCGTTGACTTGACCAGCGGCCACATCGAAGATGAACCCCTGAACGAAAACTACGCCCACCAATTCATCGGCGGCAGCGGCCTGGCTGCCCGCTATCTTTATGACTCGCTGGACCCCAATATCAGCCCGTTAAATCCTGCGAGTCCGCTGTTCCTCATCACAGGCCCGCTCACGGGCACCCGCGCCCCTCTCTGCGGACGACACGTGGTCTGCGCCAGATCTCCTCTGACGGGCATCTGGTGCGAATCCCACGCAGGTGGGTTCGTGGGGGCCGAATTGCGCTTCGCTGGCTACGACGGAATCGTCATCAGCGGGAAATCGCCGAGGCCGGTGTACCTTTGGGTTCGAGACGGGCGGGCTGAGCTGCGGGACGCCGGACACCTGTGGGGCAAGGATACTTTCGAGACCCAGGACAGCATCAAAGAGGAGTTGGGTGATCCCAGGGTGCGGGTGGCCTGCATCGGGCCGGCCGGGGAGAACCAGGTGTTGCTGGCCAACATCATCCACGACCACGCGCGGGCGGCTGGACGAGGGGGCATGGGGGCAGTGATGGGTTCCAAGAACCTCAAGGCGGTGGCCGTGCGGGGTCGTGGCCGCATCCCCGTGGCCGACGAGGAGCGCCTCAAGGAATTAGCCCGTGAAGTGATAGGGATCCTCAAAGACGACTTCCTGAGCGACATGTTGCACGCCACGGGCACGGCCTGCGCCATGGACCAACTGAACTACCTGGGCAGCCTCCCCTCCCGCTACTACACCCAGGGAGTCTTCAATACGGAGACCCTCAACGGTGGGTACATGGCCGAGACCATCCTGACCGGCACCTCGGCCTGCTATGGCTGTGTAGTGGGCTGCGGTCGCAAAGTAGCCATCAGCGAGAGCGCCACCCTTTCATCCCCCCCAATGGGGGGGAAAGAGGGAGGGGTGGGGATGAAGGGGGGGCTCCCTGAGATAGACGGCCCTGAGTATGAGACCATCTGCGCTCTGGGCCCTATCTTGCTCATTGACGACCTGGCCGCTGTATCCTGGCTGGGCCACCTGTGCGACGCCTACGGGATAGACACCATGAGCGCTGGCTCAACCATCGGCTTTGCCCATTATCTCTTCCAGGAGGGCATCATCGGCCCCCAGGACATCGGCGGGCTGACCTTGCGGTGGGGTGACCCGGACACAGTGGTCAAACTCTTGGGGCAGATGGCTCACAAAGAGGGTTTCGGGGCCTTGCTGGGTGAGGGTTCACGGCGGTTGGGCCAGCGCTTTGGCGTGGAGGAGCTAGCCGTACAGGTCAAAGGGCTGGAGGTAGCCTATCACGATCCCCGCGCCCTCTCCTCCATGGCTCTGGTCTACAGCACTTCACCCATCGGCGCCAGCCACAACCACAGCGATATGTACTGGGTCGAAGTCGGGCGCTCGGCAGAAGAGTTGGGCATTCCCCTCACCGACCGGCTGGAGGACGCAGGCAAAGGCCCTCTGGTAGCTCGCCATCAGAATTGGCGCAGTGTGACCAACGCCCTGGTCATGTGCATCTTCAACAACGCCCCGGCTCAGTACCACGCCGACCTGCTGAATGCGGTCACCGGCCGCCAGGAGACTCTGGGCAGCTTGCTGCACATCGGCGAGCGCATCTGGAACCTGAAGCGGGCTTTCAACTGCCGCCTGGGGCTGACCCGGGCCGATGACACGCTGCCCAAGCTGCTCCTGCAGCCCCTCTCCGAGGGCGGGACCCAGGGCCACGTGCCCGACCTGGAGCTGATGCTCCGGGAATATTACGAGGCCAGGGAATGGGATTGGGAGATGGGCAAACCCAGCCGGTCAAAGCTGGAGAAGTTGGGATTGGGCTGGGTGGCTGAGGATTTGTTTAGACCATCTCTATGATCATCGCCACCGCCTCACCTCCCCCCAGGCAGAGGGTGGCCAGGCCGGTTTTGAGGCCACGGTCCTTCAAGGCGTAGATGAGGGTGACCAACACGCGAGTGCCGCTGCAGCCGATGGGATGGCCCAGGGCAATGGCCCCGCCGTTGACGTTCACCTTGTCCCAGTCCCACCCCAGCGCCTTTCCGTCGGCCACAACCTGGGCGGCGAAGGCCTCGTTGGCCTCGATGAGATCGAGATCGTCCAGGCTGTAGCCGGTCTTCTCCAACAGCTTCCGCACAGCGAAGATGGGGGCGGTGAAAATCTTCAGCGGTTCCACCGCCGCCTGATCGTAGCCGATGATCTGCGCCAGCGGCTTTATCCCCAGCTCATCGGCCTTCCCCCGGCTCATCACCACCACCGCCGCTGCCCCATCGGTGATGCCCGGCGCGTTGCCGGCGGTTACTAAGCCGTCCTCCTGGAAAGCGGGCTTGAGCCTGGCTAGAGCCTCCAGTGAGGTATCACGGCGGGGGCACTCGTCGGTGTCGAAGACGCCTGCCCTGGAAGGGATGGGCGTCTCCTTGCGCTGGGGAATCTCCACCGGCACGATTTCCTCCTTGAACTTCCCTGCATCCATAGCAGCGATGGCCTTTTTATGGCTGTGGTAAGCGTACTCGTCCAGCTCCTGACGGGTGAGGCCGTACTCTTTGGCGATCCACTCGGCCGAGTTCCCCATGTGCTGGTTGGTGAAAGCGCACCATAGCCCATCGTGGACCGTAGCGTCCACCAGTTGGCCGTGGCCCAGGCGATAGCCGAAGCGGGCCTGGGGTAGGACGTAAGGCCCCATGTTCATGCTCTCCATTCCCCCGGCCACGAATACCTCGCCATCGCCCGCCCTGACCATCGCTGCCGCCAGCATCACCGTCTTCAGGCCCGAACCGCAGATCTTGTTCACCGTCGTCGCCCCGACGAAGGGGGGGAGGCCGGCCTTGATGGCGGCCTGGCGAGCGGGGGCCTGGCCTTGCCCAGCCTGCACGACGTTGCCCATCAGCACCTCGTTGATGGCGTTTGGGCTGATGCCGGCTCGCTCCACTGCGGCCTCAATGGCTACAGCCCCTAGCTCTGAGGCGGGGACGTTGGACAGCGTACCCTGGAAGCGGCCAATGGGGGTACGCGCCGCACTGACGATAACGACCTCTTGTTCGTGGGTCATCTAACTTCCTCCTTCCAGGTGCCCGTCACTTTGGAAGTGACGGGCACCTCAATTCAACTAAAAACCTGGTTTCTGGTTCCTTTGCTAACGCCTACGGACAATCAATTCGTACAAGAGGCCCGCCCCTAACAAGCGCATGGCCCCGGCGATGAAGAAGGCCATCCTGATGTCCAGGAGGTTAGCCAGGAAAGTGCCCAACAGGGGGGCCAGGAAAGCAGCCACGTTGATCAAGGTGGTGTTAATGGCCACGTAGCTGGGGACTCGCTCCTGCGGACAGACCTCCAGCAAAGCGTTAAAGAAGGACAGGTTAAATCCTGCTCCGAAGATGCCGCCGATTACGGATACGAAAAGCAGAGGCTCGACCCTCGGTGAGAGGCCGGTTAGGACAGGAAAGAGCACTGTGCCCAAACTGGATATAAACAGCACCAGGCGGTTGCCCTTTCGTCTGGACACACTCCCCCAATAAAAATAGGTCAATATCGGAACGGCGGTCTCCACCATGGAAAGCAGGCCAATCCAGGTATCGGAAGCGCCCAGGTTCTTTACGCGATAGATGGCGTAGAGAGCTGAGGGCATATTGAGCCCCCAATGTAAGACAAAAGCACTGGCGGAGAAACGCACGAAATCGCGCTGGTTCATTATCTGCTTCACGGCTTGGCCCAGGCTAATACTAGATAGTGCCTTACGCCGGGCCAGATGTTTGGCCATGCTAGCATCAGCCACCTGAATGCGGCTCACGTGATATAGGCTGACCAGAGAGGCGACGAAGCTGGCGCCAAACAGGAGCTGGTAGTTCAAAGGGAAGGGCAGAAGGTCCAGGAGCTTCCCGCTGATGAGCACGGTTACAGTGCTGACAGTGGAAACAAGCACACTGCGGATGCTGATCACCTGGGCGCGCTTATCAATGGGCACCACCCCGGCAATCATGGATGTGAAGGCCACGCTGGCCACAGCCGAGGGGAGAGCGATGAGGGCCACCAGGGCCACCAGGGCCTCGGGCCGATGAGTGCGAAGCACGAAGGGCATCAGAGCGATGAGCAGGTAGCCCAGGCGCTGCAGGAAGCCCGTGAGCACGATGATCGGCAGGCGGCGTCGTTGGCGCTCGATGATCCGCGCCGAGGGTATCAGCCAGAAGATGCTGATCAGGGC
>CAYUPJ010000156.1:0-10522 GCA_964446635.1 uncultured Anaerolineae bacterium
TGATGGAACAACGGCTCGTGGACAAAAAGGACCTGACCGAACAGGAAATTCGCACCCGCTACATCACTCCCGCCATTCGCGACGACGCGAGCTGGCCGCTCAGCCAGATCCGCGAGGATGTCTACCTCACGGATGGACAGATACACCCACGCGGCAAGAGCGCACCACGGGGGAAGCGCAAGTTCTCGGACTATGCGCTCTACCACCACAACCAACCGCTGGCCATTGTCGAAGCCAAGGACAACAACCACCCCCTGGGCGGCGGGATGCAGCAGGCGCTCGAATACGCCGAGATGTGCGACGCGCCCTTTGCGTTCAGTTCCAACGGCGATGGCTTCCTGGAGCACGACCGCCTGGCAACAGCCGCTCCTGGGGACAGAGTCGTGATTGAGCGTGGCTTACCACTCAATGCCTTCCCCTCACCGGACGAGCTGTGGGTGCGCTACACACAGCGCAAGGCCCTACCCCCCAACGTACAAGCAGCTCTCAGCCAGCCCTATCACTACGAGTTCGGCGGCAAGACGCCCCGCTACTACCAGGCGGTGGCCATCAACCGCACGGTGGAGGCCATCGCTGGAGGCCAGGATCGTATCCTGCTGGTGATGGCGACGGGCACGGGCAAGACCTACGTTGCCTTTCAGATCATCTGGCGGCTATGGAAAGCGGGCATCAAAAAGCGCATTCTCTTCTTGGCCGACCGCAATATCCTGGTGGACCAGGCCAAGACCAACGACTTCAAGCCCTTTGGCGGCGCGATGACCAAGGTGGTCAAGCGCCAGATTGATAAGTCCTACGAGGTTTATCTGGCGCTGTACCAGGGGCTCGCTGGTTCGGAGGAATGGCAGGATGTGTACAAACAGTTCTCCCCTGGCTTTTTCGACCTGGTGATCGTGGACGAGTGCCATCGGGGGAGCGCGGCCGCCGATTCGGCCTGGCGAGAGGTCTTGGAGTACTTTGAGTCTGCCACCCAGATCGGCATGACGGCCACCCCCAAGGAGACCGAGTACGTCTCCAACATTGACTACTTTGGCGAGCCCATCTACACCTACTCGCTCAAGCAGGGCATCGAAGACGGCTTTCTGGCCCCGTACAGGGTGATCCGCGTGAACCTGGACATAGACGTGGGCGGCTGGCGGCCGGAGGAAGGCCAGCGCGACCAGTTCGGCCAGGTCATCCCCGACCAGGAATACACCGCGCGAGACTTTGACCGCACGCTGGTCATCGAGGAACGCACCAAGCGGGTGGCCCGCCGCGTGGCCGAGTTCCTCAAGGCGACCGACCGCTTCCAGAAAACCATCGTCTTTTGCCGCGACATTGAGCACGCCGAACGGATGCGCCAGGCGTTGGTCAACGAGAACGCCGACCTGGTGGCGCAGAACCGCAAGTACGTGATGCGCATCACGGGCGACAGCCCTGAAGGGGTGCTGGAGTTGGACAACTTTATTGACCCCGCCGAGCGCTACCCGGTGATCGCCACCACATCCAAATTGCTGACCACCGGCGTGGACACGCAAACTTGCCAGTTGATCGTGCTGGATACCGTCATCAACTCCATGACCGAGTTCAAGCAGACCATCGGGCGCGGCTCGCGCATCAAAGAGGAGTACGGCAAGCTCTACTTCACGATCATGGACTTTCGTAACGTCACGCGCCACTTTTACGACCCGCAGTTCGACGGCGAGCCGGTGCAGGTGTACGAGCCGGGCGAGGATGATCCCATCGTGCCGCCTGACGAGCTAACGGATGAAACGGAGGGAGAGGGAGAAGAGGAGCCGACGCCAGGTGACGAGCCCAAGAAGCGCAGGAGCCGCGACAAGCTGTACGTCAATGGTGTGGAGGTGCACATCCTGGCCGAGCGGGTGCAGTATTACGACGTCCACGGCAAGCTGGTCACCGAGTCTTTCACGGCCTTCAGCCGCGAGAACATCCGCCGCACCTACGCCACCCTGGAGAACTTTTTGACCGAGTGGAACGAGGCCGACCGCAAATCTATTATCCTGGTGGAACTGTTGCGACAGGGCGTGCTGCTCGACAAACTCCAGGAAGAGGTGGGCCAGGACTTTGATCCCTTCGACCTGATCTGTCACGTGGCCTACGACCGCCCGCCCCTGACGCGCAGCGAGCGCGCCCGCCAGGTGAAGCAGCAGGCGTACTTTGACCAGTACGAGGAAAAAGCCCGCCAGGTGCTGGAAGCCATGCTCGAAAAGTACACCAACGAGGGCATCGAGGCTTTGGAACGAGCCGCAGACGAACGAAAGATGACAACGTTCTTGCAGGTGCTTCCCTTCAGCGAGTTCGGGCGTCCCATCGAAATCGTCCGGGCGTTTGGCGGTAAGCGCCCCTACCTGAAGGCCGTGCGCGGGTTGGGACACCAGATTTACGCCATAGCAGCCTAGCGCTACACCGAGACTTTGTCATTCTGAGGAGCGAAGCGACGAAGAATCTCGTTTTGCGGTGAAGAATTGCCAGCCAGAAACGAGATTCTTCACTCCCTGCGGTCGTTCAGAATGACAGGTGACTGTGAAATCTCGTTGCAGTACTAGAGAGGAACCCATGTCCATCTCCACTACCATCAAGACGATTCAGGACATCATGCGCCAGGACGCGGGCGTGGATGGCGACGCCCAGCGCATCTCCCAGCTCGTCTGGATGATCTTTCTCAAGATCTTGGACGATAGCGAGTTGGAATACGAACTCGACTCCGACTACGTCTCGCCCGTCCCGGAGCACATGCGCTGGCGCAACTGGGCCGCCGATGACGAGGGCATCACCGGCGACGCGCTGCTGGATTTCGTCAACAACGAGCTGTTCCCGCAGATCAAGGAGATGGCCATCGGCCCCGATAGCGACCCGCGCGGCGCGATCGTCCGCCAGGTCTTTGCCGATTCCTACAACTATATGAAGTCCGGCACGCTCATCCGGCAGGTGATCAACAAGCTCAACGAGATTGACTTCAGCCGCCAGGAGGACCGCCACCTGTTCAACGATCTCTACGAGAAAATCCTGCGCGACCTACAAAGCGCGGGCAACGCGGGCGAGTATTACACCCCCCGCGCCGTCACCCAGTTTATGGTGGATATGACCGATCCCCAGTTGGGCGATCAAGTCCTCGACCCGGCCTGCGGCACCGGCGGCTTTCTGGTCTGCGCGCTGGAGCACGTGCGCCAGCACTACGTCCGCACGATGGACGACGAGCTATTGCTGCGGCAGTCCATTGTGGGCATCGAGAAAAAGCCCCTGCCCCACATGCTGTGCGTCACCAACCTGATCCTGCACGACGTGGACGTGCCGCTGATTGACCGCGACAACGCTCTCTCCCGCCGCCCGCTGCGCGACTACGGATCGGATGACCAAGTGGAAGTCATCCTCACCAACCCGCCCTTCGGCGGGACGGAGGAGCCGGGCGTGGAGACCAACTTCCCCAGGAACTTCCAGACCAAAGAGACCGCCGACCTCTTCCTGGTGTTGATCCTCAAGCTGCTCAGGAAGGGGGGCAAGGGCGCTATCGTGCTGCCCGACGGCAGTCTCTTTGGCGAGGGCGTCAAGACCCGCATCAAGGAGCAGTTGCTCAAGGAATGTAACCTGCACACCATCGTCCGCCTGCCCAACGGCGTCTTTGCGCCCTACACCGGCATCAACACCAACCTGCTCTTTTTCATCAAGGGGGAGCCGACCCGCCAGGTGTGGTACTTTGAGCACCCGCTGCCACCCGACCGCAAGCAGTACTCCAAGACCCGCCCCATCGAGATCGCCGAGTTCGATCTGGAAAAGGCGTGGTGGTACGACCGCGAGGAGAACGAGCACGCCTGGGTGGTCACCGTTGACGAGATCAAGGCCCACAACTACAACCTGGACATCAAGAACCCCCACGCGGTGGAGGAAGGCTACGGGGACCCGGTGAAGCTGCTGGCAAAGTATCAGTCGCGGCTGGCGGAGGTCGAGAAACTGCGGACGCAACTCAAAGACGAGCTCGCCGCCGCCATCGAGAGGGCGACCTATGCAGACTGACCTGCTGTTCGATCAATTCGATGCCCTCCTGACCACCCCCGACGACGTGGCTCACCTGGAGGCCGCTATCCTCCAACTGGCAGTGCGGGGTAAGCTCGTCCCCCAAGATCCAAACGACGAGCCGACGACGAAACTGCTTAAGCGCATCCGGGCCGAAAAGGAGCGACTGATCCGTGAGGGGCAGATCCACAAGCCGAAACCGCTTCCCCCTATCGAGGCCGATGAGATTCCGTATGAGCTGCCAGAGAGTTGGGCCTGGGTCAGGCTGGGCGAGGCAACAAACTATGGAACTTCCGACAAGGTTAAGGCGAGTGATATTGTTGATGACACATGGGTCTTTGATCTCCAAGACATCGAGAAAGTAACCTCCAGGCTTCTGGCAAGGGTGAAGTTTAGCGAAAGACGCTCCAAAAGCTCCAAGACCGTTTTCCACAAGGGAGACGTTCTCTATGGCAAACTACGTCCATATCTGGACAAAGTTCTTGTAGTAGACGCAGACGGTGTCTGTTCCAGCGAAATCATCCCGATGCGAGGTTATCTGGACATTGACCCGTATTACCTGCGATATGCTCTAAAGCGTCCAGACTTCATTGCGTACGTAAACAGCAAGACCTATGGGGTCAAAATGCCCAGATTGGGAACACCGGATGCCAGAATGGCCTTGCTGCCTCTCCCTCCTATCGCCGAACAAAAGCGCATCGTCGCCAAGGTGGACGCAATGCTGGCCCAAACCCGCGCCCTGGCGGCCCAACTCGAACAGGCGGACGCGGCGCTCATCCCCGCTGCCCAGGCCGCCTTCCAATCCCTGCTGGACGCGCAAGACACAACCGCACAAAACGAAGCCTGGCAGCGCATCGCCGACCACTTTGACACCCTCACCAGCGACCCGCGCACCATTGACGCCCTCAAGCAGACGGTGCTGCAACTGGCCGTCCAGGGCAAGCTCGTGCCGCAAGACCCGGACGACGAGCCTGCCAGCGTGCTGATAGAGCGCATTGAGACGGAGAAGGCACGATTGGTACAGGAGGGGAATATCCGCAAGACAAAGCGACTGCCCCCCATCGAAGCCGATGAGATACGGTATGAACTACCAGAAAGGTGGCAATGGTGTAGATTGGCGGAAGTGTCACTCGCCATCCATTACGGCTATACCGCATCAGCAGACTTTTCTCTGAGAGATTTCAGACTACTGAGGATTACTGACATTCAAAACAATACCGTGGATTGGCCGAGTGTTCCAGGATGTGCAATTGACAAAGATAAGGCTTCTAAGTACCTGCTTAGTGACGGTGACATTCTCATAGCTCGAACTGGCGGGACAATTGGAAAGTCGTATCTGGCGCAAGATCTTTCCCTGAAGTCTGTTTTTGCCTCTTATTTGATTCGCATCATTCCCTCTCAAGAGGTAGACGCGCGGTATTTGAAATTATTTTTGGAGTCTCCTCTGTATTGGGAGCAACTAACTCAAAGGTCTAAGGGCACAGGTCAGCCTAATGTAAACGCGACTTCGCTGAGTCAACTCGCACTCCCTCTTCCCTCACTCGCCGAACAAAAGCGCATCGTCGCCAAAGTCGAGACGCTGCTGGCGCTGTGCGACGCGCTGGCGGCGGAAGTCGCGGCGGCGGAGGAGGTTCGCGCGCGGCTGCTCCAGGCGGTGCTGAACGGAGGGTAGATGGTGTCGGACATGCAAGCGTGGATTTCAGTCCCTTATTCTACGGGTACTTGCCATAGGGCACAACTATAGTTAGCTGGCGGAATGTCAGTCAGTGAACTGAATCTAGGCTTTCCAGAGGAACGCATTATGGAGAATATCGACCGCGCAAAATTGCTTGATTTAATGGTGAAGTTCTTCGACTTTGAAGAAATACGGACACTTTCTTTCCTGTTGGGAATCGACTTTGACCATTTACGTGGAGATGGCAAGCATTCAAAAGCGCGAGAGATTCTAGCCTATGCAGAACGAAGGGGCGTACTCAACAAGCTTATCGAAGCAATGCGCCAAGCGAGACCCGATTTGGATATCCAACTCTCGTCATTTGTAAGCACCTCCCCTCCCTTCGCGTCAGATGCCGACATCCTGGGTATTGAGCTATCCAGTTTGCGCCAGCAGCTAGACGAGATCCGAAAACAAACAGTTACTGACGAGCAGCTTGAAGAACGAATAGAAGAAATGCTCAAGACAGCCAGTCGTGCCATTGGACGCAGTGAAGAATTGACCGCTCGTATGATTCTGCCACCACCTGAACTTACTGATGTTCAGCTTCTTCCGTCTGGAGCTTTAGAACGGTTAGAAGAATACAGATCCGATGAGAATATAGCGTACTTGCTTACTGGGGCATTTGGGGGCGCAGTACTAGGCATTCTCTCCAACTGGGTCACAAATGACCCATTTGTTATCACTCGTTCCTCTGGCATACTGATGGTTGTTTTCATTGCTCTAACTATAGCCTGTATATTTTGGGCACGGCGTATTCATCAGCGGGCAGACAAACTGAAAGAACAGAGCTTTTCACAATCTTCATCACGAAAAGCCACCAACTAACAAGCGGTTGCAGTCGACCGCGCTATCGCGTGCACATCGGCGGTCACACGCGCTTTGAGGTTGGTTTTGCAGCGAAGGCTCTTTCCCGCGCCCGTGCGGTGGGTGATGCACGAACCGTTAGACCTACAAAAATAAGTTTGGAGGATAGACTTGACCGAATTATTTCCTATGATCCCAGCATCATCTAAACCGCTCTGGTTCTTGGGTGGAATCGTCCTTCTCCTACTCACCCTTGTCGGGTTGTTCAGCTATATCGCCTATTCATCAAGGACTATACAGTTTGAGATTTCTGAAGAAGGGCTTAATATCCGCGGTGGTTTTTATCAGCGGTTGATCCCAGCCGAGTCTATTATCACTGCAAAGTCGAAGCAGATAGACATCGGCAAAGAAAGCCCATATAAACCAGTACGCAGGACTAATGGCATTGGCCTTCCTGGTTATGCTTCTGGCTGGTTCAAGCTTAGGAATGGAGATAAAGCGCTTCTCTTCATAACCAATCCATCGAGAGTGGTTTATATCGCAACACGTGAGGGATATTCAGTTCTATTAAGTGTTCAGGAGACGGAGCGATTTTTGCAGTTGATTGGGAGCGTCTCAGAAGGCGCAGACTGATCTTCGGGGTTTTATATCGGTAAAAGAACTGGAATATGCACGTCGCTAACTGGTGTAAAGCCGCATAACCACTCATTGTCGTTTTTGGAGCTTTACGATTTGTCCACTACACATCCCAATCCCCCTAACCTGTCACATATTCCTGGGCCTTCCGCCCAGAACATTGCCGTGCGCGTCACCCCAGAAGCAGAGCGGTCGCTGCGACATGGGCATCCCTGGTTGTTCGACCGAGCAATAAAGCAGCAGAGCCACGACGGTCGTGCTGGCGATTTGGCCGTCATCTTTGACCGCAAACGTCGTTTCCTGGCCGTGGGCCTTTACGACCCTCACTCGTCGCTCCGCGTGCGTATCCTGAACCACGGGGAACCGGCCGCCATTGACCGAGACTGGTTCAGGGCCAGACTGGCATCTGCAGCCCAATTGCGCGCGCCCTTGCTCGAACAGCCGCCAGAAGCAGCCACTACCGGTTTCCGGCTCGTCCACGGCGAGAACGATGGTCTGCCGGGATTGGTCATTGACCGCTACGAACAGACGTCGGTTTTAAAGCTTTACACACCTGCCTGGATTCCCCATCTGAAAGATGTTCTATCTGCATTGGCGAGCGTCAGTCCGGCTGAACGCCTGGTTTTACGTCTCGGTCAGGCGATGCTGAAGCAACCCCAGCACCTTTTCGGCTTGAGCGATGGCATGATCTTGTCCGGCCCAGACCTCGACGGCCCTGCATTATTCTGGGAAAACGGACTGCGCTTCGAGGCCGATACAGTTCACGGCCAAAAGACTGGTTTTTTCTTCGATCAGCGGGACAACCGGGCGCGTGTAGAAAAACTCGCAGAAGGCAAGGCCGTGCTGAACGTCTTCGCCTACACGGGCGGATTTTCGGTTTACGCGGCGCGAGGCAGCGCGAGGAGCATAGTCAGCATAGACGCGAGCGCGCCAGCGTTGAAAGCCGCGATCCGCAATTGGGAACGCAACCGACATGTCCCAGCCGTGGCGGCAGCCTCTCACGAGATCGTTGTCGAGGATGCGTTCGAGGCGCTGGCGCGGATGGGAAAAAACAACCGTCGCTTCGATATAGTGATCGTTGATCCGCCTGCGTTTGCCCAAAAACAAACGCAAGTGGCGCAGGCCATCTCAGCTTACGAGCGACTGAGTCATCTGAGTCTAGGTGTGTTGCAGCCGGGAGGTACGCTGGTACAGGCATCTTGTTCGAGCCGGGTGGACGCGGAGACATTTTTCAAGACGGTCAATCGCGCCGCCATGGGGGCAAGTCGTCCGTTACGTGAGATTGAACGCACCGGCCACACCCTGGATCATCCCATCACCTTCAAAGAGGGAGCATATCTCAAGTGCCTCTTTGCCATTGCTCCTTGATCGCTTGATGAGGGCTGGGCTGGAGACGATGATCGGGCAGAGCGGCAAGATGGTGAACACGGAACTCTACATCGGGGTGGGGTTGTCGGGCGAGTTGCAGCATACGGTGGGCATAGCCGACGCGAAGGTCATGGTAGCCATCAACAACGACCCCAAATCACCGGTGTTCGAACGGGTGGACTAAGGCGTCGTTGATGACCCCAAAAAGAGGAAAAATGACAACGAACTTTGACTTCAATTTGCACGTCTTCCACTCGCCGCAGTTTCAAAGCGTTGTAGATGAGGCGGTCGGGTTTTTCACTGCAACGCCTGTGCACAGAATACCACCGCCCAGCAGGTTCATCGGTGCTGGCGTTTATGGGCTATACTACGCTGGTGATTTTGAGCTGTACACCAAGATCGCTGAGCCGAACCGGCAAACCTGCATTCAGCCGATTTACGTAGGCAAGGCTGTACCGTCAGGGTGGCGAATGGCGCGGGTCACGGACTCAGAAACAAATGGGATGTCCTGCATCCTGGCAGACTGTGGGCGGAGCGATTGACCGGAGAATCTCCACGTCCGGAGGATGTAATAGCGGGGGTTCAGCAATTCCTTAAGGGATTACGCTTCCCTTAACTCCACTATGGCTTCATACAACTGATGCGAACTCTTAGCCTTGACGACACGAACGTCTGATTGAATGATACTATTCCCAACGCGGGTTGCCCGTGGTATGTCAACTCTGACCAGGTCAAGCCCTACAGACTCAGCGATTTTGCCAAAGTATTGGTCGGTCGGTATCAAGATACCCTGCAATATGCTATTCCCAATGACGACCAAAGCCGTGCCACCTGACTTCAGAGTGTATTTGATACCTTGTGCAAATCTGTAACAATCGTTGAAGTACGAGGCTGCGTAGTTTGCCCATCCACTACCACCATAGATGCCTCTTTCAGGTTTAACCTTCCTGAGCGTTTGCAGCCGTTCTGCCAGGTCTGTGGTTGGCAAAGAGAATTCCAAATCCACAATGTCTTGCTCGCGAACAGTCTGCCAGTATTTACCAAAGTTTGAGAGTTCGAGAGGTTTCAGGTCTTGAGGGCTTTCTGCGTATCCTAACCAGTATAGCTGTGGGCGTGTGTTTCGATTGTAGTGATAGTTGTTCAGGTAAGGTGGTGACGTAACTATGAGGTCAATTGACTCAGGGCCTAGATGGGACTCATATTTGAAGAAGGAATCATTGACAATTTGCACACTCGGTTGCTGACCTGCCAGGCTCTGTTGAAGCCAAGAGATGTCTTCTGCCATTTGTGACAACTTCGCCAGGATTGCTTGACCAACTGGAAAATCCTGAATCTCAGATTTTCCGGCACTCACTCGTCTGCCCAGGCTTGGCTCGTACGAGTAATTCGAGTAGCGCACCATCGTTGAGGCAAAGGCTAACCTGAATACATCTTGTAAGCCGGAATCCATGACAGTAGCAATGAAATCTTGTAAAATCAGGACTTTTTGCAATACCTTGGGGCTATAAAACGAGGAGCGTGTCTTGAATCCTTTTGGGGGAGTGCTTTTAGGAATATAATCAGTTGAGGTTTTCTCGTTATAGAATGTCCGGAATCTCAACATCTCACCTAACAATCTCTCGACAGCGATTCGATGAGCGTTAACCTTTGTGCGGCAGGCCAGGACGGCATACGGATTGATTTCAAACCCAGTCGCATTATGGCCAAGCAGAATGGCTTCCACCAAAGTAGTACCTATGCCAGAGAACGGATCCAAGACGGTTCCGTTATCGGGCAGATACCTATTCAAAACGTCTCTAACAAAGTCGCTAGAGAATCCAGCGATCCACGGAACCCATCGGTGGATAGGTTGTGTTTTGTTGTTGGCAAAAGAAGGGTCGTTGAAATGCGAACTGCCGTTGTCCGATAAGGCAGACTGTTCTTCATCTGCTTCAAACCATTGGTGTCAACTTAAGGCCCTCCGGTGGGCAAAGGCGTGCGGCGCAGGCG
>CAYUPJ010000157.1:0-10509 GCA_964446635.1 uncultured Anaerolineae bacterium
CAGGTCAATGCCAGGGAAGGCCACCGAGTGCTTCTTGTCCACGTCGGCGAAGATCTTGATGCGCTCCGCCCCCAGATTCTTGCGCCAGCGCAACAGCTCAGCAGCACAGCCGTGATCCAACTCCCCGGTGTCCCAAACCCTGGCCCCGGTGAGAAGGCAGACGCGGATGAAGTCAGCCCCGGCGGCCACGGCAACGGCCAGGGTCACCCGGCCGCCATTGTGGATCACGTTGATGCCCACTGGCACATCCACGGCTTCGACGACAGCTCGGGCGGCCACGGCCTGGGCGGCCATCTCTTCAGGTGGCACGTCCATGCCCACGTAGTAAGGCAGGTCCCACATGTTCTCCACGATGAGCCCGTCAACACCCCCACTGATGAGAGCTTCCGCATCTCGCAGGGCGTGCTCAATGACGGCGTCCATACCATAGAAGTCGTAGCCCGGCGCGCCGGGCAAAGGGAGAAGATGCACCATGCCGATGATGGGCTTCTCCACCCCAAACATCTCCCGCAGCGATTTCAACCGCAGGCTGTCCAGCCTCTCTTTCCATTCTGCAATCATCCTTCGCACCTCCCCTGCGACGTTGCGACCCTGGATAACTTTCTAGCTCAAAAAATCAATGAGAAACTGCAACTCCGCCCGCCAATCCTGCCACGATGGCTCGTCCAGGTATGCCTCGAGAAAGGCGCGGACTTCTGCTCGCTCTGCCAGAGAAGTCCCCGCCCCCTCGACCGTGGCGGTCAATGCGCCCAGGGCATCAGCTAGCAAGGCCGACTCCCGCCAGCCCCAGCCCTCCAGCCTTCCCAGGATGATCCCGGCATCGAAGCTATCGCCGGCACCGGTCGTGTCCACTGTGGTTACGGCAAAACCGGGGACCTGAAACGTTTCCTCGCCGGTGCCTATGGCGCAGCCGCGCTTACCTAGCTTTAGGGCCACCACTCCCACGCCATAGTCCAATAGACCCTCTATGGCTCCCCCGACATCCCGACAGCCCGTCAAGTATTCCGCCTCAGGCTGACTGGGGAAAAGGATTTCAACCTTGGGCAGGATTGCCTTTACCTGATCGGTGACCCTCATCACCGCCTCAAGCCCCAAATCCGCGGTCACCGTTAGCCCCGCCTGGTGAGCCACCTCCAGGGCACGTAGGGCAGCGTCCCGCTGAGGAGCTGCCAAAAGGGAGTAGCCAGAGAGGTGAAAGACGCGAGCCTTGGCAATGTAGCTCTCATCCAGCAGGGTTGGATCGGTGCGGACGTTAGCTCCCCGGCAGCCGAACATGGTTCGTTCGCCATCGGGGGTGACGGCGACTAGGATGATCCCCGTGATGGTCTGAGGGTCACGCTGAATGCAGCGCCCATCCACCCCCGCTTCAGTCAGAGCGGCCAGGGCCAAGGGAGCCAAGACGTCCTCCCCCACTCGCCCGATGATGCCCACATCCACGCCAAAGCGGCCCAGAACGATGGCCGTGTTGGCGGCCGACCCCCCACTATAGATGTGCCCCTGCTCAGCCAGGCCCTCTCCACCTTTTTGAGGATAACGGGGGACGTGGGCAATGACGTCTATGTTTATGTCACCTATGGTAACCACTTGGGGCATTTCGCTCCTCCTTGGAGGATTTTTGATTTCCGAATCGAAAATCGGCAATCGAAAATCGAGATAGCTTGGTTGTAGGTCTTCGCCCATCAATTCGCACTTAGGAGAAGTCTCGGGCTACCAGGTCCTTATAGGTCTCGCGGCGCTGGACGAGCCGGGCGTGGCCGTCTTTCACCCACACCACCGCCGGCCGGAGGGCCAGGTTGTAGTTACTGGCCAACGGCAGATTGTATGCGCCAGCCATGGGGATGGCCAGGATGTCGCCGGGGGCTGTGTGAGGCAGAGCGATGTCCCTGATGAGGACGTCGCCTGATTCGCAGTACTTCCCGGCCACGGTCACCACCTCGGCCGGCGCTGCATCTGCTTTGTTGGCTACCAGGGCCGTGTAACGGCTGCCATACAGCGCCGCGCGGATGTTGTCGGCCATCCCGCCATCCACCGACACGTAAGTGCGCACGCCGGGGATGTCCTTGCGCGAGCCGATGGTGTACAGGGCAACCCCGGCCGGGGCGATGATGGAGCGACCCGGCTCGAGGATCAGCTTGGGTAAAGGCAGGCCACATCGGGCACAGCCCTCCGTGACTGCCAGGCTCACCGTGCGTACGTAGTGCTCAATGGGGGCTACCGGATCGTCCTCGCTGTAGGGCACACCCCAGCCACCGCCGGGGCTCAGCTCGCGCAGTACGAAGCCGTGCTGGTCGGCCATCGTGGCCGCGAAATCGAGGATGGCATGGACGGCTTGCACGAAGGGCTCGACCTCGTAGACCAGGGAGCCGAGATGGGTGTGAAGGCCGAGCGGGATCAGATGGGAGCTGGCCAGGGCGCGGCGCAGGGCTGATTCGGCGTCGCTGGTGGCCAGAGGGAAACCGAACTTCGAATCTAGCAGGCCCGTCTTGCGGTAGACGTGGGTATGGACGTCAATGTCAGGCGATAGCCTCAGCCAGACCTTGGCCTGCACCCCTCGCCGGGCGGCCAGCGCGTCCAGCAACTCCAACTCGTGGTGGTTGTCCACCACGATGCGGCCCACGCCCCAGTCCAGGGCCATCTCCAATTCAGCGGCTGATTTGTTGTTGCCGTGGAAGTGGACTCGATGCGGCGGGAAGCCAGCCTGCTGGGCCAGATACATCTCGCCGCCCGATACCACATCCAGCCCCAGCCCCTCTTCGGCCAAGATATCCAACCAGGCAAGGGATAGCCCGGCCTTGCCCGCGTAAGCCACCTCCCCGGCGGCGGGGTACGCCTCAGCCAGTGCGGCTACGTATGTCTGGCAATTAGACCTCAACGTGACCTCGTCGAACAGGTAAAGGGGGGTGCCGAACTGTGTGACCAGGGACACGGTGTCACAACCACCAACCCACAGATGCCCGTCGCCTTCCACTCTAGCCGTTTGCGGGAAGAGATCCATTCGCTCCATGGAAATACCCCCTCGATGGTCGTGAGCGCTCGACTCCTCAATGAGGTGCCCGTGGATTCAGCAGGGTGTTCAGCCCATCCCCCAGCAGGCTCCAACCGATGCCGAAGAAAACCAATCAGGCCGAGGAAAAGCTGCAATTGTCTGGCATCGCTTGCGAACATCAGCTCAGGGTGCCACTGCACACCGACGACGAAGCGTGCGCCCGGCATCTCCACGCCTTCGACGACGCCGTCGGCGGCCCAGGCCACCGCCTCCAGTCCGGGCGCCAGGTCCTGCACCGCCTGGTGATGATACGAGTTGACCTCGAGTGCATCATCGCCCAGGAGATCAGCCAGCCGGCTGGTCGGCTGCAACCGGATGAGGTGACGAGCTTCTCCCTCCGACCGCTGATGGATCAGCGGGTGGGCCACCTGGTCGGCGATGTCCTGGATCAGGCTGCCTCCCAAGGCCACATTGAGAACCTGAATTCCCCGGCAGATGGCCAACAGCGGCCGGTCAGCGCTCACCCATTCCTGCACCAGTGCCAGCTCGAAGTCATCCCGTTGCCGGTCAATCTGCCGCGTCTTGGGGTGGCGGTCCTGGCCGAACAGGTCCGGGGCCACGTCGCCGCCCCCGCTGAGGAGGAGGCCGTCCAGGATGGGAAGGAGATTGGCGACCGCCTCCGGCTGGGCAGGCAGGCCGACCGCCACTCCTCCCGCCTGCTCCACAGCCGCCACGTATCTCTGATAGAGAGCGAAATATGCCGAACCCTGGCCCGAGGCCGGCTCCTGGAAGGACATGGTCACACCGATGATCGGTCGCATAGCTGACTCATACTCCACTACCGCGTGTTCCCATGTCAATCTCAACTTGACATTTATCCTGTTCGTTGGTAAAATACGTTTGCCATAAAACAAGGCGCATTCGTCTAGGGGCCTAGGATATTGCCCTCTCAAGGCAGAGACAGGGGTTCGATTCCCCTATGCGCCACTAAGCCAAGAGCCCAAAGCGTTAACCTTGGGCTCTTGTTGTTTGACAAGGTCACTCAAAGAGCTTGGTGATCTCATCCCGTTCAAAATAGGGGAGGTCCCTCGCCACCCCACCGGCCATCAATTTCAGCCCCTCTTCCTTAGCCACTACTTTCCCAATGGCCGCGGCCGCGATGCCCGCCTCCGCCAGCTTTTCGACAACTCGCGTTGAGTCTTCCGGCGAAAGAACGATGAGCAGCGAGCCTGAGGCGATGACTCCCAGGGGATCGAGGCCATAATCGGCACAGAGGAGAGCCGTCTCCGGGAGAACCTCGATCCGCTCCTGGTGTACCAACACGCCCACATCCGCCGCCTGAGCCAGCTCACACAGGCCCATGGCCAGCCCGCCCTCGGTGGGGTCGTGCATGGCGTGAACCCGCGCCTCGGCGGTGGCAATCTGAGCCTCGCGCACCACGCTGATGCCCGGCCGGCGGAGGAAACCCCGGCAGCGATCAATGAAATCCGCTGAGTACTTGTTCGCCAGCTCCCTCGCTTTCTCCCGCGCGATGATGGAGGTAGCCTCAATGGCGATGCCCTTGGTGAGGATGAGGGCATCGCCTACCTGAGCCCCAGCGGTGGTCACCAGCTTGTCCCGTTCCACCTCGCCCAACATCTGTCCCACTACGATGGGCCGGTCCAGGCCGTAGGTGATCTCGGTGTGGCCACCACAAAAGGAGACCCCCAACTGGCGGCAGGCATCGGAGAGCTGAGAGAAGATGCCCTCCACCATGGCTCTATCGGTGCCCCCCTCGGGCAAGAGGAGAGTGGCCAAAAACCACCTGGGGATAGCACCAGTGGTGGCCACGTCGTTGGCGTTGATGTTGACCGCGTACCAGCCGATCTCCTCGGTGGCGAAGGTAATGGGATCCGTCTTGGCCACCAGATAGCGATCGCCGAAGTCTATCACCGTGGCATCCTCGCCCACCGCAGCACCTACCACCACCCGTTCGTTGACCTGAGTATATCTGGCCAGGAGCTGTTCCAGGTAGTCCATCTCCAGCTTGCCCACAGGCAAAAAACCCGACATCTTGCCCTCACTTGCCGAAGAAACGACTTTCAAAGACAAAGGGCCTCCTCAGAAGAAGAGGCCCCTTGCTTTGCGCCGTAGCTAACCCTCAAGGGGAGGTGATGCTACGGCATTGTTACTACTACTATGGTCCATTGGCATCACCTCCTATATTTATGATAGCGCTGATATTATGCCCTAAAAGAGAAAATTTGTCAAATTGCAATATCCTCGTGAGACAGCCCCGAGAACAAGAGATAACCCGCTAACATAGAACACACCTCAACTGTGCCTCTGCAGCGGGTCATCTCAAGTACTGTCTCGAATCGTAACCACAGAGATCCACCTATTCTTTCTTGGGTAGGAACTTGAACATCCCCGTGCCACAGTCGGGGCAGGTCCCCTTGGCCGCCAAGCGGCCATTCTTCATTGTCACCTCCCTGGCGTCTTTCATCACTTTCTTGGCTCTACACTTAACGCAGTAGCCTTGCAACTCCATCGTATTTAACCTCCTTCTATGCTGTTTTGAGACTATTATAGCGTAAAATGCCTGTTTTGGCAACTTTTCACCTCCCAGCTTTTATCAGCCACCCGGTCAGCATCCCACCTAGCACAGCCAGGTCTTCCGTGGGCAGGTAGTGGCTCGCCGCGGCGTCGAAGAGCACGTTGGCTGAAGCAGGAAACTCCTCGTCCGCCAGATAGAGAACAACAGCCAGACGGAGGCGCGGGAACACGGAGAAAAGAAAAGACGCATCGCCATAGGTCAGGCGTTCCCCACCCAGGGCTTTGGCGGCGGCCACAAAGCCATACAGGTTGTTACCGAAAGCCTGAGCCAGGGGAAGGTTAGCCCGCCGCTGAAAGGCCGCATCATAGATACGCCCGTCAGGCAGTTCACGGAAGGAGATCCAGGCATCGGCGAGACGGGTGCCGTCGGCGTTGATGAGGTAGTGCAAGATTAGGATCTTGATAGCAATGGGGGGTTCCTGGCCTGTCTCGGCCTCCTCCACCGAAATCTCAGGGTAGCGGATAATGTAGTCTTTTCCCCAGAATCTCACTTCTATCTGGCCGCTGGCATCGGTCAACCTGGTGTACCTTGTGTCGCTGCGCAAGGCCACTAGCCAGGGATCGAGGGATTGCAAATCGCGGACGGCCTTGTCCAAGGCTGGCCCGTAGGTTTCCTCTGGTGTTCTGGGTTCCATACTGACCTCCTGACCTGCTAAACTGCTATCTATTCTACACGAACCCAACCCAATTGTCCAATTGACCGTGAAACGTCAAGCGTCAAAACGTCATCCGTAAAGAGCAATTGACGTTTGACGAGAATTCATTGGCATAATGAGTCAAAAGATAGTATAATAGAGCCCGATTGGAGGCCATCCCATGCAACCATCCCTGTCCACTGTCGAGGAAGAAATCATGTCCGTCGTGGAATACCTGCGCCAGATAGGCTGTCTTTGAGAGTAGAAAACCAGGAGGCAGAAACATGCGAATGTCGAGACTTTTTGGTCATACCTTGCGCCAGGCGTCCTCCGAGGCCCAAACCACCAGCCATCAGTTGCTTCTCAGGGCTGGCATGATCCATCCCTCGGCAGCAGGCAACTATACCTACTTGCCGCTAGGACGACGAGTTCTACACAAGATCAGGCAGATGGCGCGCCAGGAAATGGAAACTATCGGAGGGCAGGAGTTGCTCATGCCTTCCATCCTGACCACCGAGGAGGCCATGGCTGACCTGTGTCACACGGAGATCGAATCCTATCGCCAATTACCGACCCTGATCTACCAAATCCACACCAAGCTCCGCGATGAGTATCATGTTCGAGTTGGCTTGCTGGACGCCCAGGAATTCATAGCGACAGAAGCTCTCAGTTTTCACCCCGACTCAGAGAGCCTAAACGACTTTTACCCACGCCTCTATCAGGCTTACGTAAATATCTTCCAAGCCTGTTGCCTGGAGACGGTGGCCGTAGAAACCCAAGACGGCAACGAGTTCATCGTCCTCTGTGAGGCAGGCAAGCACACGTTTCTTTTATGCTCCGAGTGTGACTATGCGGCTCACACCGAGGAGGCAGAGTTTGCCAAGCCAGAAGCGCCACAGGAGATGGAAAGAGCAACTGAGAAGGTGGCTACGCCAGACTGTAAGACGATGGCGGCATTGGCCAGCTATTTGGGAGTGCCTCTCGAAAAGACGTTGAAGGTTGTCTTCTATGCAACGAAGGAGGGTGAAGTGATCATTGCGGCCATCCGCGGCGACTTGGACATCAGCGAGACGAAACTGAAAAACGCCTTGGGCATCGCAGACTTATACGCGGCCACTGAACGCGAGATCTTGGCTGTGGGCGCAGTGCCTGGCTATGGCTCCCCTATCGGGGTGCATGGCGCTAGACTGATCGCAGACGATTCGGTACTACTGGGCTCCAATTTCGTGGCCGGGGCCAACGAGGATAGCTATCATCTACTAAACACCAATTATCCCCGCGACTTCCAGGCCGACATCCTAACAGACATCGCTAAGGCCAAGGCTGGCTATGCTTGCCCTCGTTGCCATAATGAATTAACCGAAACACCAGGCATCGAGCTCGGCTACCTGAAGCGCGGTCAGGACACCGGGACTACCTACCTTGATCAAGGTGGGCAGGCTAAGCCCATCGTCATGGGCGCTTATGGCCTGGACCTGTCTCGGCTGATGGCTGCTGTGGTCGAGCAGCATCATGACCAGCAGGGCATCATCTGGCCGGCCCACATCGTACCCTACCACATCCACCTGGTCGTCTTGGGAGTTGATGAGGAAGTCATGGCCAAAGCCGAGGAGGTCTACGCCGACTTAGAAGCCCTGGGCTACGAAGTCCTCTACGATGACCGCAATGAGAGTGCGGGGGTCAAATTCAACGACGCGGACCTGATCGGGGTCCCCGTACGCCTGACTCTGAGCCGCCGCACCCTCAAGGAAAATGCCGTGGAGGTCAAGCTGCGCTGGGAAGAGGGCCGTGAAACCATCGGCTTAGACGCGCTTCCCAAAGAGCTCGAAAAACTATCGGTCCGTTAAATCCTACCAGTCCGCTGTTCAATTTGCACGATTTGCTCAAACATGGTATAATACAAACGCATAAGGGAAGGGTTTTATTGGAAAAGTGGGCGGCCCCCACTTTTCTTGCTATAAGTCAGCAAACCCATTTTGAGTTTTAGCACCAAACAGGGGGAATCGAGACTTGAGAAGAAACGAATTCGCGGTGGCTTTTGACCAAATCTGCAGCGAGAAAAACCTCAACAAGCAGGTCGTCCTGGAAGCCATTGAGATGGCCCTATTGACAGCCCACAAGAAAGATTTCGGCGCATCTCAGAACGTCATAGCCAAGATAGACCCAGAGACCGGACAAGCTAGAGTCTATACCACCAAAGAGGTGGTGGAGGAAGTCCAGGACGAGCGCTTTGAGATTTCCCTGGCCGAGGCCCAAAGGATCAAAACCGATGCCGAGTTGGGTGAGCTGGTGATGATCGAGAACACCCCCAAGACCTTCGGGCGTATCGCCGCCCAGACGGCGAAACAGGTCATCCTGCAACGCATCCGCGAAGCTGAGCGCGATGTCCTTTTTAACAGCTACCTCGAGCGCGAAGGGGAACTCATCAACGGTACTGTTCAGAACATCATGCCTCAAGCGGTAACCCTCAACCTGGGCCGAACGGAAGCTCTCCTTCCCAAGAGTCAACAGATCCCTGGCGAACGCTACCGGCTTCACCAGCGGGTGCGAGCCTACGTCTTGGAGGTGCGCAAGACAAACCGTGGCCCCCACATCGTTGTTTCCCGCACTCACCGCAATATGCTTCGCCGCCTGCTGGAGCTAGAAGTGCCCGAGATATTCAATGGCTCCGTCGAGATCAAGGCCATCGCTCGCGAGCCGGGTTCGCGGTCAAAGGTGGCCGTCAGCGCTGTTCAAGCGGGGGTAGATCCGGTAGGGGCATGCGTGGGTATGCGCGGCGTCAGAATCCAGAACGTGGTCAAAGAACTGAGTGGGGAGAAGATTGACGTAGTGGAATGGAGCCCCGATATAGGCATCTTCATCTCCAGCGCCTTGAGTCCGGCAAAAGTCATGAACGTCTACCTGGACGCTGATCCCAGTGAGAGCAAGACGGCCACCGTCATCGTGCCCGACGACCAACTCTCCCTGGCCATTGGCAAAGGGGGCCAAAATGCCCGCCTGGCAGCTAAACTGACCAACTGGCGCGTTGACATCAAGAGCGCCACCGAAGCCGCTGAGAAAGCCCTGCAAAAGGCCAAAGAAGAAGAGATCGCCCAAGTAGCGGCTGTGGTCGAGAAGAAAGATATCCTGGCCTTAGCCGAGGCGATTCTGATGAGAAAAGAGAAGGCTCCTCCCACAGCCACCGAGCTACAGGTGCTCAGAGAAGCGATCGACGTGATAGAAACAGCCACTGCCATACGGAGAGCGGAAGAAGGCACCCCAATCGAAGTGTTGAACCTCAGCACCCGGGTCTACAACAGCCTCAATCAAGCGGGATTCGATACCGTTGAGGAGATATTGGAGAAACTGGCCGAAGGCGACGAAGAGCTGTTGGCCACAAAGGGGTTTGGTCCGCAATCTCTAGTTGAACTGAAAGAGAGGCTTAAGGCTCAAGGCTTTATCGCCGTCGAGAAGGCAGTGGAGATCGAAGCAGTTAGTGAAGAGCCAGAGGAGGCAGTCGAGAAAGAGGTGGGACTGGCTGCTCCGGAGGTAGTAGAAGAAGTAGCCGAGGTAACTGAGGCGGCGGAAGTCGCGCCTGTCGAGGAAGAGGCACCAGTCGAGGAGATGGAGTCGGTCGAGGAAGAGGAACCTATCGCAGAGGCCAAAGCAGAACCCACTCTGGAGTACACGGAAGAAGAGATCATCGAATATGAGGAGGGAGAGGAAGAGGAAGAGGAAGAGGAAGAAGAGGGACTCGATCATCGTCGAAAGAAGAAAAAGAAACGCCGTGAGGGTTTGGGGGAGGCAGTAGCCAAGCAACGCCGCAAGCCTAGTCGCCGCCGTGACGGCCGGGAGGGCTACTACTAACCCTTACCTCTCGACCAGAGATAAAGAATGCGTCGTAAACACGTACCACAACGAACTTGCGTGGGTTGTAGAAAGATACGCCCCAAACGGGAGATGGTGCGCATCGTCCGAACGCCCGATCGTGGGGTGGAGATTGACGAGACAGGTAAAAGGTCCGGTCGAGGTGCCTATCTGTGCCGACAACAGGCGTGTTGGGACATCGCGCTGAAGGAAGAACGCCTAGAACACACCCTCAAAACCAGCTTGACCGATGAAGAGCGAACAATGCTGCAAGAATTCGCTCAAGGGTTACCGGAGACTGAGGAGAGAGAGACTCAAGGTGGAAGATAGAGCATCAATAGATCCAGATTCTGAGCAGAGCGGGCTCCCACGCCCGCGAACCGGCGGCCCTTCGGCTACGCTCAGGACAGGCATGAGAGCCACCTCTGCTGGAAATCTTGGATCTAC
>CAYUPJ010000158.1:0-10346 GCA_964446635.1 uncultured Anaerolineae bacterium
CTGGATGTCCTCCACCCGCGTGTGGTGGAAGTTGAAGGGCGGCATGACCGAGATGATGCTGGTATCCTCACCGAGGACGGTGCCCAGGTAATATCCCTCCAGTTTCTGAGAATCCTGGGTGTTGACGAAGTTGACCTTGGGCACCGGCGTCCTGATGGTGATGTACTTGAACTCGAAGGCTTCGTCGCCCGGGTTGGTGATGTCGGCCGGGACGGTCTTGATGGCCACCACGTTGTACTCGTGGCCATCCACGAAGAACCGCTTGAGCCACCACGGATCGCCGGGCAGCAGGTCATGCGCCCCTGCGCCGTTGTCTATGGCCGAGTGGGTGGCTCCCAAGGCGCGGCCGATGGTCACCACCACTGTCTCCTGGGCTGTGTTGGTGGTCTTCAGATAGACGAACCAGGGGCCCCACGCCCCGCCCGGCCAGCCGATGGTGTTTTGACCTTCGCTGCGCTTCCTGATGGAGTTCTTGTAGATCAGCGCCATCTCTTTCAGGCTGAGGCTCTGTGTCGCCTTATAGTCTGGATGCAATGAGTAGGGCGCGGGAGAATGTAACCCTCCACCTGTGTACCAGATATCAAAGTCTGCACCGCTGGCAGTCACGTTGTCCAACCTGATCAAGTGATCCAAAAACATGGCGCTCTCGCCCCGCGCCAGGATAATGTTCTCCACCGCTAAAACCACCAGCTCGTCCCCACTCAGCTCCACCCCGTCTATGTCCAACTGATCAATCACACCATTCCCATCGAAGTCCACCCCTATGCCCAGAGTTTCAGAGATGGTCTCCTCACTGTGGATGGTGACGATGTCATGGCTGCCATCGAAATCTGCATCGAAGGTAGTCAGGCCATAGCCGAAGCTGGGCAGGTGGGCAGGAGGCAGGTCTCCGGTGACCAAGTCCGGGGCCGGCAGCTCATCGGCTGCCGTGCCGCTGGGGAAGGCCAAACGGCTCGTTTTCGGCTGCCCATGGCTGGGCAAGTCCTGGGTGTCCAAGAACATGTAAGTAAATTCTTGCATCACCGCCGGGAAGGTATAGACCTCGGTGACCGTGATGGAGCACGTTGGAGTATACACCCCACCGCGCAGGACTTTGTCCAGATAGATCGGTTCGTACCACATCCTGAGGAAGACCTTCTCTCGGGCATCGCGTTCCTCGATGGCTATCTGGCGATAGAGATTGTACAGGTCATCGCTAGGATAGCTGAATTCATTCATGTAAGCTGGATTGAAGGTCAGAGAGTCCTTGCGCGGCGCCTCGGGAAGTTGGGGATTAAAGGGAGCCCAGGGATCAGTATAGGGAGGGATATCCACCAGGTAGTTCACGTTGACTGGGTCCGTTGTGCACAGATTCCCAGGGCCTGTGTAGAAGTAGCCATACGGGCCCGTTACAACTGGACGATCCATGCCGTAAATCCTCAGCCCATTCTGGTCCTTGTATTTCTTGCCCCCTACGGCCGGGTCGAACCAGAACTTGACCCTGGGCCTCCATCCAGCCGGCATCGTGTTTACCGTCGTGGTGTAAGTCATAGGAACGGCCACATCCTGCAGCCATTGCAGATATTCAGCCTGTGGGGCAGTGAAAGCGCTGGTTAGCAGGTACAGGTCTGGGTCATCTACTCCGGTGATGTCGTCGCGGATGTCGGGCAGTATGAACTCAGTGTACTCCCAGGGTCGGGTCCACCACTGCTCCACGTACCAGAACTCGGTGATAGTCGTTGTTGTCGTGATTTCCCCATACTTCTCCTTCAGCTCGCCCAGGAACTGCGGGTTCGTATCCTCTTCGATGTAGGTGAGGTACATCTCTCTCTCGCGATCGTAGGGGCTGTAAGGCCCCACGCCCACGTAGGGGATGGGACCGTTCTTTTGCAGAATAGGCGGCACTGGCCCTACCAGTTTACCGAGGTAATCCACTGTACCCTCGCTTACGTCGAAGGCAGTGAGGACCTGGATATCCTCGATGATGTAGTGCTCGTAGTTGTAGGGCGGCATCACCGATAACCAATCCTCAAGGTCATAGTCCTGCAGATTCACTGAGTGCTGTTCGATAAGGACTGGCACTTTGGGGATGGGCGTCCTGATAGTGATGAACTTGAAGAAGCTCAAGTCTTCACCTGGGGTAACGTCAACGATACCGTCACCGCCGGGGCCTGCAGATCCCGGTGGAGGACCTTCCTGGAAGCCATCATCCAGATCGCAGTCGTGGACATAGACTGGGCCGAGTCCTTCTGTCTTGATGGCCACCACGTTGTACTCGTGACCGTCAACGTAGAACCGCTTCAGGAACCAGGGATCCCCCGGTCGCCTGTCAGGCAGGCCAGGCACAGTATCCTCCATGCCGCTGTAGGTAGCGCCCAGGGCACGGCCCAGCATAAGCCTGGCAGTCTCCTCGTCTGTGTCAACGCTGTCGAGATACACGAAGAAGGGACCCGTGGGGAAGTTGCACATATTGGTTCCTGGCCCACCATTGGCCACTCCCTCAATGAATTGTGGCGGTCCTGAAGTACCGGCCAGGGCCATATCCCCTATACCCAAGAGCTGGAAACCCAGGGACTTGGGCATCAGGTCGCCGGTGTAATAAATCTCCACCACAGCGCCGAAATCGAACACGGAGTCCAACCTGACCAGATGGTCCAGGAACTGGATGTAGCTCTGGGCAGTTGGCGTCACCGGCACGGACATCGTGTTTAGCCGGAATGCCGCCAATTCATCCCCGCTCAGTTGAATCCCGTCTGTATCCAATGGGTCAATAAAGCCGTTCCCATCGAAGTCGGCAGCGATGTCGGTCTTGTTGAAGAGGCTGAGCTCGCTTTCCACGTGCACGATGTCGGGGATTCCATCGAAGTTGGCGTCCAGGCTGGTCAAGCCATAGCCGTAGGAGGGGTCAAAAAGATCTGCGTACCTCATGCCCACGGGGAAGACGAAGCTCACCGTGCCGGCCTGTCCCGCCATCGGCTCCGGCTTGTTGGCGATAGGACGCAACTCCATCAACATATAAGTGAACTCCTGCATGATGGCAGGGTACCACTCATCAATGTTGGTGGGAGTGGGGTTCATAGGAGCCTCGGGCTGGCCGCTGGCGTCGCGATCGAAGTCCCCGCTGGAGTTCAGGTCCTTGTCCCAGTGTTCGGGCTCATACCACATGCGGAACCAGACCTTCTCCGAGGCATTGAGACCTGAGGCAAAGAGCTTCTCATACAGATCCTTAGCCCAGTTCTCGTCGAAGGTTTCCAGCTCCGACATCCAGAGCGGATTCCAGGTGATGGAGTCTTTCCAAGGGGCTTGGGCCAATTGGGGATTGAATATAGAGAGTGGCTCCGTGTAGGGCTGGGTTTCGGCCAGACGGCTGGTGATCTCGTCCGTGGCAACACCAGATCCAGCCCCCATATTGCCGTCCAGCTTGGGCCATCCTGGCCCTCCGTAGACCCTGAGGGTGTGGTAGGTATCTGGGCTCAAGGTCGCCCAGGTGTAGTCCTGCGCCCTGGTGAATACTACGGCAACCACCGCCAGGAGCAAGAGGATCAAAGCTACTTGCACGACCGGCTTTTTGACAAAGAATACGTTACGCATGGCTCCCCCTTTCTATTGAGCTTTCAAAGAAGTGGCTTATAATTTGCTGCCTCGCATCTTCCCTGCCGCTGAGATACCAGTCCAAGTGCCAAGCATCACTTCCTCCAGCAGGCCGCGTGGCTACCCTCTAGAATTTGGAAGAACTCGGGGATGGATAGCGGGCAAAAGGAGTAATAGTTGAAATAATTATACTATGGATTTTCACAAAAGGCAAATGCCCTGAAGTGAAATGTTCAAAGCAGAAACGACGAGTCCAAATACACTACATATCGTAGTGCCTGGCAACAATGCTACTATATAGTATAGCACCATTTTGCCGAATTGTCAATTAAATAGAATGAAATTGGCTGAAATCTGTGCAAGCGATGCAAAACTGAGAACCAAGCTTTGTGGATATGCACGGAAAGCCGCTCCTAAACCGGAAGCGGCTCTCCTGATCAATAACGTTCAGACCTCTCTATCTTTCATCCAGACCCAGGATGGCAGCACCAGGTCGGTGGCGATGACACTCACCGCACCCCACCATGGGATCGGCTACCTCGCTCATCTGCAGCGTGCAGAAGGCTTCGATCTGTACGCGGCGCAACAAACCGAAGCGCCGCCCCACTCGGGCCTCCAGGATCATGTGGGGACAGGCGTTGGCCTGCAGGATACGGGGCACCGGGCAGGTCTTGCATAGGTCCGGAGTCCAGCGCTCCGAAGCCCGGTTGCGAGCGATGAGGCGGCACTCCTGGTGTTCCCGCCCTCGGTGATAGTCCTCGTAGTAGAAACTGCACTCAGTCCCTGCCGGAGTGCGCATTCTTCTGACCTGCCTTGCTTTGTTTCACAATACGGCTACTTCGGCCACCTCTTCCAACTCGACCAGCTTCTCGCCGCGGTTGGATCGGTTCGCCACCGGCACTTCATCCAGGCGTTGCCGCTTCTCGTCAACAGAAATCGAGTCCACCGAGCCGGCCATCGGCCCCGCCATCACCGCAACCACCGGGCCGGTCGCCGTGGTCTGGTTGAACAACAACACACCCTGACCGCCCCGCCCTTGCACCGGGAACTCCCCTAGCGGCACCCGCTTGACGTAGCCATTCTTGCTGACTACGACCACGCCCAGGTCAGCAGTGGGATCACTGAGCACTATCCCGCCCAGCAAACGATCGCCCTTACGCACCTTGATGCCCAGCATACCTCTGGCCGAAGGGGTAGCCTGGGGGTTGACGTCCCCTGCTACAAAACGGTTGGCGTATTTGGGGCCAAAGAACATCACCTGGGCTTCATCGCCCCCGACGCCGGCGAAGAGCACCGCGTCATCTTCGCCTCCCAGACCAACCACCATGGCCCAAGAGGCCTCGGCGGTGGATTTGACATCCTCGGCCTTGACGCGCTTGACCTGACCCCGCCGCGTGCCCAGGACCAGGCAGCTACTTCGACAAGGCCCTTCGACTAAGCTCAGGACAGGCTCAGTACAAGTTTTCTCTGACAGGATGCCGACACCGACGACTCGCTCGCCCTTGCTCAACCCTAGCTCTTCGAAACCGGCTGACCTGGGCAGGCGACCCACCGTCCCCCACCAGGCCCGCCCCCGGCTGGAGACCAGCACCACCGTATCTTCCGGCTCGGTTCGCAGATGTATCCGGTGGGCCTCGACCGCCCGGCTGGTCGCCCCGGCACTGACGCGGTATCCGAAGCGGCTGGCATCGTGGCGCTGCACGCCGCGGGTGGTCACGACCACCACCTGCGGCTCCTCAGGCACGGCTAGTTCAGCCTCGGTCACGATGCTGCCTCGCCGCCTCTCTTCGGTCAGAATCACCGTTTTGCGAGGCGTGGCGAACTTGTCTTTAATCGCCCGCGTCTCTTCGACCACCACCTCCAGGCGGCGCTTTTCTGAGCGGAGTAGCCCCTTGAGGTATTCGATGCGGACCTTGAGCTCTTTCTCCTCATCGGCCAACTTGCGACGCTCCAAAGCCGCCAGCCGCCGCAACTGCATGGCCAAAATCGCCTCGGCCTGGACTTGGGTAAACCCAAATGTCTTAACCAGGTTGCCCTCTGCTGACTCGCTGGTGCGACTGCGGCGGATGGTGTCAATCACCTCGTCAATCACATCCAACGCCTTCAGCAACCCCTGGACAATATGCAGCCGGGCCTCGCGTTTGGCCAACTCGTAGCGGCTGCGGCGGACGATGACATCTAGCCGGTGCTCGACAAAATAAATCAGCATATCGGACAGCGAGAGCCGTTGCGGGCGCACGATGGTGTCCCCATTAACTCGCTCAGCGACCAGGGCCAGGGCGTTGACGCCGAAGGTCTCACGCAACTGGCTATGGCTCAATACGCTCTCCAGCACCTCGTGGGCGTCGGCCACGCGGCTGACCTCAATGATCACCCGCATGCCCTCGTAGTCCGACTCGTCGCGCAGATCGGTGACGCCGCCGATCTTTCCCTCTCGCACCTCGCGGGCGATGCGCTCCAGCACGGTGGATTTCTGCACGGCGTAGGGCAATTCGGTGACGATGATGTTAAACTTGCCCCCGCCAATGTCTTCCATATCCACCCGCGCCTGAGTGACGATCCGTCCCCGCCCGGTCTCGTAAGCAGTGCGAATGATATCAACCCTGCCCTCGCTCATTCGCCCATTCGCCGATTCGCCCTCCCGATAACGATAGATCACCCCACCGGTGGGAAAGTCGGGGCCGGGGATGATTTCCATTAACTCACCCACGGTGATCTTGTCTCGCTTGCTCCAGTGGCTGGCCACGTGGGCCACTGCGTCGCAGACCTCGCCCAGATTGTGGGGCGGGATGTTGGTGGCCATGCCCACGGCGATGCCCATGGCCCCGTTGACCAGCAGGTTGGGCAATGCCGACGGCAGGATGACCGGCTCCTGCAGGCTGCTGTCAAAGTTGTCCACAAAGTCCACCGTGTCCTGATCAATGTCCTGGAGTATAAACTCAGCGATTTCGGCCAACCGCGCCTCGGTGTAGCGCATCGCAGCCGGGGGATCTCCATCAACGCTGCCAAAGTTGCCCTGGCCGTCTATGAGAGGGTGGCGCATGGAGAAATCCTGCCCCATGCGCACCATGGCCAGATAGACCGACTGGTCACCGTGAGGATGGTACTTCCCGAGACACTCCCCCACCACGCGGGCCGATTTCTTGTGGGGCTTGTCGTGGTGCAAGCCCATATCGTGCATGGCGTACAGGATACGCCGCTGCACCGGCTTGAGCCCGTCCTCGACGCGGGGCAGCGCGCGGTCGGTGATCGTCTCGACGGCGTATTGAAAGTACGCCTGCTCCAGGTCTGTCGTCAACGAAATCGCCTCAGTCGCCATCCTCTGTCACCTCTTCGTCCTCGTCTCCGTTCTCACCGCTATCTTCCTCGCGCCAACGTTCCAACAGCCAACTCCGGCGGCTGCGAGCCGACTTGCCCATCAGGGTGCTGATGATCTGGTTGGCGTGGTGCACGTCCTCCACGATCACCCGGCGCAGGCTATCGGTAAATGGGCCATCATCACTGACCTGAAAGACCGTCTCACGCAACTGCTCAGGGTTCATCTCGCCCAATCCCTTGTAGCGCTGGATCGTGACACCGCTTCGGTCCCACTTCTCCAGAATGGTATCTCGCTCCCGGTCAGAGTAGGCATAGTGGGCCTGCTTCCCCTTGCGCAGCAGATAGAGGGGCGCCACAGCCACGTAGAGCCGGCCCGCCTCCACCATGGGGCGCATGTAGCGCCAAAACAGGGTGTACAGCAAGGTGCGGATGTGGTCGCCGTCCACATCTGCATCGGTCAACAGTGCTACTCCACCGTAGCGCATATCCTCGACGTTGAAATCGGCCCCGACCCCGCCACCGACCGCCGCGATGATGGCCCTGATCTCGTTGTTGCTCAACAGGCGAGTCAGCTTGACCCCCTCCACGTTGAGGGGTTTGCCCCGCAATGGTAAGATGGCGTGATAGCGCCGGTCGCGGGCCATCTTGCACGGACCGCCAGCGCTGTCCCCCTCGACGATATACAGCACCGTCTGCTCGGTCGGCGTGCCCTTGCTCACGTCAGCCAGCTTGCCCGGCAGACCTGAGTCCACCGCATCCAACACGCTGCGCCGGATGACCAGCGAACGAGCCTTGCTGGCCGCCACCCGTGCCTGGGCTGCCGCCTGGGCCTGCTGGACGATGGTCTTGCCCAGCGAGACCTTTTTGCGCAACTCCTCCAGCAATCCTTCGTAGACGATGCTGTGGACGATACCCTGCACTTGGTCGCTGGCCAACTGCGTCTTCGTTTGGCTGGTGAAGTGAGGATCTTGCATCGAGAGCTTGAGCACTGCCGTCAGCCCGGCCAGGGCATCGCTGCCGCGAATGCTGGCCTCTCCCTTCTCTTTGGTCAGCTTTTTCTCCGAAGCGAACTGGTTGATGGCTTTGGTGATGGCGCTTTTGAAGCCGGCCACATGCTTGCCCCCATCGGGTGTGGGAATGGTGTTGACAAAGCTGACGATCTCACTATCGTCTACGTCGGTATGCCATTGGAGCACGGCCTCAATGGCCACCCCATTCTGTTTCCCGCTGACCTCAACAGGGGCATGATGGATTGGCCTGCGGTCCTCGTTGAGCCACCTGACGTACTCGACCAGGCCGCCTTCGTAGCAGAAGCGTTTTTGGCGCGTTTTCTTTTTTCGGCCATCGGTGAACTCGACGGTCACGCCCGGCAGCAGGAAAGCGATTACCTGCAAGCGACGGGACATGACGTCAAAGTCAAAGTCGGTGGTATCCATGAAGCGGGAGCTGGGCCTGAAAGTAATCGTCGAGCCGGTGCCCAGTTTCTTGTCGGCGTGGGCTTTGATCACCTTCTCCTCCCCCTCCTGCCCCACGTGCCCAACTACTACATTTTCTTTCTTGGGGGCCGCCGGGTCGAGAATCTGGACTGGGGTGACCGGCAGGCCGTTTTCGTGGCGCTGAAAGTAGATCACACCATCCCGCCGCACCCGCACCTCCAGCCACTCGGACAGCGCGTTGGTGGCCTTGACGCCGACGCCATGCAACCCGCCGCTGGTCGAATAGCTACCTTCCTTAAATTTGCCCCCGGCGTGCAACTCAGTAAAGATCAGTTCCAGCGTGGGTCGGTTTTTTTCCGGGTGCATCCCGGCGGGGATGCCGCGGCCGTTGTCGGTCACGGTGAGGGAGCCGTCGGGGTGGATCTCTACGTCAATGTGGGTGCAAGCTCCGGCCAGGGCCTCGTCCACAGCGTTGTCTATTAGCTCATGGGCCAGGTGGTGCAGGGCAGCCAGGCCTGTGCCCCCTACATACATACCGGGGCGGCGTTGGATGTTCTCCGGGTATTCCAGTACCTGAATGTCGCTGGTATCGTACTCTGTGGGCATAGCTGTCTCCTGAGAGAAAATAGCTCTATTTTAATTGTAGCACAAATGTTCTACTTTGTCAATAGGGAATTTCGCCAAGTGTATTATATGGAACATTGCTTCGCTTGTCAAACGACCTTGACGAGAATCACCCTCTGGAGTAAAATTATAGGGGAGGCAAGAAACGGTGAGCATTATCACCTTGACCACTGATTTCGGGCTGGCGGATGGCTACGTGGGGACGATGAGGGGAGTTATCCTGGGCATCGCTCCCACAGCCACCATTGTTGATATCTCCCACGACATCCCGCCTCAGGATGTGCGGGAGGCAGCCTATACCCTCTACGCTACCTACCGCTACTTCCCCCAAGGCACCATCCATGTGGTGGTCGTTGATCCGGGGGTAGGCAGCGAGCGGCGGGCCATCGCCCTGCGGACATCCCAGGCCACTTTCGTGGCCCCCGACAATGGCGTCCTGAGCTATGTGGTCGCTCACGAGAAAGTGGAAGAGATCGTGAACCTCGTCAATCCCCGCTACCACCTATCCCCTGCCAGCCGCACCTTCCACGGCCGCGACATCTTTGCCCCCGTCGCCGCCTATCTGGCGCGAGGCATTCCACTAGCCGAGCTGGGCAAACCCCTGACGGAGATCATCGCTTTCCACCTGCCCCAGCCCCAAGTTCGCCCCGACGGGACCATCGTCGGCCAGATCATCCATGTTGACCGCTTTGGTAATTTAATCACGAGCATTATGTCGAACGATTTGGCTAATCACCCCCTGCTGAGAGAGGGTATCATCAAGATCAAAGGGCAGAGCATCCGGGGTATAGCACATAACTACGCTGAGGGGATGTCGGGAGAGCTCCTGGCCCTCGTCGGCAGTTCGGATCACTTGGAGATCTCCGTATCCGGCGGCAGTGCATCCCAAACCCTGCAAGCGAAGGTCGGAGACGAGGTTTTGCTGAAGGTCGTTTTGCTGAAGGTCAAAGGCCATGAGGACAAGCGATAAGATACTATTGGTAGGCCTCACCATCATTGACCGCCTGTTCGCCACGAATTTCGTAGAAAGAAACATTGCCCGGCGCAAGGCCAACGTCGCCCGTTATGAGGCGCGCCTGGCCGAAATCAGCGCGCAACTCGCCAAGATCGAGGGACTGCTAGAGGCCGCCAATCTACAACTTTGCCTATTGTACCTGCGTCAACGCGAGCTCTTGTCGCCCCATCGCTGGCTGCACTTCGATACAGACAACTCTCAGGAAGATAAGGGCCTTGACCTCCTGATTGACCATCTGGTCAAGCCTCGGCTGGCAGCCGTTGAGGTGCAAGAGGTTAAGAAAGACCACTACATCTACCAACTCGAGCCCGACTGGACGGCCGTTAGCACTTTTCTGACCCAACGGCAAGCAGATTTACAGCCGGAGATAGCCGACTGGCTAG
>CAYUPJ010000159.1:0-10120 GCA_964446635.1 uncultured Anaerolineae bacterium
GCCGCGGATGTCCTGTTCTCGCCCTTTCACTGGTCGGTTGTCTTTGGCGAAAGGGGTGAAACGATAGATCAACTCAAACCGGTGTAAGTATTTGCGTGTTGTCCCAATGCTGTCGAAGCCACACAGGTTCTGATAGTGTTGGTCGAAGCGACGGATGACCAGTTCCACCATGTTGTTGGTCAGTGGGGCGAGAGGGTTCTCCACAGCGTTGACCAGTTTGGGGTAGTGATGTTCCAGGAAATCGAAGCTTGTCCTGAGCCTGTCGAAGGGATGCGTTGGGCCTCAGGCATCTGAGCGATGTACTCCTCTCTCAGGGCCATCACTTTCCGATAGCGTTTGTGAACCGTCTTCTTGCTCTTGGCCTTGAAGATGTGGTAGATCTGTTCCTTCAAGGTCACGGCTTCTGGGTGGGTCTGAGCATACTCGTTGCCGTAGACCTCTTTCACCAGTCGTTGAGCCCATTGCAGGGCGTGAAAAACACACTCGTGATGCATGGCCTTAGGAAAGACAGCGCGAATGAGGCAATAGTAGCGATACCCTTCGACCTGACACCATTCTCCTGTCTCAGGCCTGTCCTGAGCCTGCCGAAGGAGTGGCGGTACTTCTTGGTGCGAGGCGTGTTCTCCTTGCCAGCCACCAGGGAAGAGCCACAGTGGGGACAAAGAACTTGTCCATCGTCTATCTCCTCCCACTGGCCCAAGATCGCTCGTTGCAGGCGATAGACGAAGGGCAACCTCTTCTTCAACGGCGTGATGGGCGTCCCCACGGCTTCTTTCAGAGCTCCCGCCTCCAACGTCAGTTGGGGGGTCAGACCCTCCCCTGCCTCAAGCCGGGTCATCAGGGTCTCGTTCAGCTCAAAGAGACGATCGCTTCAAGAAGTGAAGACGCCCGACCCAGGTGTGGCAATGATAACGGCAGCCAGACCGCCGTCTGCTCACCCAAGGCCCCAGCGTCTCGTCCCACACTTCCTGGGGAAGGCTGCTGTATCCTGATCGTGTCCAAGGCAAGGCTTGAAACAGCAAACTGATGACCAAGAGAAAGGACAGGCCATGATAGATTCGCTTTTGAAAGAACAATGTGGTACAATACATGGTGTCGGCTCCTTTCGTGGATTAGGTAGGGCACTGGTATTGTACCAGATTTCCACAAAGGAGCCGAATTATAAGCTGTCGTACCGCTGGGGCGAGGCGCAGCCGCCACGAGCGGGGCACAGTCTCCCCATTCACCTGAGGAATTCGTAGATTCGTAAACTCGTAGATTCGTAAATTCGTGTTAGGAGGAGGATATGTCGAGGAAAGAGCTTCTTGATAGGTTGGCCCAGGCGGTGATAGATGGGGAGCCGGAGGACGCGGAGGAACTGGCCAGGGAGGCCCTGGCCCAGGGTCTCGATCCTCTAGCTTGCATCAATGAGGGACTCACTGCGGGCATTGATCGCGTTGGCGAACTGTTTGCCAGCGGAGAGTACTTCTTGCCCGACCTGATCATCGGGGGCGAGGCGATGAAGGCGGCCCTGGCTGTCTTGGAGCCAGCCCTGGCCGGGGACCAGCAGCGCGAGGTGCTGGGCCGGGTGGTGCTGGGCACGGTGGAGGGCGACCTGCACGAGATCGGCAAGACGCTGGTGGGTACCATGCTCACGGCCAATGGCTTTTCGGTCACCGACATCGGCATTGACAAGCCGGCCGCCGATTTCGTCGCCGCAGTCAAGGACAGCAACGCGAACCTGGTCGGCGCATCGGCGCTGCTGACGACCACCATGCTGCAGCAGCAAAAGATCATCGAGGCCCTCCAAGAGGCTGGCCTCCGCGATCGGGTGAAAATGATGGTCGGCGGAGCCCCGGTCACCCAGAGCTGGGCCGATAAGATTGGCGCTGATGGCTACGCCGAGGATGCCATCTCCGCCGTTGCTCTGGCCAAGAGGCTGGTCGGCGTCCAGGCGTAGGAGGTGCAATTTCAGGCTAAGGGAGGTTAACAATAACTCACGTCACAGACAAAACCAACGCTTTTTTTGAACGCGCTCGCCAGGTGATGCCTTTTGGCGTATCGTCCAACTTTCGCTGGTGGGGCGAAGGGGCCGACATCGGCGTGGCCCGCGCCGAAGGGGCATACATCTGGGACTTCGACGGCAATCGCTACATTGACTACCGTCTGGGATTCGGCCCCGTCATCCTGGGGCACGGGCATCCCGCTGTCGTAGAGCGGGTTGCCGAGGCCATCAAGAGCGGCACGATCTTTGCCTTCACCCACGAGCTGGAGGTCAAGGTCGCCGAGCGACTGGTGCAAATGTGCCCTGGCGTGGACATGGTGCGCTTCGCCAACTCTGGCGCCGAGGCCACCATGCATGCCCTGCGCATCGCCCGCTCCCACACCGGCCGGGAAAAGATCATCAAGTTCGAGGGCCAGTACCACGGCACGTACGATTACATGCTCTTCTCCACGGCCTCGTCGCCGGTCTCGGCCCTGGGCCACCGCCGTAGCCCTACCCCTTCGCCGACCAGTTCCGGTATCCCCAAGGCCATCTACGACCTGGTGATCACCCTGCCCTACAACGACTTTGAGACACTGGAGCGCACGGTCAAGCAGGCCTGGGGCAACGTGGCCGCCATCATCGTTGAGCCCATCATGGGCAACGCGGCCAGCATCATGCCTCAGCCTGGCTGGCTGGAACACATCCGCCAGTTATGCGACCAGTACGGCATGGTCATGATCAACGATGAGGTCAAAACCGGCTTCCGCATCGCCCAGGGTGGTGCGCAGGAATACTTTGGCGTGCACGCCGATCTGGTCACCTATGCCAAAGCCATGGGCAACGGTTTCCCCATCGCCGCCATCGCCGGCAAGAAAGAGATCATGGCCAGCGTGGGGCCGGACCGCACGGCCCATGCAGGTACCTATTGCGGAAACGTGGCGGGCACCGCTGCCGCCGATGCCACCCTGGAGATCATCGCCCAGGGCGACGCGCTCAAGACTATCGAGGCGCGTGGCAAAGCGTTAATGCAGGGCCTCAGCCACATCCTCACCGACGCCGGCGTGGCCCACCACGTGCTGGGCGTCCCAGCGATGTTCGGCATCGCCCTCTGTCAGGAGGAACCGACCGACTACCGCACCTGGTTCAACTCGGACAACCACTTGTACGAGGAGATCGTGATGGCCCTGGTGCACAGGGGCGCTGTGCCCGATCCCGACGGCCGCGAGCCCTGGTTCCTCTGCGTTGCCCACTCGCAGCAGGACGTGGATGATACACTGAACTACTTCGAGGATGCGGTGAGGGAAGGTCAAAGGATTGAACCAAATGGGGTGGCCCAGCGGCCTATTTTTAGGAGGGCATCGTGAGCACAACTAGTGACAATCTGATCTCCCCCGTCTGGACCCGCTACACCCCCATCGTGGCGGAGCGGGCGGAGGGAGCGTATATCTACGACCAGGACGGCACCCGCTACCTGGATTTCACGTCGGGCATCGGCGTGACCAACACCGGCCACTGCCACCCGAAGGTGGTCCAGGCCATCCAGGAGCAGGCGACTAAACTCCTGCACGGTCAGGCCAACATCATCTTCCACCCACCGCTCCTGGCGTTGGCGGAAGAACTGCGAGCGATTGTGCCGCAGGGACTGGATTGCTTCTTCTTCTCCAATAGCGGCGCGGAGGCGGTGGAGGGAGCGGTCAAACTGGCCCGCCACGCCACCGGCCGGCCCAATGTCATCGTCTTCCAGGGCAGTTTCCACGGCCGCACCGCCCTGACCATGGCCCTCACTACCTCCAAGACTATCTACCGCGCCGGCTATCAGCCCCTGCCAGCGGGGGTCTTCGTCGCCCCCTATCCCTACGCCTACCGCTACGGCTGGAGCCCTGAGGACACGGAGGCTTTCTGCCTGCGGGAGGTAGAGTTCTTGTTGAAGACCCAGACCGCCCCCTCGGAGACGGCGGCCATCCTGGTGGAGCCAGTGCTGGGGGAGGGCGGGTACGTGGTGCCGACGCCCGGCTTTCTGGCGGGCCTGCGCCGCATCTGCGACGAGCACGACATCCTGCTCATCGCCGATGAGATCCAGTCGGGATTCGGGCGCACCGGGAAGTGGTTCGCCATCCAGCACTTCGGGGTCGCGCCGGACATTATGACCATGGCCAAAGGGCTGGCCTCAGGACTGCCGCTGTCGGGAATCGCCGCCCGGCGGGAGCTGATGGAGCGGTGGGTCCCAGGCTCTCACGGCGGCACCTACGGTGGCAACGCCGTGGCCTGCGCCGCCGCCGTGGCCACCATCCGCGCTATCCGCGACGAGGGCCTGCTGGAGAACGCCCAGCGGATGGGGGCGCTGCTGATAGAGCGACTGCGGGCATTGCAGAGCGACTTCCCCGTCATCGGCGACGTGCGGGGACTGGGATTGATGGTCGCCGCCGAGTTCACTGATCTTGACGGCGCCCCAGCCACGGACCTGGCGAAGGCGGTGGTGAAGAGCTGCCTGAAGCGGCACCTGTTGCTCCTCACCTGCGGCCCGTGGGACAACACCGTCCGCTGGATTCCGCCGCTGGTCGTCACCCAGGAGCAGGTGGACGAGGCTCTGGTGGCTTGCAGAGAGGCCCTGGAGGAAGCGATTTTCTAGGGTTGAAACTGACGGAGGTTGCCATGCCCTACGGATATCACGGCAAGATCCTACACGTTGACTTGACGACGGGGGAGACAGAGATAGAGGATCCAGAGGAGACCTTTTATCGCCAGTACATGGGCGGGAGCGCCATGGGGGCCTACTATCTCCTGAAGCACACCCCGCCTTGGGCCGACCCGTTGGGAGCAGAGAACACCCTCAGCTTGATGGTCGGCGTGGTCACGAGTGCACCCTTCTCCGGACAGTCCCGCGTGTGCGCCACGGCCAAGTCCCCCGTCACTGGCCTGGTGGGCGACTCGCAGGCCGGCGGCTTCTGGCCGGCGGAGCTCAAGGCCGCCGGCTTCGATGGCATCGTCATCCGCGGCCAGGCCAAGCGGCCGGTCTACCTGTGGGTGCACAATGGCGAGGCGGAGCTGCGGGACGCGGCCCACCTTTGGGGTCGCTTCACCGCCGATGTGGAGGATGCCATTCGCGAAGAACTGGGTGACAGGCGCATCCAGGTCCTCCAGTGCGGCCCGGCGGCCGAGAAGGGGGTCTGCTTTGGCGCGCTGATCAACAACGCCAATCGCGCCAACGGTCGCACCGGCATGGGCAACGGTGATGGCCTCCAAGAACCTCAAGGCGGTGGCCGTGCGCGGGCGCAATCGTCCTGAGCTGGCCGATCCTGAGGGGGTGAAGGCGCTGGCCAAGTGGGGAGTCGAACACTTCGAGGAATCGGACATCTATGGAATGGGGATGTTTGGCACCGCCGAGGTCCTTCTTCCCCAGAACAAGGCGGGGGGGCTACCCACCCGCAACTAGGCCAGTGGTTTCTTTGAGGAAGCCGAGGCCATCAGTGGCGAGCGGATGGCCGAGACCATCCTCAAGGAGCAGGACACCTGTTTTGGCTGCGTGGTCCGCTGCAAGCGGGTGGTGGAGGTGGCAGAAGGGCCCTATCGGGTGGACCCCCGCTACGGCGGCCCGGAGTACGAGACTATCAGCACCATGGGCTCCTACTGCGGCGTGTCCGACCTGGCGGCTATCGCCCGCGCCAACCAACCGTGCAACATGTACGGTATGGACACCATCTCCTGCGGCGCGATCATCGCCTGGGCCATGGATTGCTTTGAGCGCGGGCTGCTCACTCTTGACGACACTGACGGCATTGAGCTCCGATTCGGCAACGCCGGGGCACTGGTGAAGATGGTGGAGCGCATCGGCAAGCGAAAGGGCTTCGGGCAAGTGCTGGGGGAGGGCTCAGCTCGCGCCGCCGAGGCCCTAGGCGTGGGTCAGGACCTGGTGGTGGCAGTGAAGAACCACGAACTGCCGGCCCACATGCCCCAGGTCAAGCGCAGCCTGGCGCTGATCTACATCGTCAATCCCTTCGGCGCCGACCACCAGTCCCACGAGCACGATCCCTCCTATAAGGGGTATCCTGACCGGATGGCAGAGCTGAATCTGCTGGACCCCCAGCCATCGAAGGTTCTGAACGCGGAGAAAGTGCGCTACGCCCTCTACACCCAGTACATGTACAGTTGCCTGGACAGCGTGAGCGTGTGCCAGTTCGTCTTCGGCCCGGCCTGGCACCTCTACGGTCCCAGCCAGTTGGTGGAGGCCGTGCGCGCAGTCACTGGCTGGAACGCGAGCTTGTGGGAGCTGATGAAGGTGGGCGAGCGACGGCTGAGCCTGTTGCGAGCCTTCAACGCCCGAGAGGGGGTTGGCGCGGAGGCGGACACCATGCCGCCCAAACTGCTGGTCCCGCTGCAGGGTGGGAAGAGCGATGGGCTAGCCATCACCGCCGAGGAGGTGGACGCGGCCAAGGCGCTCTACTACGGGATGGACGGCTGGGACGAGAACGGCTGCCCGACGCGGGCCAAGCTGGAGGAACTGGCCTTGGGCTGGGTGGCGGATGAACTGAAGTTGTGAGGGGTTACCAGAGAGTGGGGACGAGCTTGGAGGAGGTAATGGCTTCGTCTCGGGTCAGGATACCTGTTATGGCCTCACGCTGTACCAGTGCCGTCCCCACGATCAGACTGTCGTGGATGTCCAGGCCTAGAGGGGCCTTGCTGATCACACTCAAGTCAACGGGGTAGATGGTACAGCGTCGGTCGCTGTTGATCACGCGCAGCACTTCATCCAACGTCGGCGTAAGGCGATCCTTATGAGCCAGATACTTGATCTCGGCCAAGACGATGGCGGGGATGACGAGCGTTGGGATCCCGCAGAACGGTACGGGCCTTGGCGCTCAGACGTCGGTCCCGGCTGACAAACCAGGCTAACGTATGGGTATCTACGATGAAGGTTCTCATAGCAGATCCTCAGGTACCTGGTACTCGGCTGCCTTGATCTCTTCGTAGCTAAAGTTCGCTCCCTCCCAGATGCCCTCCAGATCGGTGAACTTGGTTGGACGGCCTTCTGCCTTTGTCCCCTCCTGAACACGGGACATCAGCTCGTTCACTCTTGCTTGCAACGCCTCGACGGCCATCTGGACAATGCGGAGGTCCTGCTGGACCTGGTCTAATTGGTTCAAAAGGATTGCATCCATCTCTATCCTCCTGGGCGAGAGTAGCAGACAAATTATACCACAACGGAGGCAAAAATGAAAGTTGTTGTACTGGGTGGCGCAGGGAAGATGGGTTGCATCACGGTGCAGGACCTGGCGGGCGACCGGCGGGTGCGAGAGGTGATCATCGCCGACCAGGATCTGACTCAGGCTCGCACGGTGGCGGAGCATATCGGCAGTCCCAAGATCGCGATCCAGTCGGTGGACGTGACCGACCACGACGCGCTGGTCAGCACGCTCAAAGGGGCAGAGGCTTGCTTGAACGCCACCGTTTACTACTTCAACCTGCAGGTGATGGAGGCCTGTCTGGAGGCCGGGGTGCCTTACACCGACATGGGCGGCCTCTTCCACACCACCTGCAAGCAACTGGAAAGGAAATCGTCACCGAGGTGCGGGGGGAAAAGGACGGGAAGGCCGTGACCTATCGGCTGGGTACACTGACCTGCAAGGGTGCCCTCCCTACAGGTGTGGCCTCGGCCCGCGCGGCCATCTGGCTGGCCGAGGGCCGTATTCCGCCAGGTGTCCATCCCCCAGAGGCGGTGATCGAACCCGAACCCTTCTTCAAGGAACTGGAGGAGCGGGAAATCTACACTCAGGTGAGCGTCACGGGGTTTCTGTGAGGGTGCAACCAGGGGAAATCAGAGGAACTTGGGGGAACTCAGAGGGATTCATCTTTAGCCAACCACCCCGTAGCTTGCTATAGGATGGTTTGCATTTTTCCCCACTTCTGGTATCATAAAGCCAGCTTTTCGTAGAGAAGAGGGTCCTGTGCTGGAAAAGTTGGAGGGCACTGTCGAGCGCATCACCTACTATAGCGAAGAGGATGGCTATACTGTGGCCCGCTTTCAGCCGGAGGGGCAAAGCGACCTGGTCACGGTGTTGGGCAGCCTGATGAGCGCGAACGTGGGGGAGAGCCTGCGACTGGAGGGCTTCTGGACCAGCCATCCTCAGTATGGCCGCCAGTTCAAGGTGGTCAACTATCAGACGGTGCTGCCAGCCACGGTGGAGGGCATCCGCAAGTACCTGGGCTCAGGCCTGATCAAAGGCATTGGCCCGGTCACGGCCAAGCGCATCGTCAAGCGCTTCGGGCTGGAGACGCTGGACATCATCGAGCACCACCCCCACCGCCTGCGCGAGGTGCTGGGGGTGGGCAAGAAGCGGGTGGAGATGATCACCCGAGCCTGGGATGAACAGCGGAGCATCAAGGAGGTGATGCTCTTCCTTCAAAGCCACGACGTGAGCACTTCCCTGGCGGTCAAAATCTACAAGCAGTACGGCGATGCGGCCCTGGACGTGGTGCGCGAAGACCCCTACCGTCTGGCCCGCGACGTCTACGGCATCGGCTTTCTCACCGCTGACAAGATCGCCCAAAAACTGGGTCTGCCCACCGATTCACCGCAGCGGGTGGCGGCCGGCATCGCCTACGTGCTGAGCCAGTTGGCGGATGAAGGGCACGTCTATGCCCCACAGGGAAGGTTGGTCAGGGAGGCCACCGAGATGCTGAGCGTGCCTTCGGATTTGGTCGAGGAGGGAGTCACCCGGCTGGAAGAGGAGGAGCAGGTTCACTGTGAGGAGATAACCTACTCTATTCAGGAGCAGTCGGGGGTTGCGATCAAAGAGGAGAAGGCCGTTTACCTGCTGCCTTTCTACTACGGCGAGGTGGGGGTAGCCAACCGCCTGCGGACCATCATCAACGTCGAGCGCAGCCGGCTGGCTTTCTATCAGTCCGCCAACTGGGAGCGGGGCTTCGCCTACCTGGTAGAGCGGACAAGTGAGCCCCTGAACGCCAGACAGCAGGAGGCGGTGCGCACGGCTCTCACCAACAAGGTGACGGTGCTCACCGGTGGCCCCGGCACGGGCAAGACCACCACGGTGCAAACCATTATCCGGCTGCTGGAGGCGAAGGGCTACTCCTATGCTCTGGCTTCGCCCACGGGCCGGGCGGCCAAGCGCCTGAGCGAAGCCACTGGCCGGGAGGCCAAAACCGTGCATCGCCTGCTCGAGTTCTCGCCCCAGAAGGGTTTCCAGCGCCACGAGGACCACCCGCTGGAAGCGGACATGGTCATCGTGGACGAAGCCTCCATGCTCGACCTCCTCCTCACCAACCACCTGCTCAAGGCTATTGACCCAGCCAGCCACCTGTTGCTGGTGGGCGATGTGGATCAGTTGCCCAGCGTGGGAGCCGGCAATGTACTACATGACATCATCGCCTCGGGCCAGGTGGCCGTGGTCAGGCTGGAGGAGATCTTCCGCCAGGCCGAAGGCAGTTTAATCGTTGCCAACGCCCACCGCATCAACCGCGGCCAGATGCCCCTGTTCGCCAAAGGGGCCAAGGACCTCTTTCTCTTCGTCGAGGAGGACCCCGAAAAGGCCGCCGATCTCGTCGTTGACCTGGTGAGGACGCGCATTCCGCACAAGTTTGGCTATCACCCCTTTGATGACATCCAGGTACTCTCGCCCATGTATCGAGGGGCGGTAGGGGTCTCGAACCTCAACGCTCGCTTGCAGGAAGCTCTCAATCCCCCCAGCCTGGCCAAAAGCGAGCGACGATTGGCCGGCCGCCTGTTTCGATTAGGCGACAAGGTGATGCAGACCCGCAACAACTACGACAAAGAGGTCTACAACGGCGACATCGGCAGGGTGGTGCGCATTGATCTGGAGGATCAGCTCATGGTGGTAAGCATAGACGACCGCCCTGTGTCCTACGAGTTCAGCGAGCTGGACGAGTTGGTTCACGCCTACGCCGTGAGTGTCCACAAGAGTCAAGGCAGCGAGTATCCGGCGGTGGTCATGCCTGTCCTGACCCAGCACTACCTCATGCTGCAGCGCAATCTCCTGTACACGGCGGTGACCCGGGCCAAGGAGTTGGTGGTGCTGGTGGGCACCAAGAAGGCCATCGCTATCGCCGTCCGCAACGACAAGATCGCCCAGCGCCACACCGCCCTGGACGTGCGTCTTAGAGAGCCTCAAGGGATTTAGG
>CAYUPJ010000160.1:0-10099 GCA_964446635.1 uncultured Anaerolineae bacterium
CGTAAGTCTCCGCGAATAGTGGGGGCAACGAGTCAACGAGAAATGAGTGATGAGGGGATGCCTACTCGTTACTCGTGGCTCATTACTCGTTACTCCCTACTTCACCCGCACCTTGCTCAATAGTACGCGGTCGTCCAAGAGGCGACCTCCCTCCCCTACAATTCTCAGGCGGTCTCCTGTTTCCGCCAGGTAGAAGCCTATTTCGACGTCGTATACGTCGGGGGGAGTGTCGGCGTAGATAACGAGTTCGTACTCGTCCGCTATCGTCTGGCCTGGTTCCCAGGTCGAGGTGGGGGCATCGCCACCCTGGGGCCAGCTATCCTTTTGCGCCCAGATGCGGTTTTCTTCTCCCAAAACGTGGGTGAAGACGGTGTAATTCTCTTCCATTTTGGACAGGGCCTGCCAGTAGAGGGTCAGGTGGATGGTCTCACCAGGCGAAGCCGTTCGTCGGTCCATGTCATATCCGATGAGGGCAATCCTGTTCCCGAAGTTGAAATGGACAGGGTTAGGCACTTCTGCCCCAGCTCGGGGCAGGATCTCGATTTCCTGAAAGCGAACGTTGTCGCCCAGGGGCTCTCCGTTGGGGCCGTAAGCCAACAGCCGTTCCCCTGTAGCGAAGTCGTAGAGCCCCACCTCCAGTTGAGCCTGGTTGGGGGCGAAGGCCGTCTCCGGCAGGCGGAGGACGTAGCGGTTGGCGATGGCCTCTCCAACTGACCAAAGGCTGGTGGGGTAGAGACCCTGGCCTGGGTACATGTCTCGCTGAGCGACGATGAGCTCGTTCTCATCGAGCAAGTGGACGAAGGTGCTGTAGTCCTGGTTCATCTCGGACAGGGATTGCCAGTAGAGGGTGACGGTGAGGGCATCGTCGGGCTTTAGGTTAATGGGTATTGGATATTGGGTATTGGATATTGGGTATTGGATATTGGGTATTGGGAGATCGTAGCCCAGGAGTTTCATCACTCCGCCGAAGGAGATGTCGAGGCGGTTGGGGATAGCCTGGATCTCGGTTTCAGAGAGTAGGTGGGGTTTGGCGTAGGCTGGTTCGATGTAGCGGAAGGGAGTGACGGCGGCGATAACCAACATCAGGCCGCTGACCACCCAAGCCAGCGTTTTGGTGTAGCGCCTTGGCACGAACTGGCTCAGGCCCAGGAAGAGCAGGATCGAGAGGGCCGAGATGGCTGAAAAGACCAGCCGCCCCTGGGAAGACCAAGTCTGTAGCGCCCAGCGAATCAAGGATACGAACACGACGGTCGGCCATGCTAACAGGATCACCACTCCTACCCAGGCTTCTGGCCGCAAGCGGTCTCGAATCAATTTGCGAATCAAGAAGATGATCACCCCCAGGGCAGCTACGATGGCCAGGAGATTCAGCGGGCGGTAGATCCAGGCGTCCAGGGGCACGTTCACCCCGCCGAACAGCCCCCAGTAGGACATAGCGAAGCCCTCTCTTTCCCCCCACAACTGGCGGAGGGTGGCAGGAGGGTGACGCCGACCGAGGATGTCCAGGAACACGTTCCATCCCAGCGGGTCGCCATAGAGGTGCCAGTTGCGCCAGTACCACCAGCCACTGACAGCCAAAGCCGGTAGAATGACCAATGACCAATGGCCAATGACCAACCCCAATCGCTTAAGAAGTGGAGCATTGCGGTGTTGATACCAGATGCGGATGGCTACGGCCAGGAGGGCCAGTGGGAACAATCCCAGCGCACTTTCCTTCGTCAGTGCCGCCAAGCCAAGCACAAATCCCAATACCCAATATCCGATATCCAATACCCAATTGCGATTGGATATTGGATATCGGATATTGGCTATTTTGAGCATCATGAGCAGCGCCAGGCTACACAGCGGTATCACCAGGTTGTCGTTGTTGACTGCGCCGCTGATGAACAGAAACATGGGAGTGAAGGCGTTGATGGCGGCCGCACCGAGGGCTACGTCCTCTCGCCCAGGGAATATCTCCAGAGCAAGCAAGTAGGTCAGGAGTACGGTAGCTGCTCCCATCAACACCGAGAGGAGACGTATGAGATGCACGGCCAGGGCCGTCCCGTGCCAGGGGAAGGCCTCTTGCTGGGAGTGGACGACCAAATTCGTGTTGCCGTCGGCGGTCAGAAGGCCGTTGTCCACGTGGGGGTTGTGCCACAAGAGGGGAGGATGGCCCTCGTAGGCATCGTCGGTGTCAATCCAGAAAGTAGCCAGAGCGCCCAGGGCATAGTACAAGGGAGGCTGGCTGCCCTCTTGTCGCCAAGGCTGATCCACGCTGGCATCTTGCACGGGCAGGCCGTTGCCGTCCGCCAGGTGCTTGACGAAGGGATAGTGCCACAGCTCGTCGGAGGCTTCGAAGATGGGCGTTACCACACTGTAGGTGGCACTCAAGGCGATGAAAGCAACGATGATGCCCATGATGGCCCAGTGTCGTCTGATGGTTCTAAGTCCCCAGTCCATAGTCCTCAATCCACTCTCACTTTGCTCAATAGAATGCGGTCGCTGGGCAAAGAGGTTCCTTGCTCGTCGTCGGCGGGAAGTCGGTCCATGGTCTCCAGGTCGTACATGCCGACTTCGATCTGGTACTCACCTGCCAGTGCCTCCGCGTTTACAATGATCTCGTATTTGTCTATCACCACCTCGCCGGGAAGCCAGCTCGTGGTTGGGTAGGTACCCTTCACAGGAGGATTATCTTTCTGTCCCCAGGTGCGATCTTGGGCGTCGAGGAGGTGGACGAAGACGATGTAGCTGGTCTGCATTTTGGCCAGGGCTTGCCAGTAGAGAACCAGATGCAGAGTGCCGCCCGGCTTCACGGCAGTCTTATCGAGGTCGTAGCCGAGAAAGGCCACCTTGTCAGCTAAGTTCGCTCGAAGAGGATGCTCAATCCCAGTTGGAACGGTGAAAAGCCGCTCAGGGGCTACTACGGTTAATCTCGTCAGGTTGACACCTTCCCTTTCCACTGGTAAGCCGTTAGCCTCATCCAGCAAATTGGCCCGCAGGGAGAATTCCCCCGTCGGAGCAGCGGCATCAATTACCAGATCATATTGGCCGCGAATGACCTCGCCTTCCTTCCAGTGGTTGGTTGGGTACTCTTCATTGGCCAATGGAAACTTCCCCGCAGCCCAGACATGCCCTTCGCTATCTTGCACCTGCAAGTGAAGGTGGTAATCGCTTTCCATGGAGCGCAGCGCTCGCCAGAAGAAGATGATTCCCACAACTTCACCTGCTCGCACTTCCGTAGCTGAGAGATCGTAGCCCAGGAGTTCCACCTGGCCGTCGAAGTCGTGACGCACGTCGTAGGGGATGGCGAGTTCCTCGATAGTCGGGGGCACGCTGGGGCTGGCTACGGAGGTTGCTCCTAAAGTGTACTCCGTGCCCGCCGGCGCGCCCCTTTCGTCCAGGATGTCCAGTCCTTGTAGCGTATCCACGCGGTAGAGAACTAGCTTCACCTGGTAGCGGCCTGGCGGGGTGCCGGGGAGGAGGGAGAGGGCATGATGCCTCTCGCTAACCTCGCCCGCTTTCCAGGCATAGGTAGCCAGGGAGGCCTCGTTCTCCAGCCATTCATCTGTTTGGCCCCAGAAGTGCCCCTGTTGGTCAACCAGGCGAAGGGACAAGGCGTAGATCTCCCGCATCTCCGCTAGGGTCTGCCAACGGAGGGTTATCCCCAACTGTTTTCTGTACTCGATTACGTCCTCGGCGAAGCCGTAGCCAATGAGCCGCAGGCAGTGGCCGAAGTTGACATTTGGCTCGACTTGGATAGGACTGGACTCCAGAGCAAGTCCAGAGGTAAGGAGATAACAAGAGACGGTGGTGTGGGAAAGAGCCTCCTGGTCAATAAGAAGGGCGTGGGTGTTTAATTGGTAGCTGATCCAACTCCCCATGTTGCTCCCCGGGTAGGCAACGTACCATAGGCGCACGGGCCCAACGGACTCTGTTAGCTTCTTAACCATCTCGGTCCAACTCTGACTATTGAGGATGACATAGTAAGACAAGGGCCCTTGATAATGTTTGACGAAAGGCGAAGTGTCATCGAGCAAGACAATGTCATCCGGCCGAGCCTGGCTCACCAGATAGGCGATCAGTTCCTGGTAGTGGATATTGCGGTATATCCAGGCGTAGTTTACGCCGTGGATTTTGACCACGTGCTCAGGCTGCTGTTGACCGTAGAGAGCAGCCGTGCCAGGGGATTCTTGTTGCACATCGCTAACGTAGAGGACGGCGTAGTCGGCGGTGGCCAGGTTATGCTCCGTCAGTGCCTCGGTCTGGCCTTTGAACAGGGGGGCGAAACCCGGGATGCCAAAAGTGGCGACGCGAAGATCTGCCGCGTCCTCTTTTTGATTTAAGTACCTGGCCGCCAAATCCATGCCCTCTCCCCAGCCCACAGGCAAGACTTGAACAGCTCTGCGTGTACCGCCCAGCAAAGGATTGTAGTATGCCAGGTAGTGCGGGTGGTAGGAGATGATGTGTCCAGCCTGGAGCAAAAACAACAACATCCAAAATCCAATACCCAATGTCCAGTATCCAATATCCAAAGTCCAAAGCTGACGGCCCTTAGAACGCCTTCTGAGGTACTGGCTCATGAGCTCCCCAAGCCTGATCAGTCCCCAAGCAGCCACGATGTCCAGGGCGAGGCTGGAAGACAATATATAGCGATCGTACTTCTTCGCCCACAGGGTCATAAGTATAGTGAAAAAGCAGGCATAAGCAAGTATAGCCACCAAGTTCCCTCTCTGCACCTTATTGGTTTCACGTTTCACGTCTTCACGTTTCACGTTTTCACGTTTCACGTCTTCACGTTTCACGTCTTCACGTTTCACGTCTTCACGTTTAACATGTTCCTGACCGCTGAAAAGCAAGGGGATGGCTATCACCAAACCGAACACGGTAAGCGGTGTCGTGCGGAACGCTAAGACGACAGGGTAGAACCAGGGCCCTGGATCGGCAACGGCCTTTCCCATAAAGAATCTAGATGTATCATACGGAACGGCGGCGTAACCGGAAGCTGTATCAAGCACGTCTTGGATAGTGCCCAGGGGATCAACCCACATGGCCGGCCAAAGGAGGAAGAAGACGAGGGCAGCAATAATACACCAGGGAGCAAAGGAACAAAGGAGCAAGGGGATTGCCTGGCGAGGGTTCTGCTCTTTGGCCAGATAAGTCACGGCCAGCAAGAGGCCTGTGAAAGGGACGAGGAAAAGGGCATAGGACTTGCTGAGGAAGGCCAAACCAGCGAAGGCCCCGGACAGCAGCAAGTAGAAACATCCTCCGATAGACGAAGGTCTCTTAACCGCCAATTTTCGATTGCCGATTGCCGATTTTCGATTCACAGAATCGGCAATCGAAAATCGCAAATCGGAAATCCTCCGCAGGTGAACCAGCAGGCTCAGCAGCGAGAGGATCATGAAGTTCGCAGCCAGGGCGTCAGTGTGCAGGACACGGGAGAGAGCGAGGTGGAAGGGATCCAGGGCCAGGAGGACAGTGGAGAGGAGGCCGATCCTAGCGTCAAAAAGTCGCCTAGCGAGGAGGTAGATACCCACGACACAGGCCGCGTTGAGCACCGCCAGTGGCAGCTTTGCTGCTGGAAGGAACGGAGCCATCTTACGCAAGGCCTCCGGGTACCAGTAATCCAGGGTCGGCAGGCCATCCAACCAGGCCAAATCGGCCGCAGACCCGAAGCCCAGCAAGCGCTGAATAGATATACCTGTTGCTCCGGCCCACGTGGTTATCACCCCAGGGTGTCCAACCAGAAAGGTTCCGGCAAAGTCTATTCTCAACAGTGCCGCCAGGAACTTGATGGACAGGTAAGTCCACATGGGCTCGTCCCAGGTGATGAAAGCGTTCAAGTTCAACACCCGCGGCAGCAAGGCCATGATGAACAGAGCCAGAGCGATACAATATTCCCACTTCCAACTTCTAACTTTCAATTTCCAACTTTGGATTTTGATCATCGTTCTCCTTTTACCACGACCTCGCTGGGGAGGATCAGGTGATCGCTCCCCTTCTCGGTCGGAACCCGCTCAATGGTGAACGACTCGTACAATCCTACCTCGATGAGGGCTCTTCCCCTATACCCCAAGTCGCTGAACTCCATGTCGTGTGCGTCGGTGATGACCTCTCCGGGCACCCAGCTCGTGGTGGGCCGCATCCCTCCTGCCGGTAGCCCGTCGTGCTGGCCGATCAGCCTCCCATCCTGCCGGGCAAAATGGACGCTGTATGCTTCATCCCACCAGATGCTTTGATAAGTGATGCGGTAGATGCGCAGCGCGAAAGCGATTATGACCAGCAGGTAGGGTAACGCCCTAGCTGCGGTGTCCTGAGCCTGTCGAAGGGCGGCAGTCGTCAAAGCCGACCTATTCACTTTTCCAGCCGGGAGCCCAGTGCTCAAATTCAACCTTCCTCTCACCTCTGTCACCTCCCGCAAGCTCCGCAGCCTGCGGGAGGGCAGTATTGGTTGCCAGCCTACGGACCGAAGTCTTTGAGTATCAAGGGCAAGTAGACATGGTAGGCGGGTGTCGCCGTAGCCGTGCTGGTCGGCGTTGGAGTTAGCGTTGCTGTAGGGGTTGGTGTGAGAGTCGGCGTTGCCGTGGGCGTGGGTGTGCGGGTAGCCGTTGGCGTGCTGGTCGGCGTTGAGGTGGGCGTGGCTGTGGACGTTGGTGTAGAAGTCGGTGTAGGTGTGGGCTCTTCTATGATATGCAAGATGAGAAAGCCAGCATCGTGATCGGCGACGTAGGCATAATCTTCTATAACGTGAACGGCCATTGCCCAGCCAGGTGTGTTGAAGTAGCCAACCTCGGTAGGGTTGGCCTTGTCCGAAACGGAGATAACCCGCAGGCCGGCCCATGCATCGGCGACATATGCATAGTCCCCCACGATGTGAACGCCATTTGCCAAGCCAGCCGTGTCGAAGAAGCCCGCTTCGGTGGGGTTGGCTTTGTCGGCAACCGAGATGATCCACAGGCCCTCGGTCCCATTGGCGACATAGGCATAGTCCCCTACGACGTGAACACTGTATGCCTCGCCAGGCGTGTCGAAGAAGCCTGTCTCTGTAGGATTGGCCTTGTCCAAAGTGGAGATGATACGGAGGCCACCTTCTCCAGCGGCGACATAGGCGTAGTCCCCAACAACGTGAACGCCGTATGCCTTGCCAGGCGTGTCGAAAAAGCCTACCTCCGTAGGATTGACCTTGTCCAAAATGGAGATGATACGGAGACCAGCTTCTCCATCGGCGACGTAGGCGTAGTCTCCCATGACGTGAACGCTATATGCATTATCAGGCGTGTCGAAGAAGCCTATCTCTGTAGGATTGGCCTTGTCCGAAACGGAGATGACACGCAAGCCAGCCCAGCCATCAGTGACGTAGGCATAGTCCCCCACCACGTGAACGCCCCATGCCACGCCGGGCGTGTCGAAGAAGCCAACTTCTACCGGGTTCACCTTGTCAGACACCGAGATGACCCGCAGGCCATCGCGCCAATCGGCAACGTAGGCGTAGTCTCCCACGACGTGAACGCCCTCTGGCAGGCCCGCCGTATCGAAGAAGCCAACCTCGGTGGGGTTCGCCTTGTCAACGACCGAGATGATCCGCAGACCGTCCTGTTGGTCGGCGAGGTATGCGTAGTCTTCCACCACATGAACGCCCCATGCCATGCCAGGCGTGTTGAGGAAGCCTACCTCGGTGGGATTTGCTTTGTCAGTAACCGAGATGACGCGAAGGACCCCATCAGTGGTGACGTAGGCGTAGTCCCCCGCGGCGTGAATGCCCCTTGTATAGCCGGGGATATCGAGGGAGCCAACCTCCGATGGATTCGCCTTGTCGGCAACCGAGATGACTCGCAGGCCCTCATTGTAATCGGCGACGTAGGCGTAATCCCCTACGACGTGGACGCCGTGCGCCCCACCAGGCGTATCGAAGAAGCCCACCTCGGTAGGATTTGCCTTGTCGGCAATCGAGATGACCCGAAGACCCTCATTGTAATCGGCGACGTAGGCATAGTCTCCTACGACGTGGACGCCGTACGCCGCACCAGGCGTGTCGAAGAAGCCTACCTCGGCGGGGTTCGCCTTATCCGAAACGGAGATAACCCGCAGGCCCTGCCAATCATCGGCGACATAGGCATAGTCCCCTACGACGTGAACACCTTGTGCATAGCCCGTGTTGAAGTGGCTCACCTCAGTGGGATTCGCCTTGTCAGCGACTGAGATGACCCGCAGGCCTCCTCCCTTATCGGCAACGTAGGCATAGTCCCCCTCAACGTGCACGTCCTCCACGATGTCGGGCAGCAGGTCGGTGCGCCCCACCTCTGTGGGGTTGGCCGGGTTAGAGATGTCCACGATCACCAGCCTCGGCCCCTCGCCGATATAGGCGTAGTCCTCCACCACGTGAACAGCGTAGGTTGATCCCCTGAGCTGGGCCACCAGCTCCAAGGTCACACTGTCCTGGGCACCCGCTGGCAGAAGGGGCGGCCTGGAAAAGGTAGCGGCAGTCAGGATGAGCCAAAGGCTTACAGCGGCCAGAGCAGCTTTCCAGAGATTTGTCCTTTTCATCTTTCACCTCTTGCACGTGTTTGAATCCCGCGTCTCCCATACGCGTAAACCGAAGCGGCTGAGGTAGATGGGGATGTTTTGGAAAAGCGGGCTCTCCTGTTCGATTTCACGGATCATAGCTCGCTTGGCGTGGGACAAAGGCCCACATAGAATAGTAAGCGAACCGCCCGCCCCGCCCGCGCCGTTCACTTTCCAGCCCAATGCACCGTGAGCCTGGGCGATTTCGATCACCCGTTGGGCCTCAGGACTGACCAGATCGGGATGCAGGTCCCGCTGCGCCTCGGTGTTCTGGATCATGGCCCGCCCCAAAGCGGGAAAATCGCCTGCATACACTGCATCCCGCGAAGGCTCGGCGGTGGCCCGCAGCGCTTCGAGTTGTCTGGCCGTTGGCCCGGCGTCCTCCAGGTGGCGAATTACCTTTTCGTGGATCTCGGACGAGCGGTGGGATTTGCCCAGATAGATCAGGGCCAACCGCCGCTCTAACTCCCACCAGATGGAATTTGGCACTTGAATCTGTGATACCGTGGCATAGGGATACCGGAACATCTCAAGGTAGTTGATGCCGCCATAGGCGGCACAGAGCTGATCCTGAATGCCGCACTGCTGTTTAAGCATCTCTGTTTCGATTGACTGGGCCATGTAGGCCACCTCGTGGGGGCTCAGACGCCCAGGAGTGAGGCAATCCAGCGCCCCAATGAGGGCCACAGTGACAGCAGCCGACGTGCCGGTGGAAGCACCGGCAGGCGCTTCGGAGTAGATGCTAATCTGAATGGCAATGTCATCGGGCACGCCCATGCGCTCGATGGCCGCCTCCAGCAGCGGATGGCGGTCCCAGGTTGCGCTTTCGAGATGCCGTGCATACCGCTCGCCGTAGTTCTCGGCGTAGATGATAACGCGATCTTCCTGGTCGCAACAGGGGTAGACCTCGATCTGCACTTCGGCGTAAGGATAGACGCTAATGTTGAAGACTTTGCCGTGCCCGGCGAACCAGGTATCCGTCCATCCCCCGTTGTCACAGATGCGGATGGGGGCCACGCTGCTGATGATGCGTAATGGTCGTTTCTGCTCTCTCATCGTGTAACCTCGTTACAAGCGAAAGCGATCAGAGTTGCGGAGCTCAGCCAGGTTTCGTTCCTTCACCGGGCGAGGGTAGTAATCGGTGAAGCAGTCTACCCCGATTACCTCGTATCCCTCGGCGACCAGCCTCTCCGATAGATGTGAGCCGATGAAGCCCGCTGCGCCGGTGACCAGGCATTTCAGGTTCATCTTTCAACTCTCCAAATCCTAACGCACATCAGGCGCGATAAACCTTACTACCACCCGCGGGTACACCTGCCACTTTGCTCCCAACAGTCGGATCTCATCTGCCCAAAACGCCGTTGATGCTTGCCGGCTGTTAGGCAACGTGCGCCTTTCGCTTCTCCGAAGGGATAAGCCGCTAACGGGAGTAGCCCTTCAATACGACAGGCAGGAAGACGTACCTGGTGGGAGCAATGTGGAGGATTATCGGGTAGTCCTTAACTTGACATTGTTAAATTTCAGCCTAGCCCGCGGATTCTACGCTGGGCCTTCA
>CAYUPJ010000161.1:0-10027 GCA_964446635.1 uncultured Anaerolineae bacterium
CCAGAGCCCCGGCTTCGTAGACCTTGTTTTCGTCGCCGAAGCGGTCCATCAGGGCGTTGAGCTTCCAGCAGTACTTGGCCCCGATGGCGATGTATTCGGCGAAGGCGCCGGGGATGGTGAAGCCAATCTCCTCCAGGTTGCTGCACTGGTTCGGGAAGCCATTGCGACAGGGGACGCAGTAGCCGCACCAGATCATCTCCTCGGCGGTGACCATGTCGCCGACCTCCAGGTCCTCGACTTCGCTGCCCACTTCGACCACCTGGCCGGAGAACTCGTGGCCCGTGGTCGTGGGGAACTTGGTTAGGCCCGGGTAGAGGATGTAGCCCTGGTCGTCGGTCTCGTAGAAGTGCATGTCCGAGCCACAGACCCCGCAGGCCTTGACCTGGATGAGCACCTGGTCCGGCTTGATGGTGGGCTTCTTCACTTCCTGCACCTTGAACTCCGGGTAGCGCCAGACAGCGTTACCAGTGATGGCCTTACCCGTCTTCTTCTCGAACTCCGAGAGTTTGTACCCCTCCCGGGGTTCCCACTTGGCTGTTAGAACTAACGCTTTCATCAGTCAACCTCCTTGATTTTGTCTCGCCTTTGAGGCGGATTTTGATAGCTTGGAATCAGGGGAGTGCAGGCGCGAGCCTGCCAGGGCTTCGCTTAGGCGGACTTGCGTCCGCAGTCCGGCGAGTTCTACCACCCACTGCATGTCGCTCCACACTCTAAGTGCGGGGGAATTGCGCGAGCCTTTGTTCCACCTGCTCCAGAATGGGGATGCCCTTCGTGCCCGGCTTCTCTACGTTGAACGAAGCCACGCAGTTAGCGAAATGCGCCGCCGCATAGGGATCGCCGCTTCTCTCCAGTTCGATCAAATAAGCAGCGGCAAAGACATCGCCCGCCCCGGTCGGATCTACTTCTATGGTTTCGAAAGCGGGGAAATGGCGGACCTCGCCCTGGTGGTAGACCGTTGCCCCCCTTGCCCCTTTGGTGACCACCAGGATATCCGCCACTCGAGCGTAGGTCTGGATGACTTTCTCATCTCTCTCCACATCGTTCTCACTGAAGACTACCACCCTGGCGTAGTTTAGAACCTCGGCCGCATCCTCCCAGGGCCTGGGAAAAACCCGACCCTCTTCGTCCCAACAGCGCATCCAGCCCTGCGGGGTGACCCCAACTAACGAATGGGGAAAGGCCTTAACAATGCTTCCCTCCATCTCGTTTGTCAGAGGGCCCAATAGGACGATCTTAGCCTCCCGCCAGGCAGGGGGGATGTCCTCGGCTTTTATCCGCTCAGCTACAGCGCGGAGAAACTGAGTGCGAGTGCCGTTGGTGGAGTAGAGGTTTTGGAAGGTGGACGTCGCCGGCGAGGGCAGACGAAGCACCTCGATGTCCCGATAAAGAGGGTTGAAGCACAAATCAGGAGAGGCGCTGGTAACCACAGCGGTTCGCTGCCCTAAATTGCGGGCGGTCAGGGAGGCGAAGGTCACCGTCCCTCCGATAGTGTAACCATCCTCCTGCAAATCATTGGTCACATGGCCGATCACCAGAAAGTCCGGGCGAAACATCTCCAGAGGACCTCTCATAGCCTCCCGAATTCTCCTCATTGTTCTCGCCGACTGATATACGTGTTAGCGATCACCGAGAGAATCAGGATTGCACCGGCCACAGCACGGAAGATTTGGACGGGTATTCTCATCAGTACCAGGCCTTGCTCAAGCATGGTAAGCAACAACATGCCAACGCTCGCGCCGATGAGGGTGCCGAACCCACCAGTGAGCCGCACGCCACCGATGACGGATGCCGCCACCGCGACTAGTTCCATACCCTCTCCACGTAGAGGGTCCACACTGGTACGGTGGGCGAACTGCATCACGCTGGCCACTCCTGCCAAGAATCCAGCCAACACAAAATTGATCACCTTCACTCTTTTGACCGCCACACCCTGCGCCAACGCCGCACCAGGATTCCCCCCCGTGGCAAATACCCAGTTGCCATATCGGGTGCGCATTAACACCAGAGACATCACGATCGCAATGGCAATAAACCAGAGGATGGAGACACGGAAATTGCTGGGGGTATCGGAGAGTCGGTTGAGCACACCGAGAGGACCGTTCAAGACGTCGAACAGCAGCGGCCTTTCGCCAGTGTAGTAGGCAAAATCCCCGCCGCCTATGGCACGCGCAATGCCCCGGTAAGCCAGCATGGTCCCCATGGTGGTAATGAACGATGGGATGCCCGACCAGGTGACGATCAGACCGTTCCCTAACCCCAGCAAAGCACTGACCAGCAAGGCCAAAAGCAACGCTGCCACGGGTGCAACCCCGGCGTTCAGGCTCAGGGCAAAGACATAGCTCGCCACGGCAAAGGTTGAACCAACTGACAGATCGAACTCGCCCGAGATCATCAGCATGGCCACACCAACGACGACGATGCCAGTGATGCTGGCGAAGGTCAAGATATTGGCAATGCAGATCGGGGTCAGGAAGTTCTCGGCGGCGGTGGCAAAGAATAGAAACACCGCCAGGAAGCTGATCAAGGCCACCACTTCAGAGAACTCAGCCAGCCTCAAGCGGAGCCGCGTCAAAGTGACAGTCAGAGATGGCAAGGACAGCTCTCCTTTTTTCACGTTTCACGTCTTTCACGTTTCACGTTTTGGGAACTCGTAAGAACTCAAGGGAATAGCACAAGTCTAATACTCTCGTTCCCCTGTGATAAGGTCAGCAATGTCATCTTCCGTCAGCTCACCTTTGGCGTATGTACCGACTTTTCGGCCATGCCGGAGGATCGTGTAGGCATCGGCGACCTGGTACACGTGACGGACGTTGTGGCTGATAAAAATGACCGACAGCCCACGCTCCTTGGCGTTGAGCGTATAAGTCAGCACCTTGCGCGTCTCGGCCACCGAGAGCGCCGAGGTCGGCTCATCCAGAATCAGCAGTTTCGCCCCGAAGTGCATGGCGCGACCAATGGCAATGGATTGGCGTTCACCGCCGGAGAGTTCCCCAACCCTCTGAGACGGCGCCCGGATCTTGATCCCCACATCGGCCAACGAGGTGCGTGTTAGATCGCTCATCTTCCGCATATCGAGCCAGTTGATCGGGCCGATCTGGCGCGCCAGCTCGCGCCCCAGGAAGAAATTACGCGAAATGCTCATCAAGTTCACCAGCGCCAAATCCTGGTAGCACGTTTCAATCCCCAGGGCGCGCGCTTCGCGGGGGGACTGAATCTGTACGGGTTGGCCCTCGAAGAAAATCTGCCCACTGTCGGGCCTGTAGACACCCGTCAGAATCTTGATCAGGGTAGACTTGCCAGCGCCGTTATCACCGACCAGCGCCGTCACCTGTTGCTTTTCGACAGTGAAATCCACACCATCCAGAGCAATAATGGTGCCGAAGCGCTTGACGATGTTTTCCATATACACCACGGGGGTGTCTTCGTGTCCAATCGTGCTCATGCTGAACTCTCCTCATACGCTTGTGTTGAGCCTGTCGAAACATCAGGACCGGCTGCGAAGCCAATTGTTCAGGATCACCGCGGCCACAATCGTTACGCCCACAACGGCCTCAAAGTTATCGGCCGGGATAAACGGGATGTTGAGCAGCACTACTCCCGTGCGCAGGGCGCTGATCAACAGGACGCCGAGTAAAGCGCCCCAAATGCTGCCATGCCCTCCGGTGAGCGAGGCCCCACCCACCACGGCGGCGGCAATCGCGCTCAGCTCGACTCCCGCTCCGCTCGCCACGAGCACGGTCTGGAACTGGCTGAACAGCAATACGCCACTAAAACCAGACAGCGCCCCGGAAATGGCAAAGTTGACCACCTTGACCAGCTTAACGTTAACCCCCTGGGCCTTGGCTGCACCCGGATTGCCACCAGTCGCAAAGACGTGATTGCCGTAACGGGTACGGGTCAGCACATATTGAAAAATGAGCGCCACCCCAACCAGCCATAACGCCGCCGTGCGGAAGTTAGCATCCTGAAACAGGTTGTTCACCACGTCGAGACGCCCGTTGAAAACATTGTAGACCGCAAGTTTCTCTACCGTTTGCAGCATTGCGCCCCCGGAGAAGAGCCACACCGCCCCCCGGTAAATAGACTGGCTGCCCAGAGTGATGATAAACGAAGGGATTCCCGTCCAGATCAAGATCAGGCCATTTAAGGCGCCCAGGATGGCAGGAATGAGCAACGCCAGCAACACCCCCACCAGAGGCGATCCACCATCCTTGGTGCTGAACGCAAACAGGTAGCCTCCCGCCGCCACCAGCGCGCCAACCGACAGATCAAACTCGCCAGAGATCATCAGCAACGTCACGCCAATGGTGACCATGCCCGTCAGGGTGGCCGCGTTCAGGATGCCGGACACCGACCGCAGGGTAAAGAATTGGGGGACGAACAACGAGAGAAGAATGAATACAATCATCAGGGTGGCCAATGGCCCTGCGATGGGAGATTCGGCAAACAGGCGACGGACACCCTTTTGCCAGGCCGCAGCAGCGCTCATATTCACCTCCAACTTGTGTTGAGCCTGTCGAAACAGATGAGTTGTAGAAGAGGGAGGAACACCAGATCAGTGCCCTCCCCCTTCTACTCCAGCTTGCGACAGAGGTGGTGGTAGATTGGTAAGCCCCAACTACCAATTTACCAGTTTCCCAATCTACCAGCCTACCGACCTAACGGTACTCGCCAGCGAGAGCCTTCACGATGGCGATGTTGCTCTTGTCCACGAAGCCCGGACCCGTCGGCGTGACCGGCAACGCTGGGACGATGTTTTGGCGATTGAGCAGGGTCAACATCATCACCGCCCCGTAACCTTGCAGGAAAGGCTGCTGGTCAATGCCAAACAGGGTGGTCCCATTCTCGATGTTGGCCACGATCTCCGGGCTCAGGTCGAACGTGCCGTGGAACACTTCGCCCGCCTTCAGGCCAGCCGCCTCCAGGAAAGCGTAGAACGGGTTGGCACCGGCCGGCCCCAGGGTCAGGAAGGTGTCAGTGTCCGGATTGGCGGTGTGGTAGTCGTCAATGATGGTCTGCGCCTCAGCCGGGTCCATCGGGATGCTAAGCACTTCGCCTTTAAGCCCCTTTTCCGCCAGGGCGTCAAGGAAGCCCTTGCAGCGGGCATCCAGGCCAACGTGCCCAACCTGGTGGTTGATGCACACCCCCTTCTTCCCACCAGCAGCCACCAGACGCAGGCCAGCCTGATAACCGCCCTGGTACTCATCCTGTCCAAGATAGGTCAGATAAGGGATGCCATCCTTGAGCGGACCGGAACCAGCGTTGTAGGCCAGCACCGGAATGCCCGCCTTAATCGCCCGCACGATCGGCTCCTTGAACAGGACAGGGTCGCTCACCGTCAGCCCAATGCCGTTCGGTTTCGCCGCCGCCGCCTGGTCAATGAGAGAAGCAGTCTTCTCCAGGTCGAACTTGTCCGGCCCCAGCACCGTGACCTTAACGCCCATTTGCTCAGCGGCCGTATCTATGCCCTTCTGCACCACGCACCAGAAGGAATCCCAGGCGCACAAGGCATGTTGGACCATGATCAGGTTGACTGGCTTGTCAGGCTTCGGTGTAGCGCCAACGATGCTCTTGTCCACGAAGCCTGGACCCGTCGCCATAACCGGCAGGGCCGGGGTGATCCCGTAGCGATTGACCATGGCCAGCCACATCACGGCCTCGTATCCCTGCAAGTAGGGCTGCTGGTCAACGCCAAACAGGGTGGTGCCATTCTTGATATTGGCCTCGATCTCCGGGCTCAGGTCGAAGGTACCGTGGAACACTTCGCCCGCCTTCAGGCCAGCCGCCTCCATGAAGGCGTAGAACGGGTTGGCCCCCGCCGGCCCCAGGGTCAGGAAGGTGTCGGTGTCCGGATTGGCGGTGTGGTAGTCGTCAATGATGGTCTGCGCCTCAGCCGGGTCCATCGGGATGCTAAGCACTTCGCCTTTAAGCCCCTTTTCCGCCAGGGCGTCAAGGAAGCCCTTGCAGCGGGCATCCAGGCCAACGTGCCCAACCTGGTGGTTGATGCACACCCCCTTCTTCCCACCAACAGCCACCAGACGCAAGCCGCCCAAGTAACCACCCTGGTACTCATCCTGCCCCAGATACGTCAGGTAGGGAATACCATCCTTGATCGGACCGGAACCAGCGTTGTAGGCGATCACCGGAATGCCCGCGTTAATCGCCCGCATGATCGGCTCCTTGAACAGGACAGGGTCGCTCACCGTCAGCGCGATGCCGTCCGGCCGCGCCGCCACCGCCTGGTCAATCAGGGAAGCAGTCTTCTCCAGATCAAACTTGTCCGGCCCCAGCACCGTGACGTCCACGCCCATGTCTTCCGCAGCATCGGCGATACCCTGCTCCACCGTGCACCAGAAGGAATCCCAGGCGCACAAGGCGTGCTGCACCAACATGAAGTTGAGTGCTTTCTCAGGCGCCGGTATTACCGGAAGCTTGAAGGTCAGGTACTTCGCAGCCGCCTCGGCGGTGGGGATCAGCAGCTTCCAACCAGGGTGGATCAGGCTGGGGTTCGCGATGTAAGCGAAGGTCTTGTCCACGCTGGTCTTGTCGTTGGTGGCCCCCACAATGGCTGGATAGGCCGCGCCATTGCCCAGGTATTTCTCAGCCAGGGTCCAGAGGTTGTCACCCAGCTTCACAGTGTAGGTGGTCCCTTCCTGGGCTGGCGGGGCAGCGCTGGCCACACCTAGTCCCATCGTTAACAACACGAATACCAAAATCAGATTTATAAACCATGTTCTTTTGCTTGACATCTTTTTTTCTCCTTTGATCATTGAATTTGTTGGGGGTTAAATCTTAACCCTCAGAAGGCCAGCAATTACTTATCTTCTTTACCTCATCCCTCCTTTCTTAAAAATCCTTTGAGCCTGGATTGAGCTTGTCGCTTGTCCTGAGCCTGTCGAAGGGAAATCAAGGTGTGCTTCCCGAGGGAAGTCAAGCTATACGCAAGCGAGGGTCCAGGGCATCCCGCAGGCCATCGCCCAAGAGGTTGTAGCCCAACACGGTGAACATGATCGCCAGACCGGGGAATATCAATACCCACCACGCACCCCGATTGAGATACTTCACCGTGTCCGCCAGCATCGCCCCCCACTCGGGGTAGGGCGGCTGCTGGCCCAGGCCGAGGAAACCCAGCGCCGCCGTCTCGAGGATGGCAGTGGCGATGCCCAGTGTCCCCTGGACGATGATCGGCGACAGGCTGTTGGGGAAGATGTGGTGAAACAGGATGCGGTCCGACGGCGCACCGACGCAGCGCGCCGCGTTGACAAAGTCTTGCTCCTTGAGCGACAACACCGTCGAGCGGGCGATCCGGGCGTAGATGGGGATGGTGACAACGCTGATGGCCACCATGGAGTTGCGCAGCCCCGGGCCGATCAAGGCGACTACGGCAACAGCCAGCAGGAGTCCGGGGAAGGCGAGGATGATATCCATCAAGAACATCAGGGTCATGTCCATCCATCGGCCCAAGAAGCCTGAGATCAACCCGATGAGCGTGCCGATGAAAACGGCAATGGACACCGCCCCCAACCCGACACCCAGCGAGGCCCGGGCGCCGTGAGCGAGTCGCCGCAGGACATCTCGGCCTTGCTCATCAGTGCCGAGAGGATTTGCCTGCGATGGCGGCTTGAGCCGCTGGACCAGGTTGGAGTCGGTGGTCGCGTCGTAGGGTGAGACGATCGGCGCCAGGATCGCGACCAGCAAGAAGAGGACCGAGATCGCCATGCCCAGCCGAGCCAGGCGGTTGGAGATCAGCCGGCGCCAGGCGTCGCGCCACAGGCTGCGCGGCGGTCGGGCCAGGGTGGGAACAATCAAAGGCGCCTCAGTCACAAGCTCGGCCATACTCTCCTGTCACTCGTAGCGAATGCGCGGGTCCACAAAGGCATACAACACATCCACCGTCAGGTTGACCAGGACGAAGATGCTGGCGATGAACAACGTGGCACCCTGGACAATCGGGTAATCACGGACGTAGATAGCCTCGACGGTCCAGCGGCCAATGCCCGGCCAAGCGAAAATCGTCTCGGTCAGGATGGCGCCGGACAGAAGGATGCCTACCTGCAGCCCAACCACAGTGATGATCGGGAGCAGCGCGTTGCGCAGCGCATGGCGCAGAATGATGACCCGCTCGTGCAGCCCCTTTGCCAGGGCGGTTCGGATGTAGTCCTGGCCCAACGTCTCCAGCATAGCCGAGCGAGTCATGCGGGCGATAATCGCCATCGGGATGGTCCCCAGGGCGACCGCCGGCAGGGCCAGATGGCGTAACGCATCTACTAGCAGGGACCCATTGCCCCGCAGGATGCTATCGAGGATCACCAAGTTGGTGATGGGGTGGTACTCCATCGTCGCGGTAAGCCGACCGCTGGTTGGCAGCCAGTGCAAGATGACAGCGAAGACGAAAGATAACATCAGCCCCAGCCAGAAAATGGGCATGGAGACGCCGATCAACGCGACCAGCATGCTGACGCTGTCAATTAACGAGCCTCGCCGGGTGGCAGAGAGGATGCCACTGGGGATGCCGACCAGCAGCGCGAACAGGATAGCCGCCAGCGAAAGCTCGATCGTCGCCGGGAAGCGGTGGACCAACTCGCGGGCGACCGGCTCCTGGCGCAGCACCGACGTACCCAGGTCGCCGTGGAGCACGCCGCTGACGTAGATCAGGTACTGCTCGTAGAGCGGCTTGTCCAGGCCAAGCTGATGGCGGACGCGGGCCACGTTCTCAAGTGTGGCGCGTTCGCCCAGCATAGCTGTGGCCGGGTCACCAGGGATCACGCGGATGAAACTGAAGACGAGAACTGAGACCCCGAGCAGGACCGGGATAATGGTCAGAAAACGGCGGATAATATAGCTTAGCATCAGCCAGCAATTGGGGAATCAGGGAATCAGGGTTTCCCCTGATTCCCTGATTCCCTGATTTCCTGATCTACTTCACCACGACCGTATTAAAGAACTCTGTGCCGGTCGGGTTGGGGATGTAGCCCTCGACGTTGGCCGTGAACCCCAGCGGCGGCTGGTTGTTGGCGATGAAGACGCGCAGCACCCGGTCGTGAATCATCTGCTCAGCCTCTTGATACAGCGGGCCGCGCTCCTCCTGCTTGGTCAGAGTGGCTGCCTGCTTCAGCAGGTCGGACACTTCCTTGTCGGCGACGAAGCCTTCGCGCATGATCGGCGTGTCCTTGGCGTCCATGCAGAAGAAGTAGCAGACAAAGTTGTCGGGGTCGCCGTTGTCGCCGGTCCAGCCCAGCATGTACAGTGGCAACAGGCCGTTCTTGCGCTTGTCCAGGTAGGTGGTCCAGTCCACTGTCTGGAGCGAGACCTGGATGCCGGCCTTGGCCAGGTCAGCGGCGATGGCGGTGGCGATGTCCTTGGGGCTCGGATAGTACGGTCGGCTGACCGGCATGTACCAGAACTCCAGCGGTGCCTTCGTGCCATCCTCCCAGGTGATCTCGCTCAGGCCCTCCGGGAAGCCGGCCTCCGCCAGTAAGGCCTTGGCCGCATCAGGGTCGTACTTCCAGTCCTCGACCTTGTCGTTGTAGCCCCACAGCGCCGGTGGCTGGAACTCTTTGGCGGCCATGCCGGTGCCACCGTAGAAGGCATCCACGATAGCCTGCTTGTTGATGGCGTGGGCGAAGGCCTGGCGTACCTTCGGGTCCTGGAACTCCTTGACCTTGTAGTTGAAGGCGACGTAGCCGGTGGTGTTGGCCGGGCGCAGGATCAGCTTGAACTTGGGATCAACCTTGACCGCGGTCACGTCATCCGGCTCCAATCCTTCCATCCCATGGATCTCACCCGCTGCCAGGGCCAGCATCCGTTGGGAGTTGTTGGGGATGTTGCGGATGATGACCTTCTTCATCTTCGGCGCGTTGGCCTTGTCCCAGTAGTCGGCGAATGCCTCCAGCACCACTTGCTCGTTCGGCCTCCACTCGACGAACTTGTAGGGGCCGGTGCCGACCGGGTTCTGGCACGAATTGACGCCGGCCTTCTCCAGCGCGGTCGGGCTCCAGAAGACGAAGACGAACATCGCCAGGTTGTT
>CAYUPJ010000162.1:0-9978 GCA_964446635.1 uncultured Anaerolineae bacterium
CCGAAACGCGCTCGTAGGGGAGTAGAAGCTGAATTTTCCGATACACTCAATAGGGGCCATTAGGCCGGTCGCTGAACTCATAGAACTCATTGCTTAGTATCCGCTCCCTGATAACCACATAGCGGCTGAAGACCGGTGCCCGATTTCGAGTGTAGTCCAAGTAGCGAGGCATCAGCACGGTCACGCCACGGAGAGTTCGCAGTGCCATCTCGTGCGGTGCGAGGGTGTGTTCAAAGTAAGCACGATCGGCTCGCTCCAGTTCAACCACGCCGACATGGGTGTAGGTGAAGAGGTCTTGCGAGCGGCCCAGCACCACGGCATAGCGCGGGCTGCGGAAAGCTGACTCCCATTCAGGCCGGTTGATATACAGCGTCAGGCAAGGCTGAAAGAGCAGGTCGCGCTCGAAAGGATTGACATTGCCTTCCAGCACCTTCGGGATTCTCGTGCCCGGCAGATAGCCACTCGATGGGCCGAGCACGATGATATGCTCAACGTCAACATTCTGACCCTGGCCCTGGTGAGTGAAGTGGTAGGCGAACTGGACACCGGTGGGGTCGAACCACTCCCCTAGCGCGCTGCAGATGTGCCCATAGATAGTCGCTGGCGGTGGCATTTGGAAGCTGGGGTGAATCTGTTGCATGAAGTGAGGGTAACGGAAGGACGTGGTTAGTCCTTCCGCCACCACTTTGAGTGCGTGCATAGTCGCCTCCTCGTTGACAAGCTGTTCAACCCAACCAGCCAGCCTTCTCAGGCTTTTGCAAATCGGCCACCAGAGCCTGGAACGCTTCACGCGGGTGGCTCAGTTGCACCTTCTTGGCAAAAATGGCCAGTTGTCCCCCGTCACCCAATGCAGCCTCAAACTTGGTCCGTTCATCGTCTAAGTAGCCTTTCATCCAGCCGACGTACACGTTCGACAGGATATCGTCCTCGAAGACAGTGAGGGCCTCTTTGAGTGCATCAACCTTCAGCTCGGGCAAGCCATAGCCAGAAGCACCAATGACGTGGCCAAAGATGTGATTACCACCTTTCGTCACGGCCAGTATGACCAGCGCTGGAGCGACGTCAGTATAGTGCAAGGCTTGCTTGGCCCCGCCTTCCAAGTGAGCCAGCCCCTCGAATAGCGCACTGATCCGCCGCACCCGCTCGTCAAGCGGTAGACGATAGGATTTCTCCTTCTTCAGATGTTCCAACCCCCTCTCTTTGGCCAACTTGGTGCGCACATCGTCCAGATTGCGATAGCCAGTCTTCTGACGGTAGGAAAAAACGCCGCAGGCTTGCAGGTCAAGAGAGAACAGGCCTTTAAGGGTAGTGCGGTAGAACTGGTGCTCGTGGGGCACAGGGTCTCCCTCGTGCCGCGACATCGTGCCAAAGTCCTCAGTGATGCTGACAGGGGCAATAGAAACCAGCGTACTGACTCGGAAAGGTGAGACACGAGTCACGGTGTCAGTTGTCGGCGTTTCATCAGCACGTGACTCGTCTGCTTCCCGTGCTTCAACGGCATCGGTCTTTTTCGATGGCGCACGCATGTAGCCGAACAGGTCATCATCCCACCACAAGACAGGGTTGGCATCTGTATAGGCAATCTTCATCTCGCGGTAGATAGGTGCTGCCTTCCAGCCTAGGTCAGCATTCTCGAGCGTGGTGCGCAGCCAGTAGCGAAAAGCCTGCGCCGAGACATAGGGATAGGCCCCATCTCTGGCGCGGATTAGCTTCACGCCGACAATGTTGTCGGTGCGCGCACCGGGGATGTTACCCAGGTTGTTCAGCGCTGATGCGGGAGCATCAATTAGCATCAAACCGGTTACGAATGACATGGCTTAATCCTCCTTAGTGTTTTGATTTTCTCCAATCGGCCATCAGGCCGATTCGGTTTCTCCTTCGGTGGATTCAGGGAGCACATCCACGTTTCTACCCAACCAGCCTTGCTCATACAGGCGTTCGACCATGCGGATCAGTACCAGATCGCGTGCCAATCGCCAGTCTTGGCGAGCTAGCTCGTGGCCCTCCTCGAAGACCTCAATGTATGGATCGAGAGTAATGATCGGCGGATTACCACGCTTCACGTGAGCTAGATTGGCTTTGATGAGCGCTGTGCGGAAGTAGTCGTAACGCTGCACGGTGAAGAAGTCGCGGAAGAAGCGCCGATCATTTTGGCCGCTCACATAGTCCGCCAACCGGTCACCCATCATGCGAATTTGCTCGATACGCTCTTTGTCCATATGCATAATCCTCCTTAAAAAATGTTCTGTGATCTTCCACGAGACCAGGTTGGCCTCGTTTTGCAGCGAATAGTCAACGCGCGGGTCTGTTTTGCCTCTGGCATAGCGCAGGGCAATGCGCAGAAAGTAAATACGCAAGAACCTTGGCGCATTGTCCGGCAAGTCAAACATGTCTTCGTACAGCCAGTTACGTCGTGGTTGGAAAGTTTTTTCGTCTTTCTTTCCTCCTTTCTTTTTGGGCGCTATCTCCCACGCCCGGTGAACGATGGCATTCCACTCATCACGATAGTCGGCAGTCTGCATATCGCGCAGGAAGCCAGTCATCTCCAGTGGCAGGTAGTAGATGTCGAGCTTTGGCCCCTGGCCGGCGTTGCTCAAATGGTAGGCCGTCAATGAGAAAGGTTGCTCGTCTTCCCGTGCTTCTCGTTGTAGAGTGTCTGCCTGTAGCAACGTGTCGATCAACAGTGTACGGTGCGATAGCCGGGTCTCGGGCATTTTCGTGTCACCTGTTGCCTGTGCCAGTTGTACCGCTTTGCGATTCTCGCGCAAGAAGGTCGCCGCGAAATGATAGGTCAGTTCAGGATTGTCGGAATGGACAGCGAGTAAACGCCCACTACACTTGGCACAGCCCAATGGAAAGGCCTGCAGCACCAGAATGGTTTTACCCGAAATGGGCAGTCCAGGGATACCGTTGGTGTAGAAGTTAATGTAGTCGTCGCCCAGTGCCAGTGGCACTTGTGCTCGTCCGGCTCGCCCCGGTAGCAATTTTCCGGATAATTCAACTGCTATCGAAGGTTCACCTGTGAACACGTCACGCTCGGTGCCAGTTTCTTCAGAAGCCCATTGTCTGAGGTGATGCTGTGCCCATTTTTGGCGTTTCTGCCTCCGTTGTTCCCGCTCTTCAGTCGTTAGGCCTTGCTTATCCGGGTTATAGGCATCTTGACTGAACCAGGCGTTACTGGTGAAGGCAACGGTCAAGAACGACTTGAGCGGCTGCCTGACGTACTCGCGAGTGATGTAGTCAACTACTTCGTCCAAATTGGCCTCGGTAAGCCAGATCGGATCTCGTTTGCCAGTAAATGCTGTAATCGTCGCTACCCCAACGTCAACGAGGGGATGTCCCGTGTATTTAAGCATTCTCTTTCACCTCCCGCATTGCTCCACTGGTGTGTTCTCCATATACACCTCCGCCGCCCTTCTCATTTCCTCCGCAATCTCCTGCCACAACCACTCCGGCGTCAGAACCTCACAATCCGGCCCCCACCCCCGGATCCATGGCTTCATTTCCAGCGGATGGGCCACCCGCACCCGCAGGATGCAGCCGTCATCGTCGCCCTCCTCTAACTGTTGCGAGGGATGCCATACGCTCTCCTTCACCCGCCGCGTGACCTGCGGCGAGAAGCGCAACACTACTTCCTCCACCTCGTCCCCGAACATCACTCCCCAGGCACTGCCCAGCAACTCCGCCCCATCGAAGTCCTCCGGAATCTCGAAGGTCTCCTCGGTCAACTGCGCGTTGCGAATGCGCTCCAGTTTGAAGGTGTGCACGTCGTTGAACCAGGTGCTGTAGCCAATGGCATAGGTGGCATAACCGACACTGGAGGGCTCCAAGAAGTAGGGAGAGAGCAGGTACTCATGCACGTTCTCGCTGTCAGCCGCCTGGTGCCAGATGCGTACCTTGCGCCCAGTGGCCCAGCCCAGGGCAATGACCTCCAGCACACGAGCAAAGGCGCGGTTCTCGGGTCGGTAGGCCAGGGAGCGAATGGTGTGATGGATGTGAGCGGCTATGACTTCAGGCATGGCTCCGGCTAGCTTAGCTAGAGCGTGCACGATGATCGGATTGTGTTCATCGCTGTAGCGGGCCAAGAGCCGGGCGGCTAAGTACAGGGCGCTGGCCTCCTCCAGATTGAAATGGATAGGAGGCAGATAGTAGCCTTTGATGATGCCATGCCGCCCATCCTTCTCATCTCCCCAAACCGGGATGCCCGCTGCCTCCAAATCCTTCAGATCGCGCTGAATGGTCCGAGCTGTAACCCCACAGAACGTAACCAACTCCTGTGTGGTTAAGCCATGCGGGTTGCGGTATAACAGATGAACGATCTTTTGCAACCTTGCCGCTTTGCTCATGGTTTCATCTTCTGCCATCATTCATCCTCCAATGTTGCATCTTGCTTCTATTATATCATAGGGTGGCGACAGAAGCTGTCGTCATGGCTTGCTACTTTCTTGCTTCTTGAGCACCAGGGGCAGGTAGATCTTGTATGGTGTCGCCGTCGGTGTAGGTGTGGGCGTTGGTGTCACGGTGCTCGTAGGCGTGACAGTGGGGGTGGCAGTCGGCGTGGGTGTGGATGTTGCCGTGGGAGTCCAGGTGGGAGTGGGGGTCGGGGTCGGCGCGGACTTCACTACGACTGAGCCGTCCTCGTCGGTAGCTACCTGGCGATTGACGAGGGTGTCCAACAGCAGGACGTTTTGAAGGTCGAGCGAGCTCTCCCCCTCACCTTGAGCGGCGAGATGAATAATGGCCAGCTCTCCCGTCCCATTAGGCCCTGCAGCACTGCCGATAGTCGCCGCTCCGAAACTGGTCCTCCCCGCGTCGTTGTCTATGATGGGAACGACGGGGATAACCGACCGCCCGGTGCTCCCCAGAAAAGCCCCCAGCGTCACGTCATCCACGGTGACGACGGCGGGAAGGTAGAGCAAATCAAACTCGAAGGCCCCCAGGTCGCTGGCATCATCTATCATCACCGAGACGGTGAAGCTCTCGCCCACCGTCACTGTGGATTGGACGGGCTCTATTCGTACCGTTGCAGAAATTAACGCAGACGCGGCAGTGGCAGCCGGGTTCAACGTGGGTGAGGCAGTAGGTGACAGCCACCGCTTGACAACGCAGGGCAAGAAGGTCTTGATGGTGGGCGGCCCCTCAACTAACCAGATAATGCTCTTGATGGGAAACAAACCAGCATACAAATTGGTGAGATACCGCCCGCCTGGGAAGGCTCCTCCCCCAGGACTTGATACCTCGATAGTCTCTGTCCCAGACCCTGTGTAGGTCTTGACCTGTTCGAACAGGACGTTCCATACCTTGTCGTAAACCCTTACTGTGATCTCCTCGTTCTGCATGTAAGCGTAGTCAATGATAACATAGACCATGCTTGTCCCCGAGGGGAATTGGGTCATCTCTGGCCCTCCAGGCGTATCGCTCATGTAAGCACGAGTAATATCCGCGTAGATGGCGTTGACCATCAGAGCGCCCAAGCAGAGAACAAGCGCAATGAGCATCAAATGTTTTAGGACTAGACGTTTCACTATTCTCCCTCCCTCAATGTAGTATTCGGTGTAGGCGTAGGGGTCACAGTTGGAGTGGGCGTAGAGGTTCGAGTGCCTGTCGGAAACGGGGTAGAGGTGCCTGTCGGTGTCGGTGTAAAGGTGGGTGTTGTCGGTGGCATTTTTCTGATGAGGGGCACAAAAGAGTAGTAGGCCGTAGGCGTCGCCGTCGGCGTGGGCGTAACTGTGGGCGTTGCTGTGATAGTGGGCGTGCTGGTCGGTGTGTAGGTGGGGATGGTCGCTTGACCCACCTCCCAGGTGATGCTCACAATCGGAAACACAACGCTGCCCGCATACAGCCTGGTGACATACCAGCCATCGGCAAAGGCCCCTCCCCCTGGCCCCAACACTGCGATGGACTCCGTCCCAGACCCTGTGTACGCTTCGACCTGCTCGAACAGGATACGGCCCAACTGATCGTAGACCCTGACCCTGATCTCCTCGTTCTGCATATCAGCATAGCCGAAGACCACGTAGACGACCGTTGTGCCTGAGGGGAATTGGGCCATTGGCGGCCCATAGGGCGTATCGCTCATGTGCGCGTTGCTGATTCCCATCAGCCCAGCCAGGACTGCCAGTACTGCCAGCTTCTTCAGGATCATTCGCCGCATGTTAATGCCTCCTTTGCTTTGCCCTCCTCAGCAAAAGCTATTGCAGCACACCCAGGTACAGTATATCAGATTTCGCCTTCTTTGGCAATAGCAAGCAGTTACCTGCACAGTTGACGAAGGGGGCTTTTTGGAATATACTATTCCAATCCCATGACCATTCTCTCTTTTTATGATACATCCAATTATTCTGTCACATTTTCAAACTCGACCTCTCCTGCAAGCTCGAGGGGCCAGCCAATATCGCGTTGAAGTCTCGCCAGACCTGGCGCTCACGACGGTGGAGGTGATGATCGAACCGCAAGGGGTGCTTTTTCCCAACGGCGAGTTGCTGCGCTGGGATGTCATCGAAGAAATCAGTGGCTCTGAGAACAACTGTTTTGTCATTGAGGAGAGTGAACCGCGCAAAATCCAGCTCTTCTCCGAGCTCACCAACCGGCTCTACGGCCTGATGCCCACGCCCACAGCGCCCACGATGCTGGTCTCCGGCATACCCATGCACCGCATCAAGGGGACTGACCCGTACCACGACACCCTGGAGAAGATCAAGACGGTCAAACCTGTCGTCGGCCCTGCGCTGGATACGGCCACCGGCCTGGGCTACACCGCCATCGAAGCGGCCAAGACCGCCGACGGCGTGGTCACTATCGAACTGGATCCGGCCGTGCTGGAAATCGCGCGGCTCAATCCCTGGTCGCAGGCCCTGTTCAATAACCCCAAAATCACCCAGCGTTTCGGGGATAGCTACGACGTCGTCCAGGAATTCGACGACGAGACATTCACCCGCATTATCCACGACCCGCCGGCCCTCAGCCTGGCCGGGCATCTCTACGCGGGCGATTTCTACGCCGAGCTCTACCGTGTGCTTCGGCGCGGCGGCCGCCTGTTTCATTACGTGGGCAATCCGGAGAGCAAGTCGGGCCGCAACACCACCCGCAGCGTGGTCCGCCGTCTCCAGGAAGCCGGATTCTCGCGCCTCGTCCGCCGCCCCCGCGCGTTTGGCGTGGTGGCGTTCAAGTGAGTGTGGAGGTAACTCTGTGATGACTAGATTGACTCGACGACAGTTCCTCAAAGTGACCGGCGCGGCCACCGTCGGCGTAACCCTTTTGGGCCCCGGCTGCACGGCTCAGCCCACCGGCCCCCAACAACCGACCGTTCCAAAGGGCAGTCAGGCCTACCTGGCCGTGGCCCGGGGCAGTGACCCGGCGGCGATTACCCAGGCAGCGATTGCTGCTCTGGGTGGCATCGAGCGCTTTGTGAAATCGGGCCACGACGTGATCATCAAGCCCAACATCTGCGTGGACTACCACCCACCGGAGTACGCGGCCACGACCAATCCCACCGTCGTCGCCACGCTGGTTGCCCTTTGTCTGGGAGCGGGCGCACGGCAGGTGCGGGTGATGGACACCCCCTTCGGCGGCACGCCGGAGTCGGCCTACGCGATGAGCGGGATCGAGGAAGCGGTGAATGCAGCCGGCGGCGAGATGGAAGTGATGAGTCCGGTCAAGTTCATCAAGACCCCCATCCCTGAGGGCCGGGACATCACCGAGTGGGAAGTCTACCAAGACGTGCTCGAAGCCGACGTGCTGATCAACGTGCCCATCGCCAAGCACCATTCGCTGACCAAATTGACTCTGGGTGGAAAGAACCTACTCGGTGTCATCACCAGGCGCAATCAGATGCACCGCAGCCTGGGCCAGCGTATCGCCGATCTGGTCAGCGTGGTTCGCCCGACCCTGACGGTGGTGGATGCCGTGCGCATCCTGATCGAACATGGCCCCACTGGCGGCAGTCTGAGCGATGTGAAGAAGATGGACACGGTCATCGCCAGTCACGACATTGTCGCGGCGGACGCCTACGCTGCCACCCTCTTTGGCCTGACCGGGGCGGACATCGGCTATGTTCAGGCAGCAGCCGAGATGGGGTTGGGGACGATGGATTTAGATAGCGTCAAGGTAGAGGAAGTCAATGTGTGAAGGCCGGAGGATGATGATGCGATGAAAACTGGAATGACCTGGGCTCGCTGGCGACGGGTCAGGCAAGCAATTCAGGTACTGGCCTTTGCCCTCTACGTCTACCTGCTCTTCGCCGCTCTCCAGCGGCGGGTAGCGTTCCCGCTGGCCGATTTGTTCTTACGGCTCGATCCGCTGGCTGCCCTCAGCGCGATGCTTGCCAGCCGGGAATGGATACCCAGATTGGCGCTGGCGTTGATCACCCTTGGACTGACGCTGCTCTTCGGCCGGGTCTGGTGTGGCTGGCTGTGCCCCCTCGGCACGTTGCTGGAGTGGGTCCGCTTTCAAGAAACCAGGTTTTTAGGAAAAACCTGGTTTCTCCCGCGCTGGCGAAGGGTTAAGAACGCCATCTTGCTCGCTGTCCTGGCCATGGCGCTCTTCGGCAGCCTGTCCCTGCTCATCTTCGACCCCCTCACGCTGCTCACCCGGGCGATGACAACGGCGATCCTTCCCGCCATCAACTACGTCGTCACTGCCACCGAGCGCGTCCTGTACTCCCTCCCCTTCCTCCGACCACTGGTGGACCTGGTCGAAAGTGGGCTGCGCGGGCCGCTGCTCCCGGTCATCCAGCCGGCCTTTGCCATGAACGTCCCCATCGCTTTGCTATTCCTCGGCATCCTGGCCCTCAACGTCCTGGCCGACCGGTTCTGGTGCCGCTATCTCTGCCCGCTCGGTGCGCTGCTGGGACTGGCGTCGAAGGTTTCGTTCCTGCGGCCCGTGATCGGCCCGGCCTGCAGCCGCTGTGCCCAGTGCGTGGGTGCCTGCCGAGTGGACGCGATTGACACAGCGAATCAGCGAATCGGCGAATCAGCGAATCGGCGAATCAGCGAACGAAGCTACGAAATCATCCCCTCCGAGTGCACCGTCTGCCTGGATTGTTTGGTCGCCTGCCCAGAGCTTGTCCTGAGCGTAGCCGAAGGAACCAGCATTGGCTTTAATCTGGGCTGGCGCCCCGCTCCCTGGCGCAAATACGACCCCACCCGACGGCAGGTCCTGGCCACGCTGGGGGCCAGCGCCATCGGTGTCGCTTTGCTCCGCACCGGCGTCCAGGCCAAGCAGCCGCACCCGCAACTGATCCGGCCGCCTGGCGTTGGAGACGAAGAAGAATTCCTGTCCCGCTGCATCCGTTGCAGCCAATGTATGAAAGTTTGCCCGACCTCAGGCCTGCAGCCAGTGCTGTTCGAAGCCGGGCTGGAGGGACTATGGACGCCGCGGCTGGTGCCCCGCCTGGGCTACTGCGATTATAGTTGCAACGCCTGTGGCCAGGTCTGCCCGTCCGGCGCTATCCCTCCCCTCGACCTTGCCCGTAAGCGAGAGCAAGTCATCGGCGTGGCCGTTATTGACCGCAATCGCTGCCTGCCCTGGGCCAATGGAGTGACGTGCATCGTCTGCGAGGAGATGTGCCCTGTTCCCAACAAGGCAATCCGGTTGCAGGACGGTGGAGACGGCGGACTGCAAAAGCCCATCGTCGTTGCCGACCTGTGCATCGGCTGCGGCATCTGTGAGTATCAGTGTCCGGTAGAGGGGGAAGCGGCGATACGGATTTATCGGTAAATTGGTGCGTGGTTTGTACACTGGCCGCCATTGTGCTATAATCTGGTGGGCCAGCGCCCACGGTAAGTGATAATGCAGCCAATAACTCATAGGAGGGAATTTATGAAAACCTACACCTTTCACGTATCCCTACCCGGCACGGGGCGGGTGTGGCGCAAAATCGAGATGCGCGCCGATCAAACACTGGAGGATTTGCACTTTGCCATCCAGGATGCCTACGAATGGGACACCGACCACCTCTATTCGTTCTTTATGAGCGGC
>CAYUPJ010000163.1:0-9940 GCA_964446635.1 uncultured Anaerolineae bacterium
ATGGGCACCAGCGGCTTGGGCCGAAACTCCGTCTCGTGCTCCATGCGGGTGCCCCTCCCTCCGCAGAGGATGACCACTTTTTTGGGGTTAAGCTCCATATCTCTCCCTCATGGTCTCCGAGATTGCCGCTGTCAGTTCGAAGGCGCGCTCCGCTGCTCCTTCTGAGACAGTGCGCAGGCCACAGGAGGGGGTGATCAGCGAGGAGTGGATGAGATCATCAAAGGAGATGCCCTTCCTCACCAAAAGGTCCATCGCCTCGTGCAATCGCGCCACCAGGCTCTCCACCGTCTCGTTCATTAGAGCCTTTTCATCGTCGGCAGGAACGATGCCCCAGGCGATGATGCCCCCGCGCTTGAGGAAGGCCCTCACCTCCTCGGCGTACAGGGAAAAGGCCTGGGCATAGTTGTACGTGTCGAAGCTGATGATCTCCGCCGAGGTGGACAGCAATAGCGACCAATCGGTGTTGCCGCAGCAGTGGGTGCCTTTGAGCCCGGTGATGCCGGCGAAAACCTCCTCCAGGAGAGTGAGTAGCAAATCGCTGTTCAGTGAGATGTAAGCCGAGCCGAAGGCGCTCATGTACGGCTCATCAATGAAGATCATGGTAGTCGGAGCCATGTTTAGCAGTTCCCGCTCCTGCCAGGCAGCCTTGAGGCGGAGGTGCTTGGCCAGGGCGTCGGCCAGGATGTCGTCGTAGAGCACCGGGCGCCGATCTTGATCAACCACCGTGAGCCCCCAACTGATGGGTCCTGTCACCTGGCCTTTTAAGGCCAAGGGCTGATGGCTAATAGTTGAGAGCTTCTGGGGGAATGCTGCGAGGCCGGCTGCATAGTCACGGCTGGTAATCCCATAGCTCAGATCGTTTTGCAGGTAGGCCAGGTACAGACGCTCCAGGCCGGGGTCCAGGTCCTTGGCCCGATCCACGTAGATGCGCTGGTCCTCAACCACCACGCCGGGAAAGCCCTCACTGAACTGGACGTACATGTTCTCCAAGAAGGAGCGCTTGGGCAGTTGTGGCCAGGTGGGGATTTGGGGAAAACTGTCCAGCACCAGATCACAAGCGGCTGGCGGACGCGTATGGGGGATGCTGCCGATGTGCAGGGGCAACAGCTTAGGCTCAAATTTCCTCATGAGGTTACTCCTCCTTTGGCCCTCCTCAGGCCCTGCGCGAAAGGTGGATAAACGATCCCCTCCTCGGTCACGATGCCGGTGACATAGCGGTGAGGGGTGACGTCGAAGGCGGGGTTGTAAACGGGCACCCCCTCAGGAGCGATGCTCACTTCGCCTATGTGGGTCACCTCGGCCGCATCCCGCTCCTCGATGGTGATCTGCTCGCCCGAAGGCAGCGACAGGTCAACGGTCGAGGTGGGACAGACCGAGTAGAAGGGGACGCCGTTCTCCCTGGCCAGTACAGCCAGCTTGTAGGTGCCGATCTTGTTGGCCACGTCGCCATTGGCAGCCACCCGGTCGGCTCCCACCAGGACGAGGTCAACCTGGCCAGTGCGCATGAGGTGGCCAGCGGCGTTGTCGGCGATGAGGGTCATGGGGATGCCGTAGCGCATCAGCTCCCAGGCCGTCAGGCGCGCCCCCTGCAACCTCGGCCTGGTCTCGTCCACCCAGACGTGGAGGCGCTTTCCCTGCTCGTGGGCCGTACGGATCACCCCCAAAGCGGTGCCGTAATCTACGGTGGCCAGGGGGCCAGTGTTGCAGTGGGTCAGGATGTTGTACCCGTCCTCGATGAGCTCCGCTCCGTAAGCCGCCATGCGTTGGTTGGCCTCCACGTCCTCATCGGCAATCCGTTGGGCTTCGGCCACCAGGGCGTCCACTATCTCTTCCACCTGGGTATGCTGAGCTTTTCGCGCCTGCTCCAACATCCGCTCCAGGGCCCAGGAAACGTTTACGGCTGTGGGGCGGGTCTCTCGCAGCATATCGGCTGTTTCCTCGAGGTCGGCCAGCAGCTCGGTGCGGGTTTTGGCCTTACTCCTTCGGGCGCGCAGTGCCAGTCCGAAGGCCGCTGCCGCTCCGATGGCTGGCGCGCCACGGATATACATCTCCTTGATAGCCCGCGCTACCTCCCGATAGTCGGTGAACTGCACGATCACCAGCTCCTGGGGCAGTTTGCGCTGGTCAATCATCTTCACCACGCCGTCATCCCACTCGATGGTTCTCATGGTGACTCCTACAATACAACAAAAAATCTCTCTTGATGAGAGAGAAAGTCGAGAGTACCTCTCATCTTTCAGAACACCCAGGCATTACAGCGAATCGGCGCTCTGCCGGAATTGGCACCATAGGTGGTCAGATGGTCAGGTGGTTCTTGGTCTGGTGGTCACGGTATTGTCCAACCCAATTGACCAAGGACTATCTGACCAAGGACCATCTGACCAACCTGGTTGCCGGGGCTTCGCAGGGCCGGTCCCTCCACCCCTCTGGATAAGAGTGTCCAGATCATCGAGTTGTTGGGGTTATAGTAACATATCTGAGGTTTTTTGTCAAGCGCAGAGGCGACAGTTCAAGTTGACAATCCTCGCCAATGTGGGCATAATTAAGGTATGGGTCAGAGAAAGGGTTCGCTGTCATATCTTGGCAGGATCTGCACAATCATAGCAGTTTCGTTGACTTTGGCCTGCATAATCTTGGGTTGCCGACAGCAGGCAAATACGCCAGCCCCAACAGCTACGCCGCTGCCGATAGCCACGCCTAGGCCCACTCTTGCTGTCACCCTTGTTCCCACTCTCACTTCGATACCTACGCCAACCCTCACTCTAATTTCTACACCCACGTCCCCCCCGGTTCCTACTCCTACCTCTACTCTCACCCCCACACCCACGCCTACCCTTACACCGACGCCTACCCCTACCCCTACCCCTACCCCTACCCCTACCCCTACCCCTACCCCTACCCCTACCCCCACCCCTACTCCGACACCTCTTCCCGCTGAGCGCCTTGAGGCAGGGCGAGCGTATCAGAGGAGTGGGGAGTATGAGCGGGCCAGCGCTGAATATGAGGCCCTTCTATCCAACAAACCTACGGAGGAACAAGCCAGGGAGGCCCGTTTCCGAATAGGCGAAAGTCACTTCTTGGGTGGTGACTATCAACTGGCAAGCGATGCCTTCAAGAGATTCTTGCGGGATTATCCTGAGGATGAGCACAGTTCCCAGGCCCTTTTCCTCCTAGCTAGAAGCTATGAACGGGTGGGGGATTGTACGACGGCCATCGAAACCTACCGCCAGTACCTGACTCAGAAAGACGTCATAGCTGACTATGTGCACGAGCTCATCGGCGACTGCTACGTGAACCTGGAGGATTACTCCCAAGCTGTCGCCGCCTATGCACAAGCCTTACAAGAAGCCCCAAATCCTGAGCGGGAAGTCCAGCTTATGGAGAAGTTGGCCAATGCCTATTTGAGCATGGGCTATTATAACGCAGCCATCACCTGGTACGAAACCCTTCTCACCAAAGCGCAGAAGGACGACCAGCGGGCTAAGTTTGAGTACCTGATCGGCCAGGCCTACCTGGAGTGGGGGAAGACCCAGGAGGCCCACCAGCGCTTCTTGGAAGCGGTGGACCGCTATCCCAAGGCTTGGTATGCTTATCTGGCGCTGGTGGAGTTAGTGGATGCTGGTGTCGAGGTAGATGACTACCAGCGGGGGCTGGTGGATTACTATGCTGGCGCTTATTGGCCAGCTATCCGGGCCTTCTACCGCTACATCGAAGACAACCCAGATCACAAAGGCGATCCTTATTACTACATCGGTTTTGCCTACCTGGCGGTAGGTTCTTATGAATCAGCCATGAGCGCGTTTGATGCTCTCCTTGACTCTTACCCCACGAACAGCTATTTTGGCTATGCCTGGCTGGGGAAGGCCAAAGCTTTCGCCAACCAAGGCCGGCATGACGAGGCCGTGAGCACCTATCGGGAGTTTGCGCAACTCTACCCAACCCACGAGTTAGCAGAGGAGGCCCTTTGGCGGGCTGCTTCCCTCTCTGAGGCAGATCAGGAATATGACGAAGCAGCGCGCGCTTACCTGGATTTGCAGAAAAGACATCCCCGGGGACAGTACGCCGTAACTGCCCTCTTCCAAGCGGGGCTATGCTATTACCGTTTGGACGAAGGCGACAAAGCCATTGAAGCCTGGGGAGAGTTGCTGGATACCTATGAGGAATCGGACTTGTACACCCAAAGCCTGTTTTGGATGGGAAAGGCGTTGCTTAGGCTGAGTAGAGCAGGAGAAGCTCGCACCTACTTGGAGAAGGCGGCGTCTGCAGACGCCGAGGGGTACTATGGTCTGCGGGCTAGGGACCTGAACCGGGAAGAGAGTGCCCTTTGGCCCCCCACTGGCAGTGTGGTCATTCCGGCTGACGAGGCGAGCGAGCGAGAGCAGGCCGAAGCCTGGCTGGCTACCTGGGCAGAGGGTGTGAGCCACGATGATGACTTGGGTAGCCTGAGTCTAGAGTTAGAGAAAGATTTGCGCTTCCAGCGGGGTGAGGAGCTACTGGCTGTGGGCTTGCTGGAGGAGACCGGAGGAGAACTCGATTCCTTGCGGAAAGACCTGGTTGCGAATCCTTTGGCTCTCTATCAGCTTGCTTTGGCCTTCCGCGAACAGGGTCTGTATCGCCTGTCCATTCTCTGTGCTACGAGGCTGATCTTGCTCTCTCCTGCCGAGTCGGTCAGCCCGGTGCCGCGCTTTCTCCAGCGCCTGGCTTATCCCCTTTACTTCGATGACTTGGTGCTGGCCGAGGCCCAGGCCAACGGCTTTGATCCCTTGGTGCTCTTTGCTTTGATCCATCAGGAGAGTCTATTCGAAGGATCGGCCACCTCCTGGGCCGGGGCGCAGGGTTTAACTCAGGTGATCCCTGCCACTGGCGAATGGATTGCCCTCCAGTTGCGCTGGCAGGACTACCAGGCCGAACATCTCTATCGGCCTTACCTTAATGTGAAGTTCGGGGCCTGGTACCTGGCCCGGCAATTGAGGGATTTTGGGAACAGCCTGTTCGTTGCCCTGGCGGCCTACAATGGTGGGCCTGGCAATGCAAGACGTTGGCTGGAGCTGGCAGGCGATGGTGACGAAGACCTCTTCGTGGAGAGCATCTCCAATGCCGAGACCCAACTCTACGTTAAGAGGGTGTATGAACACTATGCTATGTATCGTGAGCTTTATGAAGCCGTGAAACGTCAATGAAACGTGAAACGTAAAACGTCAGAGGTGTGACGATGTATAGCCTGGATGATACCATTGCCGCCATTTCCACCCCCGTCGGAGAGGGAGGAATCGGCATTGTCAGGATGAGCGGTCCCGAGGCCTTACCCATCCTGCAAAAGATATTCGTCAGAGGTAAGCCCACCAGCTTGCGACCTGCGACTTGCGACTTGCGACCTGCGACTTGTAACTTGCAACCCTATCACCTCCACTACGGCCACATCGTTGATCCAGAGACCGCTGAGGTCATTGATGAGGTGCTGGTTTCCTACATGCAGGCTCCCCGCACTTACACCCGCCAGAATATAGCTGAGATCAACTGCCATGGCGGCATTGCTCCCCTGCGGCGTACTCTGGAGCTTTGCCTGCGCCAGGGGGCGCGCCTGGCTTCCCCCGGCGAGTTCACGCTGCGCGCCTTTATCAATGGGAGGATAGACCTGGCCCAGGCCGAGGCAGTGCTGGACATCGTACGAGCCAAGACCGAGGCCGGGCTCAGGGTGGCCGTTGGCCAGTTGGAGGGGCGACTTTCCGACCAGGTTCGAGCTCTGCGCAGGCAGCTCGTAGACGTTTTGGCCTACCTGGAGGCGACCATAGACTTCGAGGAGGACGACATCCCAGAACGAGATATCGCCCCCGATCTGGAGGATGTGCGTAGACAGTTGGAGAAGCTGCTGGCCCACGCCGACCGAGGGATCATCTACCGCCAGGGAATCCGCACCGCCATCGTCGGCAGGCCTAACGTGGGCAAGTCGTCCCTGCTTAACGCCCTCCTGCGCACCAGCCGGGCCATTGTCACCCCCATCCCCGGCACAACCCGTGACACCCTGGAGGAGACCCTCAACCTGCAGGGCATCCCCTTGGTTCTGGTGGACACCGCTGGCATCGTCGCCGAGACGGAAGACGTCATTGAGCAGTTGGGCATCGAGCGCAGCCGGAAGGCGCTGGCTCGGGCGGACTTAGCCCTACTGGTCGTGGATGGGAGCGAGCCTCTCACCGAAGCTGACCGCCAAATCGCTGACCTGGCTGCTGGCAAGACCGCCATCCTGGTGATCAACAAGATTGACCTGTCTCGAGCGACGCATAGCTTCGATATCCTGCCCGAAGCGTCGCAGGTGGAGATTTCGGCTCTGACGGGGGAGGGGCTGGAGGAGTTGGAGGAGGCGATTGTAGAGGTCGTTTTCTCTGGCCAGGTGCTGGCTTCTGATGAGCCCTTGGTTTCAAGTCCTCGACATAAGAGCATTTTGAAACGAGCTTTGGATCACGTGGCCAGCGCCCAGGGGGCTCACGCTCAGGAGATACCCGCTGATTTCGTGGCCATTGATCTCACCTCAGCCGTGAATGCCTTGGGCGAGATCACCGGCGAGACGGTCACCGAGGACCTCTTGGAGACCATCTTCAGTGAGTTTTGCGTGGGGAAGTAGAGGGGAGTAACTGCTTTGATCGTCGAAGGTCTCTGACCGAAGCGAAAGGGGCTCGGACTTCAGCGAGACTTCGCCGAGCTCAGTCGAGGCGCTCGGTCGAGCCGTCGGGAGACGCCATAGCCTTGCGCCAAGCGAAACATGGTCGCAAGGTGTGTGCTTGCAGTTCATGCAAATTTGCTGTGTGCTTTATTCTTGTTGTGTGTTTCCTAACGGTTGGCATCAGCCGAAGGCGAGCGAAGCAGGGTCGGCCGCATGCGGTGTCGGGCGCTCACCTACCTATCAAAAACTCAGCCACCATTCATCTGCTGCCACTTGCTTCACTATCTTCTTGTCTTTCAAGAAGTCAATTATGGCTTTCGCTTCGTCTCGCGTAATGCTGCATTTGCAAACGGTATCTCCATTTGCCTTTGTCTCAAGTTGAAAGTATTTGCACTTCGCAAAATGGGAACAATATGGTCCAAGTTCGTTCATGATTTCTTCAATACTCGGGTACTTGCCCAACCTTTTGCAGGCGCGACCAATGGCATGATAGACACATGTTTCACCATTATGTTTGTGTAGTTTTTTGATGTTTGATAACATTGTTCTGACCACTTCTGCTACGCCCACGACTTCGGCATATTGTGGCAATTCCATTCGAGTCAAGAGAAGGACGATAGGAACTAGCTTCATTCCATTCTGAAGAAGCGTCCATGCGGCTTCTGTGATGTTGATGTGATAGTTGAATGGAAGTGTAGCATAAAAGACGCCGGGTTGTGCTGCTGACTCCCAGTTTGCTTGACCTCCTGTGCTGGTAATGAAATCTTCGGTCAGTCGGGGCAGAAAGCGCTCGTCGCGGCGATCAGTGGATACCTCTCGAATGTTCTTTACCAATTCATCCGTAAAAAGGCCTGGATATGGCTCTCTATTGTGAATGACCAGTTTTAGCTCAGTCGAAGTGTCACGGTCACTGTACTGGCTAAGCAGCCATTTCAATATTTCATCGTGAATCGCGTCATCAACTCCACTATCGTATGCAAGCGCCTCAAGCCAGATCGATAAAAAACTGCTGATTACCCAGCTATTTGAGCAACCCCGCTCTGCAGCTCTTGTCACTATTTCGTACAACTCTCTCTGAAACTTGGAGGCGTACTTCCCATCGGCTGGGATATTCCTCGCTTGCCGCAACAGTTCTTCGGTATATCGTTGAGCGAGTTGCTTCCACGCCTCTTCGTTTCCTTGTCTTGCAGTCTTGGCCAAGTCTTTGGAGAATTTGTAAACAAGGGGTGCATGCATCAGATACGCTTCTGGGCTGACCGGGTCAGGGAATGGCTCTATGTTTGGCGAGCCGCAAACTTGACATGGACGGTCAGCGACACACAGAGCAATATCACCACAATTGGCGCATCGGCATTTATTTGTGCTCATGGTTGAATCAAGTCCTTGGCAGTGATGGGGTGCTAAGCGTGCCCAACTAGTGACTATGCGGCATGACCGCAAACCTTCGCCCATTGCAAAGGGGGTTCATCCTCGGGCAAAGTAAGCCAGCGCCAACCTCACCCTTTCCTCTATTGGCATCTCCTCGGCGGGCAGGGACTGAAGGGCGGCTTGGGCCTCCACCACGCTGTAGCCCAGGCTGGTGAGGGCGGCGATGACTTCGGCATCGGCCTCGGTGAGAAAAGGCACTGCCTCCGGGCCAAGCTCGACTGCAACCTTGTCCTTGAGATTAAAGACGATCTTCTTGGCCATCTTGGGGCCGATGCCCGGCACCCTGGTCAGCACCTCGGCGTTTCCTTGGGCGATAGCCAGGCGCAGCGAGTCAGGTGACATGGTGGAGAGCATGGAAAGGGCCACCTTGGGGCCCACGCCCGAGACAGTTAGGAGCAGCTCAAAAAGGGCCAACTCGTCCTCGCTGCCGCAGCCGTAGAGGGCCAGCTCGTTCTCCCGCACGTGGAGGTGGGTGAACAGCTCCACCTGACGGCCAATTCCCTCCGAGTTTTCCAGGAACGAGGTCGGGACATAGACCTTGAAACCGAGCCCCCCTATGCCGACAATGAGGTAATTTTTCCCTATGGCCTCGATTCTCCCCCTCAGGTTGGCGATCATGTCCCCACTATCTCCTCGGTTCTTTTGGCGAGACCCTTCATGCGAGCAGAGTGGATGTGGCAGATGGCCACGGCGATGGCGTCGGCAGCATCGTCGGGCTGGGGCACACTATCCAGGCCCAGGAGCATCTTGACCATCTCCTGCACCTGCTCTTTGGTGGCTCGCCCGTAGCCGACCACCGCCTGCTTGACCTCCAGGGGCGTGTACTCGTGGATTGCCAACTCAGCGTTGGCCATCGCCAGCAGGGCCACCCCTCGCGCCTGGCCTACGTTCAGAGCAGTGCGAACATTGCGACTGAAGAAGAGCTTCTCCACCGCCGCCGCCGCAGGCTGCTGTTCCTGGATAAGGACTGTCAACTGGCGGTAGATTTCCTGCAGGCGCTGGGGCAGGGACTTGTCCGAGGAAGTCGTTATCGTTCCGTAGTTTATTAATCTCAGATTATCGTCCTCACCCCATACCAGGCCGTAGCCAGTGATCGCCGTGCCGGGATCAATTCCCAGGACCAGGTTCTCGTCTTTGCTCATTCTGGCTAGGTTACGGCCCACTCGTCGTATTTGGCCATGATCTCATCGGTGATGTTCAAATTGGAGGAGACCTGCTGGACATCGTCCAGTTCCTCCAGGGCATCAATGAGGATCATGGCCTTTATGGTGTCCTTCTCGTCCAGCTCCATCAGGCTCTTGGGGATCATGAAGACCTCCGCCGAATCCAAGGTGATTCCGTTGTTCTCCAATGCCTCTTTGACCCTTTGGAAGTCAGTGAGCTGGGTGTAGATCTCCACCAAGTCACTCCCGACGGCGACATCGTCGGCTCCGGCATCAATGGCCATCAGCCCCAGCTCCTCAGGATCGTAATCGTTGAGGGAGAGGGTGATGTAACCCTTGGATTCGAAGAGCCAGGCCACGCAGCCGGCCTCACCCAGGCTGCCGCCATGGCGGTTGAAGGCGCGACGGACATCAGATACTGCCCGGTTGCGATTGTCCGTCAGCACCTGCACCAGCAGCGCCACCCCGTGGGGCCCGTAGCCTTCGTAGCAGATCTCCTCAAGGTCTTCACCCTTTTCGATGCCGGTACCCCGTCTGATGGCTCGCTGGATGTTGTCCTTGGGCATGCTGGCCGCCCTGGCCTTGTCTACAGCCAGGCGCAGCTTGAAGTTCGTGCCGGGATCGCCGCCCTCCTGTGCCGCTATGGCAATCTCGCGTCCTAGCTTGGTGAAGAGATTGCCTCGCTTGGCAT
>CAYUPJ010000164.1:0-9878 GCA_964446635.1 uncultured Anaerolineae bacterium
GTGGCTGAACTGGCGGGCTGGCCTAAGCGAGAGGTTTATAAGGTGGCGTTGAAGAAGTTCTGATTTTCTTTTTCACGATAAGTGTGGTAAAATCTGAGCACTTAAGGCGGGAGATGTTTCTGGCCAAATACACAATAGAGGAGGCTGTAAGTGATTAACCTCGATAACTGGGCTCTTTTCCACGAAATAGACCCCGATGATATGCTGAGCCGCATAGCCGAGTTGCCTCAGCAATGCCGCGACGCCTGGGCCAATGTCCAAGCCTTTGACCTGCCAGAGGACTACGCCCAGGTGGACGGCGTCGTCATCACTGGCATGGGTGGCTCGGCTATCGGCGGCGACTTGGTGCAGTGCCTGGCCGAGCCCGAGTGCCCCGTGCCCACCCTCGTCAGCCGTGACTACACCCTGCCCGCCTTCGTCGGCCCAGGAACCCTGGTCGTCGCCACCAGCTACTCCGGCAACACCGAGGAGACCCTCTCCGCCTTCGCCCAGGCCCACGAGCGGGGAGCAAAGCTCCTGGCCATCACCACCGGCGGCAAGCTGGCCCAGCAAGCCAGCGAGTGGGGCGTGCCGCTCTTCACCTTCTCCTACCAGTCCCAGCCCCGCGCTGCTTTGGGCTATTCCTTCATCCCCCTTCTCAGCATTCTGCAGAAGCTGGGCTTCATCGCCCCCAAGTCGGCCGATCTGGAGGAGGCCATTGCTGTGATGGAGGTGCTCCAGAGGGAGATCGAGGAGACGGTCCCCACTGCCCAGAACCCGGCCAAACAACTGGCTCAGAAGCTGTACGGACACCTGCCGTTCGTCTACGGGGCGGGGTATCTCTCTGAAGTGGCCCGGCGCTGGAAGACCCAGTTCAACGAGAACAGCAAGGCCTGGGGCGTCTTCGACGAGTTGCCCGAGCTCAACCACAACGCCGTTGTGGGCTACGAGTTCCCCGCTGATCTGGCGGAGAGGATCCTGGTCGTCATGCTCACCTCCTCCCTGGATCACCCCCACACTCAGGTGCGCTTCCAGGTGACGAGCGAGATCCTGGCCCGGCGGGGGGTGGCCCATGAGATGGTCGAGGCCCGTGGCCGGAGCCCACTGGCCCACGTGCTCTCCACCACCCACTTCGGCGACTACGTCAGCTACTATCTGGCCATGCTGTATCGTGCTGACCCCTCCCCGATGGACAGCATCGATTATCTCAAGGAGCGCCTGGCGCAGGTGTGAAGTGGCCGGATTGACAGATGGGGGGAAAGGGTATATACTACATAATGAACTGTTGAGCGAAAAGCGACACAATACTGAAAGGAGAGATTTCTATGCCAAGCGACAACAGACCAATAGAAGCAAGCGTGTGGCGGAATGGGTACTTCTTCGCGCTGGTGCTATTGGTTGCTTTTGGGTTCGGTTTGATCGTGATAGGGACCGCGGTATTTCCTCAAGGTTCCCTTCCTAATGTGTTTCTAGTAGGGAGCGGGATTTCTATGGGTCCAGCAGCAATAGTCGCTGCCCTATTTCGCACTTTCTTGTTCAGAGAGGTACAGTATCAACTGACACAACCTGTCATAGATGAGGTTAAGGAGCGACTCGGGCCCGAGATCAGAGAACAAGTAATGCGTTTGATTGAAGAGTATCGGGAAGAAATTGCCGCGTTGCAGGCGCTCAAAGAGGCTGGAGTGCTTTGCCCATATAAGCGTAGAGAGAAAGCGCTAAGAGATTTTGCTTCAGCTCTTGATGCTGAAACAGACGAGATAATGGTAATTGGGTCCTCACTGAAGGGACTTCTTCAGATGGACAAATACAAAGAGATAAGAGAGAAATTGCAGTTCAAGATAACTCATGGCAACGTCCGTATCAAATTCCTTCTTACTCACCCTGTAGTTGCAGATCTTAGAGCTGGTCAAGAAGCTCGACAATTCACAGACATTGGTAAGGAGATTATCGCGAGTTTACGCATCTTGAAGGATTGGAAAGTCCCACCTAAAGATGTACGACTCTACAAGGGAACACCGACCATCTTTGCTATCAAGACAGCGCGCAAGATGTTTCTGAACCCATACCCCTACGGTGCTGTTGCCTTCGACTCTCCATGTATTATCGTAGAGACAACCGATAGTCACCCCAGCTATTTCTACGATGCATTCGACGCATTCCACTTTGGTGCTTGGGACACTAATGCAGTGGAACGCATACTCGACTATGACGCGACTATCAGCGAATTGGAGAGCAAGCTAGATGAATACGCCAACATGGTCTCACAGATGCTTCAACCGTAAGATTCCTACCAACAGTGAATGTTGTCGCCTTCGAATAACGCGCGGTTGCCGGTTCCGCTTTGTTTCACCCAAATTCGCTGCTTTCTTGTGCACAAACACAATAGGTCAGCGGAACGCTGTGTGTGAACAAAGGCGACTTGCTTGCGAGAGACGTAGTGGACTTCGGCAACTGCGAAGAGGAGAGATGATGCCCCATGACCCAAGTAGCATCCCGAGTCAACGAAAGCCTTTATTAGCACTGAAGCTCGCGTGTGCCTTGGTGCTTCTTGTTTGTCGTGGGACGCGCTGTGCGCTTGGCACTCTACATCAACTGCCCCCAAATTGAAATACGCCCTCGCATCTAAGTAGGTTTGACAAAAGGATACAAAAGAGGTATACTATTCTCGGAGTTTGAGATGGGCCATTGGGAGATGTGACCGTGATTACATCTGCTTTACAACTGGGTAAACATTTCGACGCAAAACACTGAGGTTTGATTCCGCCTCGGTGTTTTGTTGTTTAGGAAGCTGTCCGCTATTTACATCAGAGGAGGCAGAAATGGACTCAGGGATGATCGGCAAGATCCAGAAGGCCAAGCGCTACGCCCAGGAACTCGAGAGGATCGCTTTTAACGAGTTCAAGGTCACCTTCAAGGGAGACCACGGCACTTACACAGTTACCTACGACGAGGGGCAATGGAACTGCGGATGCAACTTCTTTGCCGGGCGAGGTGTGTGCAGCCACACCATGGCGCTGGAGAGAATCCTGGGGGTGATGCTTGCGCCGGAAGAAGAGGCCGAGCCACGTAAGGCTGAAGCATAAACGGCCCTAAGCTGATCATGTGGGGTATCGAGCAGCCGATACCCCTTTTTGTTTCTTTTCCCAGGGTGTGGTAAAATTAGCCCGTATCGAAGACGATTGGGAGAGATTATGCTCAAGAGATGGCAACTCTGGCTGGGCTTGATGATCAGTGCCATCTGCCTCTACATCGTTCTGAGGCGCATGGAACTGGACCAGGTCTGGCTGGCACTGAGGACAGCCAGGTATTGGTGGATCGTCCCTGGCGTGATCGTCTACTTCTTCGGGGTCTGGGCCCGTACTTGGCGTTGGCATTACCTGCTGCGCCCTATGTTACCCGTACCCCTGACTCGCCTCTTCCCAGTGGTCTGCATCGGCTACATGGGCAACAACGTCTATCCCGCCCGCGCCGGAGAGATCATCCGAGCCTATGTTCTCAGGAAAAAGGAAGGGGTGAGCATCAGCGCCTCTCTGGCCACCATCGTGGTGGAGCGCATTTTCGATGGGGTGGTCATGCTCCTGTTCGTCTTCTTCTCTCTACCCCTCGTTCCCATGCCGGCGTGGCTCAGGCAGGTGGTCGTCTTCTCCAGCTTGCTCTTCTTTGGCGCTCTGGCTGTTTTCTTCATTATGGCCGCTTCACCCCAGCGCTCGCAAGCGGTCTATAACTGGCTCATCGAGCGCCTGTTGCCACCGCGCTTTCGGGAGCAGGCCCGTGGGCTGCTGGACCGCTTCGTGGAGGGTCTGCATTGCCTACGCAGCGGCAAGGACGTGTTGATGATCTTCGCCACCTCATTGGTGATCTGGCTGGCGGAGACGGTCAAGTACTGGTTCGTGATGCACAGCTTCGATTTCAGCGTGCCTTTCTACGTGTTGATGCTGATGAACGGCGTGGTAAATCTGGCCACTACCATTCCCTCCAGCCCAGGCTACGTGGGCACTTTCGATGCGCCTGGCATCGCGGTGCTGGCAGCCTACGGCGTAAACTACGAGGTAGCCGCGGCCTACACCCTGATCCTGCACGCGGCGTTGTGGTTTCCCATCACGGCGCTGGGGGCATACTACATGTGGCGGGAGAGCGTCTCGTGGGCGGAGTTTGGAGTGGCAGCGTAGGCAGAGGTGGGAGGATAAATGAAAATCGGTATCATCGGCGGGGGAATCGCCGGGCTGACAGCAGCCTATGAATTGGCCAAAAAGGGGCATGATGTGATCGTCTTCGAGAAAGAGGCGGAACTGGGTGGTCAGGCCAGCACTTTCTCCATCGAAGGCACCCGCCTGGAGAAGTTCTACCACCATCTCTTCACCAGCGACCGCCACATCGTCCAGCTCATCAACGAGCTGGGCCTCTCGCCCAGGATGCGCTGGATTGACTCCAGGGTGGGCCTCTTTCACGGCGGTAAGGTCTACGACTTCGTCACCCCCCTGGACCTGCTGCGGTTCACTCCCTTGAGTCTGCCCAACCGCCTATGGGCTGGCCTCATCTCCCTATACCTCCAGCGCCAGACCAACTGGCAAAAGTACGAGGACATCACCGCCAAGGAGTGGCTTGAAAAATGTGCCGGGAAAAGCGTCTACAATGCCATCTGGGAACCGCTACTCAGAAGCAAATTCGGCGATAGCTACGATGAGGTCTCTATGACCTGGTTCTGGGGAAAGATGCGTCTCCGCTTCGGTTCCCGCCCCAAAGGGATGCAAAAAGAGAAGCTCGGCTATATGGAGGGTAGCTTCCAACTCCTGATAGATGAGCTGGAGAAGCAGATTAAGGAGATAGGAGGCCAGGTCCACACCAACGCGCCTGTGGAGCGAGTCATCGTGGAAGGTGGAAGAACAGTTGGACTCACGTTTCACGTTTCACGTTTCACGCCTCACGTTTCATTCGACGCCATCATCGCCACTGCCCCATCCTTTGCCTTCACCGAGATGGTGCCTGAGCTTCCCTCTGACTACATCGGCAAACTGAAGCATGCCAAGTACCAAAGCGCGCTCTGCCTGGTGTTGAAGATGAAGCGCTCCCTCAGCCACATCTATTGGATGAACATCAGCGATCCCAACATTCCCTTCGTCGCTGCTATCGAGCATACCAACTACATGTCGCCCGAGTTTTACAACGGCAAGCATGTTTTGTATCTCTCCAACTACTTGCCTTTGGATAGTCCGCTTTTCTCCCTTTCCAAGGACGAGCTTTTGCAAGAGTACCTGTCTCACGTGCAGCGTATCAATCCTGAGTTTGACCTGGATTGGGTGGAGGAAAGCTGGCTTTTCCGCGACGATGCCGGGCAGCCTATCGTCACCTGCAACTACTCCCAAGAAGTACCCGACCACCAAACCCCTATCGAGGGATTGTACCTGGCCAACACCACCCAGATCTACCCTGAGGATCGGGGCATGAACTACAGCGTCCACTTAGGACAGAGGATTGCCGACATCGTTCAGGTCTGCTGATTGATTCCGATGCGCTACCTCATTATCTCCGATGTTCATTCTAACCTAGCTGCCTTCGAGGCTGTCCTCGCCGACGCCGGCTCTTTCGACAAGATATGGTGCCTGGGGGATATGGTAGGCTACGGTCCCGACCCAAACGAGTGCGTCGAGCGGCTGCGCGAGTTGCCTCACGTCTGCGTGGCTGGCAATCACGACTGGGCAACGCTGGGCAAGCTGGACATCGAGGACTTCAATCCCGATGCTCAAAAAGCCTGCCTTTGGACCAGGAAACAATTGTCGCCTTCAAATCTGGAATACTTGGAGGCCCTCCCTGAGAGCCTGGTCGAGGAGGGCTTCACCGTGGTGCACGGGAGCCCTCGTCACCCCATTTGGGAATATATTCTCTATCCCTCTATCGCCAAGGCGAACTTCGAGTATTTTGGTACCAGATTCTGCTTCGTTGGACACACCCATGTCCCGATCATCTATCGTCATCGTCCCGAAAATCCCAACCAGGCTTGCGAAGCGCTGATCCCCTCCCCCGATGCTCGGCTCGTCTTGGGTGAAGAGCGCTTGATCATCAACCCCGGTGGTGTGGGGCAGCCCCGCGACGGCGACCCCCGTGCTAGCTACGCCGTCCTGGATTCCGATGAACTCACCCTGGAATATCGTCGCATCCCCTACCCCATCGAAGTCACTCAGGAGAGGATGGTGGAAAAGGGCCTGCCAGTGCGCCTCATTATGCGTTTGGGATACGGGTGGTGAAGGCAAGTCACAAGTCACAAGTCGCAGGTCGGAGGAACTTTTCAGCCCCTTACTGCGTCTCATAAGCGATACGAGGGACGGGGCGACGGGGCAACGAGTTGCCTAATCAACTCACTTGCGAAAGGAGATGAGAAAAATGAGAAAGGTGTTCGGTTTGATCGCCATCGTGGCTGTGCTGGTTGCTGTCGTGGGTTGCGCGCCCAGGGCGCAACTGGCCCCTGCGGTGGTCGAGAAGGAGGTCGTGGTCGAGAGGCCGGTGGTCCAGACCGTGGTGGTCGAGAAAGAGGTGGGGGCCAGGGCCGCAGCCGATTCGGGGCTGGAGCCCATTGGCGAGCGCATGATCATCTGGACGGGGGACGTCTCCCTGATCGTGAAGGATGCGGGGGAGAGCCTGGAGGAGGTCGAAGCCATCGCCAAGGACCTGGGAGGCTATGTGGTCAACTCCAGTTCCTGGTACCAGGAGGAGCAACTGAGGGCCCGCCTGACCATCCGTGTGCCGGCCGAAGAATTCGACACGGCCATGGCCCGCCTCAAGGACCTGGCCATCCGGGTCGAAAACAGAAACGTCTCCACCCAGGATGTGACTGAGGAGTACACCGACCTCGACTCCCGCCTGCGCAACCTGGAGGCCACCGAGACGGAACTGCTGGAGCTTCTCACCGAAGTGCGCGAGCGCACGGGCAAGGCCGAGGATATCCTGGCCGTGCATCGGGAGGTGTCCAACATCAGGGGGCAGATCGAGCAGGTCAAAGGGAGGATGCAATACCTGGAGAAGATGACGGCCATGGCCACCATCAACATCGAATTGATCCCCGATGCGTTGGCCAGGCCCATCGTCGTCGCCGGCTGGCGGCCAACCGGTACCGTGGCCAACGCGCTACGAACCCTGGTCAAAACCCTCCAGTTCGTCGTAGATGCCGCCATCTGGCTGATCATCTACGTCCTGCCCACCCTGGTGGTCATCGCCATCCCCTTCTTCATCCTCTGTCTGATCTGGCGTCGGTGGAGGAGAAGTAAGAAGGCGGCGTAGACTCAATATCGTTCAGATAAGCTGAGAGAGCAAAGCTCCTTTCGACAGGCTCAGGACACCGCCTGCGGGGCTAGGAATTACCAGCCCGAAGGGCTTCGCTCTTTCAGCGCTCGGCCGAGTTCAGGCCGAGGCCAGATGGCTTCAGCCTCGGGCGACTGGTCATAAGAATAAGGCGGTTCACCACAAATGTCAGTCCGTTGGATTGGGGACATATTCGAGGCCCGCGGGGAAATTTCGCCATGAAAGGAGGTGGGGAAGCAAAAGATTAGGTCGAGACGAACTAACGAATCAAGGGTTCGTAGGAAGTACTTCGTTAATTTTAGAGTTGCGCACAATCGCAGCCACAGTGAGAAAAGGAGGTAGATTGTCATGAAACACACGGTTTCTTTACTAGCAGCTATGGGGATAATCTTGCTGCTGTTGTCTCTGTTCTCTTCTAGCCCGATAGTCGCTCATCAAGTCTTACACACCACGATAACCCCTACGGTTCTCAACTACTTGCCTTTCGTAGCCAAGAACTGGTCACCACCTCCCACCCCAACACCGACTAATACGCCCACGGTGACACTTACCCCTACAATCACCAGCACACCTACCCAGACATCAACCCCTACAATCACCAACACGCCTACTCAGACACCCACCCCCACACCCACGCCGACGGCCACTAACACGCCTACTCAGACACCCACCCCCACAGCAACCTCGACTCAGACACCCACCCCCACAGCAACCTCGACTCAGACACCCACCCCCACCCCGACGGTTGAGCCCCCCCGACCAGGATACTGGAGTGGGTCCTACTCTTCTTCCTTCAGGGTTTCGAACTGCAAAGTTCTCAATTTCCGTATCACCGTCCCCTTCGGCCCATGGGGATCGTGTCAGCTCACCGCCGTCCAGAGTATCCCGATCGGCGTGGTGGGGTTGTACACGTCACTGGTTCTGGACACCGACGGTCGGCCCCATGTCAGCTACTACAACGAAAGCGATGGGGACTTACGCTATGCAGTGTGGGACGGCTCGGCCTGGCGCATTGAAACGGTAGATTCGGTAGGCGCGGTTGGCTTCTATACTTCTTTGGAATTGGATGGAGAAGGCAACCCACATATCAGCTACTACGACAATACCAACGATGATCTGAAGTATGCTCGGTGGGACGGAGCCCAGTGGATCATCCAGGTGGTGGATGCTACCGACAGCGTGGGCGCGTTCAGCTCGCTGGCTCTGGATGCTGCCGGCAACCCGCATATCAGCTATTTGGACGGCACCAACTTCGATTTGAAGTATGCCCTGTGGGACGGAGCCCAGTGGATCATCCAGGTGGTGGATGCCACCGCCAACGTGGGCAGGTACACCTCGCTGGCTCTGGATGCTGCCGGCAACCCTCATATCAGCTATTCCGACAGCACCAACTTCGATTTGAAGTATGCCAGGTGGGACGGAGCCCAGTGGATCATCCAAACGGTGGATACCAGTGGCGGTGTGGGTGAGTACACCTCGTTGGCTCTGGATGCTGCCGGCAACCCGCACATCAGCTACTACGATTGGGACAACGACAACCTGAAGTATGCTACCCGGAGTGACTCGAGCTGGCAGAAACAGACAGTGGATTCAACCGGGGACGTGGGTCAGTATACGTCGCTGGCATTGGACTCTGCTGGGAGACCCCATATCAGCTACTTCGATGCCACGAACCGCAATTTGAAGTACGCCAGGTGGACGGGGGACCTCTGGAACAGGGAGATCGTGGACTCCAGTGGTGATCAAGGCCGATACACCTCTTTAGCTCTGGATGCTGCCGACAACCCGCACATCGCCTACCATGATGCCATTGAAGGCGATCTACGCCATGCCGTCTGGACGGGATCGGCCTGGGACCGGGAGGCGGTTGATTCGGTTCTGGCAGACTGGTTTTCTATTTCTGACTGGGGGGCCAGGGTGGACGGTCAGTTCGACACCCCGACCACCCTAACGGGGACCTACTGGGTGCTTCTGTGCGGCGACACACTGATCTTTCCAGGCGTTTCGGGAACGTGGACAGCCTCGTGGCGGCGTGACTCTTCTGCCTCACTAGAGGACAGTGCACTATCCGAGGCATGCCTTGCTGACTGTAGTCTGTCTAATTTGCAGGCGGTCTTCAGTCCGGAAACTGTTCCTGGAGTGTCTGGTGACTTTCTGGGTCCGATGGGCCTTGATCAGATCGCTGAAAAAGTCCTGCCGGATTGGCCAGAGCTGCTCCAGAGAGGTTGGGGGAATGCACAAGGTCTGAACAGGTAGCAGTTCGTCAACTTCGGCAATACACAGAACGTTATGCGTGGTCGCCCTATAAGTGAACTACCCCACAGCAAGCCGTGGGGTAGTTCACTGCGCGTCCGGGGGCAAATCAGAGGCTGGCCTTACCTTCCAAGGGCCAAAAGACAGTAGGTTCTTGAACAGGGCAATTTCCTCCTGGCTGAATGTTCTCAGTAGGATTAAGGCCAGGAGGTAGACCAGGCTGCTCAAGGGGATGATCAAAAGGAGGCTTACATCGCGCAATAACCCCAGCAGGCCGCCCATCAGCGCGGCGGCCAGGGCTGGCCGCCAGAGCAGCCTCCCCCAGGACACGGGAGCCAGATGCTTGCGCAGGC
>CAYUPJ010000165.1:0-9862 GCA_964446635.1 uncultured Anaerolineae bacterium
ATCCCATGCCGGTGGACCGGGGCCACGAGGTCACCGATGAGGTCGCCTCCGGCCCTCGCTCCGTGATCTACGATGTGGCTGAGAACCGCCTGCACGTGCAAAAGGCCCTGATGGCGCTGACGATGGGCTCGATTGATTCACTCCCCCATCAACTGCAAAACCAGCTCCCGTGAACGAGGTCGGTTGTCGAAGTCAATAAACACGATCTGCTGCCAGGTGCCCAGGGTAAGCCTCTTGTCCACGAAGGGCACCGTGAGAGAGGGACCCAGGAGCGAGGCCCTCACGTGGGCGTGTCCGTTGCCGTCGCCCCAGCGCAGGTTGTGCTGGTAGTGAATGTTCGTGGGGACGAGGCGGTCGAAGAGGTCCTGGAGATCGGAAAGCAACCCCGACTCATACTCCACTGTAGTGACCCCTCCGGTCGAGCCCGGCACGAAGATAGTGGCCGTCCCGTCCTTCAGGTCCGAATCGGCGACCCCCTGGGCCACCTGCCCCGTTATATCGAGGATGTGGCCATTCCCCTTGGTCTTCAGTCCTATTCTCCTGGTGACTACCATAATCACTCCTCAAAGTTAAGGTGCGACGCACTTACAAAGTGCGTCGCACCTGAATCTCGAAGTCTAAGGGTACCACTTGAATCCAGGTGTTGCCCGGCTTCAGTGGAATGGGGTTACCTGCATCGTCAAGGAAGCGAATCAAATCGTGGCGTTGCAGCCTGACCCACTTCCCCTCGAAGGCCTGTCCATCGCGGAAGACGATGGCCTTGCCCTCCCCCCACAACTGAATCTCGATAGAATAGTAAACACGAGGCCCGGTGCTGTCCTCGACGATGTCTGTATCCACGTGATGGGCGTAGAGCGCCACCACGTTCCTGACGGCGATTTGCTCGCCGGTCAGTTCGTCTCCATGAGGCTCCCCGAATATGGAACGCAGGTAAGCTTCGCGTTCTGGGTCGTATTGGTACTCCGCCGAGCTGTATTTAGGCGTATAGAGGAACTCCAGGCTGGTGGCTGGGCTGCCGCCCGCTGGCGGCTCCTCGGAGAAGACCCACCCCGACAGGTCCTGGCGTTGGTTCAATCCCCGCTCCTCAGTGATATTCCACAGGCTCTGGGTGTCGCTGAACAGGGTGTGCTCGAAGGCTTTGCCCTCACTGGGGATGCGATAGAAGCCAGAGTGGCCAAAGTCGGGGGAGATGACCCTGTCGAAGAAGTCCGATTCTCGGATCTTCTGTTTCACCCCGCCGCTGGCTCCGGAGTAGGCGAACATGGCCTTGAACATGGCCGGAATCTCCAGGTCAATGAGGCGGGCACTGCGGATGGAGCCCACCTTTTCCACGTCCTGGCACAGGAAGATAGCGGTCAGGCGGGTCAGCCCGGCCTCGGACAGATGCTCAAAGACGACGTCGGCGAAGCTCAGGCCCGCCTGGGGGCGCACAAGGGGGGGGAAGTTGGAGATCTTCACTGCCAGGGGGCGTCGCTCCAGGACTGCGATATCGCTCACCCCCTCGCCAGTGAGGGGACAAACGCCAATTGGCGGCAACGTTGGCTCCGGCTTCAGAGTCGGTGTCGGCAGGGGCGTCGGTGTCGGAGTCGGCAGTGGCAGGGGGGTATTGGTGGCTGTGGGGAACTGGACGCTGATGGGAGTAAGGGTGGCGGTCGGTTTGGGAGTGGCCGTGGGCGGCGGCACAGTGGAGGTAGCTGTAGGCAGCGGCAGGGTGGGCGTAGGTGGCGGTGTGGAAGTCTTGGTCGGTGTGGGAGTGGGTGTGGGGGCGGGACCGCAGCCACTGAGAAGAGACAGCACCAGCAGCCCGCCAATGACGCAAAGGCAAAGGAAAGCACTCGTCCTAGAAACAGTCTTAACAGCTATCATGATTGTTCTGACCTCCGGCAAGGGATTCGGGATCGCCAGGCATATTATAGCACATTTGCCCCAATTAGACCACTTTTCGCGGCCACCAAATCGGTTTGACAATAAGGCCAGGTCGGGCTAGAATATTAGACCTAGCACAGATTCGTTGTCATAGGATTACTACCATCAAGGGGGACATACCAGAAAAATGCACTGGCGAAATTCACTCAAACTTACCCTGAGCTTGCTCCTCATACCTCTGCTTTTTGTAGTTCTTCTCGCCTTCACCAGGGCCGCTCCACCCTCGTTGGAGCCGGGAGCATTGGCCCCATCCTCTCCTTCTGATCTGGCCCCAGAAGGTTGGGTCAAGATCGAGCCCCTGGTTCTTAAGCAACTGGCGGAAACTCCTGAACTGCGTCCTGAGCGTGTGGAAGGGCCGAGCGAGGGCGAGGTCGCAAAAGACGCGAAGACCACCTACATCGTCTACCTCGTCTACCTCAAGGAGCAGGCCGACTTGAAACCTGCCCAATTGATGACCACTAGCCTAGCTCGTCGTCAGGCTGTGGTCTCGGCTCTGCAGGAGACGGCACAGCGAACTCAGGCGGACATCATCACCTATCTGGAACAGCAGAAAGCAGCAGGCAAGGTGACAGATTACACCTCGTATTGGATCTTCAACGGGCTGGCCGTCACCGGCGACCTGGAAACGCTGTTCGCTCTGGCCGCCCGACCCGAGGTAGAGATCATCCGCGCTAACCATAGGCATCAAATCCAAAATCCAAACGTGAAACGTGAAACGTCAAACGTGAAACGTCCAATCTCCAATCTCCAACCCTTCGGCCAGGCTCAGGGCAGGCCTCCAGCCTCCAACCCTTCGGCCAGGCTCAGGGCAGGCCTCCAATCCGTAGTCTGGAACATCCGCTTGGTGAGGGCCGATGAAGTCTGGCGCGACTTCGACATCACGGGTGAGGGCGTGGTAGTGGCGAATCTGGATACCGGCGTGGACTGGACCCACCCCGCCCTGCAGAGCAAGTACCGGGGCTCGAATGGTGACCACAACTACAACTGGTACGATGCCACCGGCACTTATCCCTACGTCCCCGCCGACGGAGACGGTCACGGCACCCAGACGATGGGCATCGTAGTGGGAGACGATGGTGCTGGAAACCAAATTGGCATGGCTCCCGACGCCCAGTGGATTGCGGTCAAGGTGCTGGATGACGACGGGGTCGGTTATGATACCTGGATCCATGCTGGCTTCCAGTGGTTGCTGGCTCCTACAGATATTCACGGCAACAACCCAGATCCCAGTAAAGCACCCGACGTGGTTAATAGCTCTTGGGGGTCTTCCTTTCCCAATGTGGCCGATCTCACTTTCCTGCCTGACGTGCGGGCCCTGCGAGCGGCGGGCATCTTCTCTGCCTTCGCCGCGGGAAATGGCGGAGAGCTGGGCGACGGCACCGTCCCAGCGCCGGCCGGCTATCCGGAAGCCTTTGCTGTAGGCGCCACCGGTTTGAATAACGCCATTGCCTCTTTCAGCGGTCGAGGCCCCTCTTTCTGGGAGGAGCTGAAACCGGAAGTTTGTGCTCCTGGCGTGGGCGTCCGCTCCAGTGACACCGGCGGGGATTACCAGAGTGGCTTGAGTGGCACCTCTTACGCTGCTCCTCACGTGGCCGGCCTGGCCGCCCTCTTGCTCTCAGCCGATCCTGCGCTGACTGTAGACGAACTGGAGTACTTCATGCAATACACCGCTGCCGATTTTGGCAAGCCCGGCCCCGACAACGCCTACGGCTGGGGACGTATAGATGCCTACGATGCAGTGCGGTGGGTCCTGGGGGCGGGGAAGCTTTATGGCAAAGTGCAGGATGCAGGATGCAAGATGCAAGATTCCTCCTTCCTGCCTCTTGCTTCTTGCTTCTTGCCCGCGGCTACGGTCCACGGTGTCAGTCAGGCTGGTGATCAGTTCGTGGCTAGCACCAATGAGGCGGGGGTCTACGAGGTGAGCGTCCCCGGCGGCCTCTACGACGTCACGGCCACCGCCTTCGGCTACTACTCCCAGACGGTGAGGGCGGTGGAGGTCATCACCGGCTTCATGTCCATTCGAGACCTGGCTCTACAGCCATCTCCTACCGGTACTCTGGCGGGTCGGGTGACTGAGACAGGTACAGACAAACCCCTTACGGCTACCATCCGTATTATTGACACCCCGGCCTCAGCCAGCACCGATGCCGATGGGTACTACACCCTCACTCTGCCTGTGGGCACTTACGGCGTGAAAGCTGACAGCCACGGTCACAAGGCCCAAACGGTGACAGGGGTCAGCATCGCCTCTGGCGAGCACCAGACCCTGTACTTCTCCCTGGAGACGGCCCCGTCCATACTGCTGGTTGACGCTTATGTTTGGGCCGGGGATAGTGTCGCCAATTATTACCAGTGGGCCCTGGACTACACTGGGTATTCTTATGACACGCGGCCCATCACCGACACCGATTATCTCCCCACGGCGGCGGAGCTTGCCCCCTACGACGTGGTCTTATGGGCCAGTCCCTGGAGCTCGCCGGGCTACATCAATGCCGACGAGGAGTTGATAGAGTACTTGGACAACGGCGGACGACTTCTCATCTCCGGCCAGGACATCGGCTACTGGGATAGCAAGTGGGTCTGGGGGCGGGCACCGCTCTTCTACCATAACTACCTGTATGCCGACTACATTCGAGACGCGACTCGCATCAACGATTTGAGAGGGGTGGACGACGATATCCTGGAAGGGGTGAACCTGGTGCTCGAGGACGTCTATGCCTACAAGAGAGGCGACTACTTAGCCTGCGACGAGGTGACGCCAGGGGAGAGTTATGCCACCAGCATTATCGGTTACGAGGCCGATGGCAGCGGAGGGCTCAAGACCGATGTCTGTGAGCCCAATCCTTACCGGGCGGTCTATCTCTCCTTCGGCTATGAGGAGGCCGGCCCCCGGCCAGACTACGCCGCCGTGCTCGATAGGGCCATTCAATGGCTGATGGCCCCACGTCCCCTGAAGGCGGCCAGCCTCAGGCCGAGGTCCCAATACAAGGTGGGGGAGTCGGGAACCACGGTCGAATATTCCGCCAGGGTGGTGAACGATGGCCAGACGGTTGGCGCGTTCGATATCTCCCTCTCCGACAATGCCTGGCCAACGGTCATCTTGGACCCCCAGACCAAAAATCCTGTCGTCAGGACGGAGGAGATAGAGCCCTGCGGCTGGCAAGACCTGCTGGTGCAGGTACACATCCCCCCCACTGGGGGGGACAGAGGGGGGGCGGCGGTGGGAGAGGTGGACACGGCTACGGTTCGAGCGACGATGACCGATGACCCCAGCGTCTTTAGCACGGCGATTCTGACGACGCGGGCCTTTCCCGCCTGGGACTACAAAATCTGGATGCTAACCTCCCGCTACCGCCTGGCAGCGGCGACGGTCGGCTGCGAAGTCTACGCCATCGGTGGCTGGGACTGGAGCGGCGCTTCTAAGGTCAACGAGATGTACAACCCGGTGGCCAATTATTGGACCCCCAAAGCATCCAAGCCGACGGGGGCAGCCAACGTCGGCGCGGCAGTCCTCAGCGACCAGATATACGTGGTGGGGGGCATGTCCACCAGCCTTGGTCTCCTCAAGACGGTAGAGGTTTATGACCCTGCCACAGATAGCTGGTCGTCAATAGCACCCTTGCCCGTGGGCCTGTCGGGGGCGGCGGTGGCGGCCCTTCGACAAGGCTCAGGACAGGCTGCGGGGGGCAAGCTCTACGTCTTCGGTGGCGACAGCAACTCGGGCGATGTGGACACCACTTACGAATACGACCCTGTTACTGATACCTGGACGCCGAAGGCTCCCATGCCCGGCGGGCCTCGATCTTACGCCGCGGCCACAGCATTGAACGGCAAAATCTACGTCGCCGGCGGCTGGCCCGAACTCCGCACTTTCGAGGAGTACGACCCATCTACCGATACCTGGACCAGCAAAGCCTTGCTCCTGAAAGGCAGGCAGTCGCCGGGGCTGGTGAGCATCGGGGACTATATCTACGCCATCGGTGGCGGCTCATACTGGGGCGCTATAGGAACCGTCGAGCGTTATGATACTTCGGCTGGGCTCAGTACAAGTCCTGCCACGGATACCTGGGTGCTGGTCTCATCGCTGAACAAAGGCCGCATCGGCACTGGAACGGCAGTAGCGGCCGGTGGAATCTACGTTGCCGGTGGCTTTGACATATACGGAGAGGCCGTGCTAACTCACGAAGGATTGACTCTAGAGAATTCCCTCTGCCCTTCGATCAAGAAGGTGGACAAGGTGATGGCCCCGCCCGGCGAAGTCCTGACCTACACCATCGCCCTCCATAACCTGGGCGACACCGACTTCGCGGGGGTGACCCTGGCTGATCCCATCCCGGCCAACACCACCTACGTGCCGGGTAGCGTCAGCGGAGGAGCTATCCACGATGAGGAGACCGATCAAATCGAGTGGAGCGGCGCGGTGGCAGCGGCCACGTCCATCACCTTCACCTTTCAGGTGATGCTGGATGATCCCTTGCTGGGGGGGACGACCATTCCCAACATCGCGGCGGTCAACGATGGTCGGGACACACACTTCACCAAAAAAACGGCCACCAGGGTACAGGCGGCCAATTTGGAGACATCCGCCAAAGAGGTGGACAAAACAGAAGCTTTATCAGGGGAGGTATTGACCTATACCATCACCTTGACCAACACGGGCACGGTAGACGCGGTGAGCGCCAGCGTGGTGGATCCCCTCCCGGCTAACGTCACCTACGTACCCGACAGCGCAACGGGTGGGGCGGTTTACAATCCTGACCTCCATCAGATAGAGTGGGCAGGGGTAGTCTTGCTCACGCTATCCGAGAGGACCACTTACGGTTGGGTAGACAGCGAAACGCCGGGCGGTCCCGCCTACAATTGGGCGGAGATCAGCGAGACGGGCACCGAAGTAACTTCTTGGACTAGTAGGAACAACGGCTTCGCAGGGCCTTTCGACATCGGCTTCGACTTTCCTTTCTTCGGCAACGTCTACTCCGATACCCTCTACGTGGGCACCAATGGCTACGTGACCTTTGGCCAGGCATCCAGCGGTATGCCCGTGGGCACCTTGCCCAACCGTAGCTTTCCCAACAACGACATCATTCCCTTTGGTGGTCCCCTGTACATTATGAAGGATGTGTCTCACGTCTACTACCAGTTGCTCTGTCCTGAGCTTGTCGAAGGGCTGAGCGATCCCACCCGCTTCGTCATCGAGTTCGTGAACATCCAGTGGTGCTGCGGCCTGAACACCTCGCACACCTTTGAGATCGTGCTCTATCCGACAGGCGAGATCCTGACCCAGTACCAGAGCCTGAACGGGGACATCCCTTGGGTGGTGGGCATCGAGAACGAGGACGGCAGCGAGGGGTTGAACTATCCGCCCTCTTTAGTCCACGACGGCCTGGCCATCAAATACCTGCCCCCTGCCCGGCCCTCGCCTCCGCACGTGGTTAGCTTTCAGGCCAGAGTGAATGATGCTGTCCCGCCCGAGACCGTCGTCGTCAACGCCGCCACCATCAACGATGGGATGGGGTTCTCGTATACCAGGACGGCGACCGCCGAGGCGAATATCGTGGATCTCTCGGCCTCGGCCAAGACGGTGAAAGCCCTGGCCGTGCCCGGCGACGTGTTGACCTACACCATCGTTCTGCGCAGCGGCGGCAAGGCGGCAGAAGCGGGTTTCACCGACCCCATCCCCGCCGACACCAATTACGTACCCGACAGCGCCACTGGCGGAGCGATCTACGTGGAAAACGGCAACGAGGCGCTCAACAGGGTTCAGTGGAGCGGGACCATGCCCGCCCGGAGCGAGCGAGCCTTCACCTTTGCCGTGACGACAGACAAATCGTTGCCTCATGACACCCTTATCGTCAACGTGGCCACCATCACCGATGAGTTACATCTGCCCTTCACTCGCACCGCCACCACGATACTGAAACGGCCCGACCTCATCGCCTCGGAGAAGTTGGTTAGCGCGGCCAGGGCTGCTGTCGGCGACGTCATCACCTACACCCTACGGGTGAAGAACGTTGGCGAGAGCCTGGCGTACGCTGTCCTGACCGATACCATCCCCGCAGGCACCGTGTATGTGCCTGGGTCCGCCTGGGCTGGCAATGGCACGGTTGTTTATACTTCGACAGGGCTCAGTACAAGTGATGAGGCGAATGGCAGGATAGTCTGGAACGGCGAAGTGCCCCCCTGGGGCATGTCCACCATCCTCTTCGCCGTCAGCGTAGCAGAGGAAGGAGTCATCAACAACACCGCAACCATTGACGACGGCCTGGGCAGCCTGACCGAGCGGATTGTGACAACGAAGGTGTCTCCGTACGACGTCTACCTGCCCTTTCTCATGCATCCGTGGAAATTCAGTGTACAGCTTCCCGTGCCATGATACTCTTGATCACGTCATCGGCCTCTGATTTGGTTGGTAGGGTGTAAAATAAACAAAGGCCACGAAAGCATTTCGCGCCTTTCGTGGCCTTTTCACGTATTTCATGGTTCAAGCCGCCCCCTCACGGACAAGTCTCCCCCCAGTGAGCTACGACGAGCATGATGTCCACGATGTCAATGTTGCCATCGCCATCAAGGTCGTAGCGCGCCTCCCAGTCAGGATCCGCATCGGTCATGCGCCAGCGACTGGCGACTTGTAGGACATCGGCTACGTCCACCTCACAATCGCAATCAAAATCGCCAAAACAATCGGGTCTGGTGAACCGAGATGTCTTTGAACACTTAGTTCTGGAAGCCCTCGACGCGCTTCCGGAGGTCTTCCGGGAGAAACTGGACAACGTCGAGGTGGTGGTCGAGGACTGGCCGGACCGGGAAACGATACAGCGGGCTGGAGTACGCCACCCGGCGGAGCTCCTGGGCTTCTATCACGGCGTCCCGCAGACGAAGCGCACTCACAACTACGGTTTCGTTCTGCCAGATAAAATCAGCATCTACCGCCAGCCTATCTTGATGCGCTGCCGCACGTTGGAAGAAGTACGCAAAACTGTGCATCAGGTCGTCCGCCATGAACTGGCCCATCATTTCGGGATAGATGACGACCGACTGCGGGAGATTGGGGCATATTGACAGAAGCAATTTGTCCAAATAGGGCTTTGATGGTATAATGCGAGAAACTTAGCAAGGATTCAAGGAGGGGGGAATGGTAGAGGAGGTCAGAGCGCCGGTTTCAGAACTGGAGAGGGCGGAGATACCCTGGGTGGTGGCCTATCTGCGGGAGGATATCCAGGACCTACGGAACGAGGTACGGGAGACTCGGCGGCTCACCATCGAGTCCTATGAGAAACTCGATGCCAAGATTGATGGGTTACGTCAGGACATGGATGCCAAGATCGAGGGGCTCCGTCAGGACGTGAGCGTACAGTTCCGTTGGGTGTTGGGCACAATGGTGGCCGTGGGAGCACTCATCGTGGCCACCCTGAAGCTCTTGCCATAGTTGAGGCTGTGCTTGTCCTGAGCCCTCGGCCTGAGGCTCGGGCCGAAGGCTTAGCTTGGGTCGCCATCTTGGGCGACCTGCACGGTCTCTCCGATGGTGCCTGGATGAGTGACTTCAACTGGTCGGCGGACAACGAGTGGATACCCTTCAACTGGATTGACTGCGCTCCGTAAACCGGTTGCTGCATCGTTGCTCTAGATAGGCAGAGGGGCCGGGCCGCAAGGCCCCGCCCCTCTTTTTCGTGCTCCATCGGCAGCTAACAGAGAAGCCACCAGGATTACCCTGGTGGCTTCTTCATTACTTCATCCGGCCAGGTGCGACGCACTTTTTGCTCGGATCAGGCAGGAAACCAGTATCAAACTGCCTGAAACCACAGCGTTTGATAGTCCGCCGAAGTGCGTCGCACCTTATCCCCTTATTCGGCCGGGTGCCCGATGAAGGGCACAAAGAGCTTGTACTCCTTGCCTCCTGTCGTCACTCGCTTCTCAATCACGTTGCCTGCTCCGTCGT
>CAYUPJ010000166.1:0-9832 GCA_964446635.1 uncultured Anaerolineae bacterium
TGGAGCCCTTCGACCGCCTGGACACTGTGGTCTCCTACTTCATCGGCAACGACCCGGCCAAATGGCACCCCACCGTGCCCGTGTGGGGCGGCGTGCGCTACGTGGGTCTCTACCCCGGCATTGACCTGGAAATCACCAGCGAGAATAGCCGGATGGTGCAGCGCTTGGTGGCCCGCCCTGGCGCAGACCTGAGCGCGGTGCGCCTGCGTGTAGACGGCGCGGATGCGCTGGCCTTGGACAGCGACCGCCTGCGCCTGGCAACGGCGGTGGGCGAATACACCCTGCCGCTACTGCAGATGAGCAGTGCCGGTAGTGCAAAACTGCCGCCTCCGCAAGCTCATGTATCTGCGGTATCTGTGACCTGGGGGACTCCTACCCTTGTTCAGTCCAGTGGTGACTTTCCACAGATTTCTATAGACCCTTCCGATAAGCTATTTGTTAGCTGGCGTAATTGGAATAATGGCAATCCAATTGTCTATGTGCGTCGCTCGGATGATGGGGGACAATCTTTTGGTAATGCCGTTTTTGTAGGTTATGCAGATGGGGCCCATGCACTTTATGCTGGCAACAATGGAAACGTCTATTTTGCTTGGGCAAGGATAAACGGGGGAGTATTCATAACTCGCTCAACTGATGAAGGTTCGTCATTTGGATCCGAGTTGAGACTTGATGCTCCGCCAGGATCTGTGCCAGGCGGAATTTCCCCCAGTATTGTGCAAGATAGTTTTGGAAATCTATATGCCGTCTGGGCTTACCTAAGTGCGATTTGCTGCCCATATACTAATGGTATTTACTTTGCCAAATCAACGGACGCTGGTTCTTCTTTCACTACGCCCGTTCCTGTTTTCAAGACTTCCTACTTTGGTTTTTTTAGTCTCTCGAGCCCATCCGTGGCTATTGCACCGAACGGAACGATTTACGTTCTCTGGGCAGAGTACAACACGAATAGTCAAGGAAATGCCTATCTCAGTAGATCAACTGATGGTGGCGCGACTTTTGAAACCAGACGTCAAGTAAATGATAGCTCCAACACAGTTGCGTCACCCTCGTCACAGTCAGGCCCCCCTAAGTTGGCAGTCTTTGGGAATGATCGTGTCTATGTCGTATGGCCTGATTTCCAAAATGGCAACTTTGACTTATATTTTGCACGTTCAGTCAATAGTGGGACTTCCTTTGAGACGAATCAAAAACTGAATGATGATGCTGGATCGGCAGGTCAAGATTTACCAGCTATAGCAGTCGGTCCGTCGGGGCAAATACTTGTATCTTGGTTTGATACAAGAAATACTTCTACTTCATATGGGGATATTTACACAGCAATCTCGATAGATGGTGGGGCATCTTTCGGAGTAAATACCAGAGTCAATCCGTCTACCGGATCGGTTCCTTGTTGCGGTTGGGGACTTTCGTATCCTGCTTTTGATAGCATAGGGAAACCACATGTTGTGTGGCAGGGGATGTGGAGCATATATCATTCTGTTGGAGTTGTGCCACCTGTTCCCTTTTCCATCTCCGGCCGCGTGACCGATGGTAGCGGCAACCCTATCTCCGGCGTTACCATCTCCGACGGTGTGGGGCACACTACCACCACCGACAGCAATGGCAACTACACTCTAAGTGGGCTCGCGGCAGGCACCTACGCCATCACCCCATCCAAGAGCGGCTACACCTTCTCGCCTGCCTCGCGTACGGTCACTGTTCCGCCGGATGCCACGGGAGTGGATTTCGTTGGCACACCGGGGCTCTCCATCTCTCACATCGAAGTCACCCAGGCCACCCAGGATGAGAACAACAGCGTGCCCCTCATTGCCGGCAAGCCCACCTTCGTTCGGGTGTATGTGAGTTGCGAGCCGGATGGCGAGGTTCCGGCGGATGCTGAGGTAGTGCTGCGGGGCTATGGCCCATCGGGAGAACTGGGTTCGCCCCTGGCGCCCTTTGGCGGCTATCTACACACCGCCTGTCGCGAGAGCCTGGAGACCCAGCGCAGCAACCTCCGCAAGACGCTCAATTTTGCGCTGCCAAAAGAGTGGACGACGGGGACGGTCAGGTTGCGCGCCGAGGTGGCCGGTGCTGTGCGGGAAGAACCGTTTACGTTCCAACCAGCCAAGACGCTGCGCATCGCCTATGTGCCAATTCGCTATGAGCCACCTGTTTGGTCTGGCTGCTTTAGCTTAGAGGTAGAGCCAACCGACCGAATCAGAACGGCCTTCGCCTGGGCGCAGCGGGTTTATCCGACGGCTCACATCGACCTCATCCGACTGCCTACAATGCCTTTCAAGGAACCGCTCTTGGAATGGCCGTGCACACTATTTAACAAAGCTCAAGAACAAAATGTGGGAAAGCTCTTCAATGATCTTTTGGACTGGAGTCGGAAGGCGAACAACCAGTCCACCTATGTTTTTGGATGGTTGCGAGATAGTGCTTATTATGGAGGTCGAACAAAACTGTGTGTAGGCGCAGATGGTCATGTAATAGGTTGTCAAGTTGCTTTCGGAGACGACGATCCCAATAGAGGGCAACGTATCTTTGCTCATGAAGTTGGCCATTTGATGGGGCACAATGGAGTGAGGGGTTACTGTGGTAGCAAAGACCCAGGTGATGGCTGGCCCTACCCAAATGCCACGATTCAGGAATATGGACTGGACGTGAATGGGCCCTTCTTGAAGGAACCAGACAGCACGTACGATTACATGTCCTATTGCAATCCTGACGATACTGACTACGCCTGGACCTCACCCTGGACCTACGAGCACATCTACTCCGAAACGCTGAAACTCCAGACGGCCGCCCTGTCGGCCCAGTCCCTCTCCACCCCACAGCCCTACTTAATAGCTAGCGGCTTGGTTTACACTGACAACACGGCTACCCTCGACCCTATCTGGGTCATCACCTCTACGGTGGTACCAGAGAACCCGCCGGAAGGCACCGAATACTGCTTGGAAGCCCAGAACGCTTCCGGCACGCCACTAGTCAGCCGCTGCCTCGACCTGGCTTTCGTGAACTATGGGACAGGTGAGGCCACCAACGTGGACGGCTTCAACTTGATGCTGCCCTACCCCAGCGGCGTGGCCCGCATCGTCCTCAAGAAGGAAAGCCAGGAACTGGCTGTGCGGCCAGTCAGCGCCAATGAACCGGTGGTCGCAGTCCTCTCCCCCAACGGAGGCGAATCCTGGGCCGCCAGCGGCACCTACACCATCACCTGGACCGCCAGCGACGACGACAGCGACCCACTGACCTACAGTGTTCTCTACAGCCCTGATGGGACTGACTGGGTGCCGGTGGGGACAGCCATCACTGAGACCCAACTGGCCGTAAACGCCGCCGAGCTGGCCGGGAGCACTAACGCTCGCATCCGGGTGCTGGCCTCGGACGGCGTAAACACGTCCAGCGATGAATCCGATGCCTCCTTCGCCGTGGGACGCAAACCGCCTCAAGCGTTTATCATCTCACCTGAAGCCGATAGCGCCACGCTGGAAGACACTCCGGTATGGCTGGAAGGCTGCGCTTATGACTTGGAAGATAGCACCCTTGGTGATGAAGCCCTGGGCTGGTCATCCAGCCGTGATGGGGATCTGGGGACAGGCGCACAAGTGCTGACCACCCTTTCGTTGGGCCGGCATACCCTGACCTTCGCAGCAACCGATAGCGACGCCAACGTGACGACGGCCACCGTCCAGGTTTTAGCAACCTTCCCTGAAGACGTTGTGCCGGACTGCCAGGTGGATATTGCCGACATCATGCAGGTGGCCAGCCACTGGCGCTGCAAATGCGAAGATGCTTGTTATGAACCACGCTACGACCTCGACGGCGACTGTGACATTGACATCGTGGACATCATGCTGGTGGTGAAGCACTGGGGAGAAACTTGCTGATTGGGGAAGCAGAGGAGCAGCCCTGATCTCCGACTGGATCAGGGTAGAGAACTCCTCAAGGCCTGATAGACATGATCGTTGAACACTGGAGACGGAACATGATACGCCCATACTGGTTAGTCACACTGTTCACTCTGATCCTGCTCACCGTGCCGATGCTCTCGGTGCTGCCTTTGCCGCGCACGTTAGCGACTACCCCAGGGGTCTATCCGCCCCCGGTCCCCGCTGAACTGATCCTCACCGTGCGCGAGACGGCTGGCGTCGCCCGCAGCGGTGAGGTGGTGCGCTCCGGCGTGCCCCTGCCGCAGGTGCTGGACGTGCGTGATCCCAACACGCTGACCCTGGTAGACGCCGCTGGCACCCCCGTGCCCGCCGAGTTCCAGGTACTGGCCCGTTGGAACGCCGGTCGCACGGCCGACGCACCCATCCAGTGGCTCCTGGTCACTTTCCCGGCCAGCGTTGCCTCAGGCGGCAGCGCCACTTATCGCCTCGTGACCGGCGGCTCGGCCGGGCCAAACCCAGCGCCGACGGTGGCGGTGAGCGTAACCCGGAACGGGAACCAGGTCACGGTGAACACCGGCGCCGCTACCTTCACCCTGGGCAGCAATCCCGGTGCCCTCTTCGACGAGATCCGTTTGACCAATGGCCCCCGGCTGATCAGCGGGGGCGTACTCACGGCCCGCGTAGTGAACCCTCAGACCTCCGAGGTTTTAGAAACCGTTCGGCTGAGCGCTCACGGCGAAGCCTCGGAGGTCTTTACCCGCCGCGTCTTCATCGAACACGCCGGGCCGTTGACAGCCATCGTGGTGGTGGAAGGGGCCTACGACATGGCCCCCGTGGGCAACGGCGGCCTCGGCTCACGCCGACGGTACGTGTTCACCGCCGGCTCTCCGACCGCCATCGTGCGCCAGGCCGTCAACTGGGAAGGGGATCTCTGCCAGGAGGCCGGTTTCGACCCTAAAGGCGGCCACATTCAGTGCGATTGGGATGGGGATGGCTTCGACGAGCCCAATGGCTTACTTGTAGAAAAGGTGCGCGATGCGCTCACCCTGGATTTCGCCGCCCCCTGGTCGGTCACGGCGGTGGGCGACTTCGAGGCGCCGCCTGTAGAGGGCAACGTGGCCGCCGGGCAAAGCGCCTGGGTGCGCCAGCAACGGCGCGCCAGCCGCACCGCCCCGCTGACTTTTGACGTGAACGCGCCAGGCGCGAGCGGCGCGACAGGCCAGAAAGCGGATGGGGGAATGTTAGCCGTTGGCGGCGCATCCGGCACTGTAGCCATCGCCTTGAACCACATGCACCGCTACGAGCCCCAGGCCCTGCGCCTGCTGGCCGATGGTCGCCTGGCCGTGGACATTGCCGACGACCAGGTCTGGCTGGGCCAGCGCCAGGGCCTCTTCGCTACCCTCGCCGTCAGCGTCCTCCCCCCCTCTCTCCCCCCCTGCCGGGGGGGGATGGGGGGGGCCCTGAGCGAAGCCGAAGGGGTGGGAGAGGGGCCGGGGCCTGCCCTGAGCGGAGCCGAAGGGGTGAGGGCCCCTCGCGGCGATCTGGACCGGCTGCTGTGGGCCCCCCTCAACCGTCCGTTGCGTGCCTGGCCCCCACCGGAATGGTTCGCCGCCTCCGAGGCCGTGGACGAGTTCCCCGTAGGCCCCCTCCCCCTGCTCGCGGGGGGATCAAGGGGGGTAGACCCTTCGAGTCCCTCAGGGCAAAGCCTGGCCGATTATGACACCCTGATCACAGCAGTGTTGAGCAGCACCCTCCAGAAAGGGGATGAAAAGGGCCTGCCTGGGCTGATGACCTTCGGCGTCTATCCCCGCTACTGGGGCAACCCCGTCTACGGGGATGAGCTGGACTGCGGAGGCAACGATCCCACCCCCGGAGAGGCCTGGGACGACCTCTACTGGTGCGGAACCTGGACGGATTACCACCACACCATCGCCACGGCGCCCATCTGGGCCATGCGCAGCGGCGAGGTGGAATGGCTGGACGAAATCGCTTTTCCCGGCGCCCTGCGGGTGCTGCACACCCAGATCATGCAATGCGCGCCCACTGACGACTGGTTCTTCTGCGGCCAGGCCCCGGCCGGCTATGGCGGCTATCGCATTGACTTCAACAGCTCCCACGCCTACTTCGACAACCTCTTTCTCTACTACTGGTTGACCGGCGATTACACCGTGGTGGAGGTGCTGCAGCGCGGGGCCAGTTCCATGCGCAGCTACCTGTGCAGCCGGCGTCCTGCCCAACCCTGTCTCCCCGACGATCCGCCCACCGACGAGTGGGCCGGGCTCAGCGGCCGCGTCGCCTCGCAGTGGTTGGCGGCCTTCCGCTTCGTGGGGCTGGCCAGCGACGACGCCAGTTGCCTGGAAGATTACCAATCCGGTCTGGCGCGCGCCGTCACGCAGTGGTACGTCGAGGCAGAGCAGGGTGGGACGCATTACGGCTTCTGGCTGCCTGCCCCGCTGGATGGGCCAGGCACGGATAGCACCAGCCAGCTCTGGATGGCGTCACTGTACGACCTGAACAACCTGTATCGCCTGCAGCTTGACACGAACGACGCCCCCATCGGCAACCCGGCCATCCCACCCAGCCAGGTGCTGGCCGCCTGGGCGCGCACGCTGGTGGACTTTGGGGCGACGGCAGCGCCTGGGGGGAACGGCTCCGCCGCCGGCCCATGGCCTGAGGCCCTGTACTTCACCTGGTCGGGCGACCGCATTGGCGGAACGTTGGACAGTGTCACGGCTAACCTCGGCGGCAGTGATCCTTACCTCTACGACACTGGCAAAGCGTGCCTGACGGCCCTGCTGCTGCGGGCGGCCGCGCAAACGGGCGCCGACGCACTGGCCCAGATGGGCGCTGACCTGACCCATCTGGCGCTGAACGCGGCCCTGGACGATGGCTCGCCGCTGGGCAAGGTGCAGGGGCTGTACCTGTCACGGCTGCACGCCGCCGTGGCCCGCCTGGCTGCGGCCTCCTCACCAGAGCGGCAGTTCCCCGACACCACCGCTAGCATCCACGTCTTCAACGACCAACTGGCGGGCTGGGATATGACCGAAGCACAGTTCCAGTTCGCCGCCACCCACTACGCTGGCGCCCAGAAAATGATCCGCTCCGATACCCGGCACCTGCGCTCCTACAACCCAAACTTTATCGTGCTGCACTACCGATTGGGCGAGGGGCTGGGCTATCGAACGACAGATGACGACTGTAACCCTACCGGCAGCTACATCTACATCATCGAGGGCGACAATTGGGTGCAGGAGTGGCCGGGCGAGGCCGGGGTGCAGGATGCGTGGTTCTTCCCCTACGCTGGCGCCGATCGAGTGCTGCAGTGCACTTACGGCTGGTACCTGATGGAGCTGGACGACCCAGACTGGCGGAGCTACTGGATGGGCGAGGTGCGGCGCCAACTGGCGGCCAACGAGAACGACGGCCTCTTCGCCGACTCCTTCAGCGTGCCCAATTACCTGGGCGCCGACACCTTCGACCCCAACCTACCGGCCTACGACCCGGCCTTCGAGTCTGAGTGGGCGAGGCGCATCAAGGACTTCATTGACTACGTACAGGCCCAGTTCGCCGGCCAGTACTACCTCATCCCCAACGTCGGCTACTGGGTGACGACGCGCGACCCGGCGGACTACTCGAACGTGGATGGGGTGATGATCGAGGGCTTCAGCGAGTGGGGGCCGGGATCGCCCTTCGACCTCTCCGACTGGCAGCTCCAGATGAACCGCATCCTGGAGCTGACCAACCAGGGTAAGGTCCTCATCCTGCAATCCTACGTGGACGAGACGGATGTGGAGGACCGCATGTTCAACCTGGCCAACTACCTGCTGGTCAAGGGCGTCCACAGCTTTATCAACCTGGACCTGGGCCTGGAGCCCGAGTGGTTCCCGGAGTACGAGATCCCCATCGGCTCGCCGGTGGACCTCCTACCGACGGACATTGACGACTATCTCGACCCCTCGGGCCTGTACCGGCGCGACTACACCAACGGCCTGGCGCTGGTCAACCCTGGCCCCACAGCGCGGACCATTGACCTGGGCGGCACATACTACCTGGCCACGCCCTCCGGTGGCGGATGGCTGCCGGACGACGCCGACACCTCGGCCTGGACGGTCAGTTTCGCGCCTGTGACCAGCGTCACCCTGAACCCAAACCGTGGGGCGATCCTGCTGGTGACGCCCTGCGACCTCGAAGGCGATCTCGACGGGGATGGCGACGTGGACATCGCCGACGTCATGCTGGTGGCCAGTCTCTGGCACACCGCTGTGGGTGACCCTGACTTCAATCCAGACTACGATCTGGACGACGACGGCGACATTGACATCGTGGACATCATGCTGGTGGCGGTGCATTGGGGGGAGAGCTGCTGATCGGGTAAACTGACGTCATCAACCCGATGTCAGCCAGGGCCATGCTTTTGTGTGCCCTGAGGCTGGTGTTTTGCTTTAGCGAGAATGAGAATAAGGAGGTCAACCTCAGTGACGGGGGGTATGCAGGAGTCCGATTGGAGGAACTAGAGGAGCCACGAGGGGGAGGATCATACGGGGCGGGGAGTTGTTAAACGGCTACTGTGCAAGAACCGCTTCGATATCAATAGGCGCAGGTGGCTATGAAGCGGGCGACGGCGCGATTGAACTCAGTAGCCATTCGAGCAGCCTCCGCATGACCCGGGTGCGCTGCAGGGCCTCTACTGCGTTGCGCCATTCGATGGAGTCTTCCCAGTCGGGGTGCTCCCGACCTTCACCCCGGGCCAGGCGAGTCTCCAGCGCTTCCAGAGAATCACCGTAGTGTTGCTCAAAACGCCGAATCATCGCCTTCAGGACCACTTCCCGGTTGCGCACGTCGTCCAGCAATGGGGTCAGCGCCTCACGAGAGATACTAGATGGGAGAGCGCGCAAAGCAACTTCAGACATTGTCTTCTCCTTACGCTTACGGCCGATGCAGTACCTGGCGCTCGATTTCTTCGATGAGGAAGGGCAAGTTGGGGTGGGTAAAACTCAGGTCAGGGATCGGAATTCGATGGCGCTTGATGTTCGGTGGTATATGCTTATGATGGGGATGAGTGGAGGCCAGCGTCGGGTCGTGGGGATGAGGCCACGAATCGTACCAGTACAGTGGATCCTTGCCAGGGTAGCTGGCACGACAGTATTCAGTGGCCTCGGGCAGAGGGCTTTCGGTGAAAGGAGGACGACATCGCGAGACTTCGTAGCGGTACGCTTCAATAACTCCCTGCTGAAAGTTCAGCAATTCGTACACGCACAATACACAATCGTCACCGAGGGCCACCAGGCCAGTTAAACGCGCAGTATCCAGGCCGGGAGGCGCCAAGACGAGGGTACTCAGGCAAATGGAGGGGTAGCGTGCTGGCAGTGTGTAGACCAGTTGCTCGTACTGGGTGCGGACCAACATAAAGTATCCTTCAAACAGCAACGAGCGAGCGGCGCAACTGGTCCGGCAGTGGCTGCTGGCGCAGTAGTTCGCGGTAGGCTTGCTCCCGTCTCAGCCATACCTTGTACAGACCGTGCCATTCAAGGAAATCGTGGAAGTATGGTTCCGTGCCATCGTCAAACCCGGACAGTGCGCCGGATTCCATCGCCTGGTAAAAGTCCGGCGATAGGACACCATACTTATCCTCGAAGGTGCGCAGTTGCCATTCAATCCAATGGATCTCACGGATTAGTTGTTGCCGTTCCATGATTCACTCCTCCTGAGAGTTCGTGTGTCTGACGTTGTCATTCCTTTCTTCCTGACATCAAGTATACCACAAAGAGGGTTTCCTTGCAACTACTTGACCAAAGGCCCACATGGTGCTAAAATGCTTGTACTGAGCCTGTCCAAGTAGTTGTAGTTGTTGGAGGCACCAGAGCCCGCCTTGGCCGTAGTCGAGCAACACGGCAAACAACATCCCTGAACCCGACGCCAGCCAAGGCCATGCTCTTGCGTGCCCTGAGGCTGGCGTT
>CAYUPJ010000167.1:0-9709 GCA_964446635.1 uncultured Anaerolineae bacterium
TCGAGGGTTGATGATAGTGGCCAGCCGTGTGCCCCGGCGATATTCTGAAGCGGAGTTGCAGTTGTTGACCTCCATCGGCCAGCAAATCGCCATCGCCATCGAGAACGCCCGGCTGTTCGAGGCCGAAGCCCAAAGGCGGCAAGAGGCAGAGACTTTGCGAGATGCCTCCACTGTTCTCGCTTCGACCCTGGAGCTGGACGAGGTGCTCAAGCTGATCCTGCAGCAACTGCGACAGGTGATACCCTACGACAGCGCTTCTGTCCAACGACTGCGGGACGAGTCTCTGGAGATTGTGGCCTGTCAGGGATTCGACAGGCCAGACAAGGTTGTGGGCCTGGTCTTTCCGCTAACCCCCAGGTTCCCCAACTATCGCGTGATTACGACCAAGGAGCCACTCGTCATCGGGGACGTAGTTCAAGATTATCCCGTTTTCAAGGAGGAGGCGGATACTTACGAGTCGGGGTATGTTCGATCCTGGTTGGGGGTACCGCTGATGGTGAAGGATCAAGTCGTCGGCATGATTGCCGTTGATCGGTCGCAGGTACGCCCTTATACCACTGAGGAACAGCAACTGGCCATGGCCTTTGCCAATCAGGCCGCCATTGCCCTGGAGAACGCGCGGCTTTATGAGGCGGCTCAGCAGGAAATCAACGAGCGCAAGCGGGCAGAGAAAGAACTCGCTTATGTGGCCACCCACGATGCCCTGACCGGCCTGCCCAACCGGCGGCTGTTCAATGATCGTCTAACCTTGGAGTTGGCTCGCGTATGCCGCCATCGGCAAGAGCTGGCCGTGATGTTGCTTGATCTGGATCACTTCAAGGACGTTAATGATACGCTGGGCCACAGCGCAGGAGACAAGTTGCTGCGAGTTGTTGGCGAACGATTGATAAGCCTACTGCGCAAGAGCGACACCGTCGCTCGTATGGGAGGCGACGAATTCATGTTGATATTACCGGAAATGGCCCGCAGGAGAGACGTGGGCAAAGTTGCCCAAAAAATCCTGAAAGCCTTTCGAAAGCCATTTGAGTTTGATAGCCACGAAGTACGTATCACCACCAGCATTGGTATTGTCATCTACCCTGAGGACGGTGAAGACGGTGATACCCTGGTGAAGAATGCCGACATCGCCATGTACCGCGCCAAGGAACGGGGTCGGGACAATTACCAACGCTACTCCGACAAGGGATGAGTAATTAGACAACGGGGGATGAGGGGGAGAACTCCTCATCCCCCGTTGCTCGTTAACTCATTGCTCATTACCCCTTGCCTTAGGTGCATTTCAGTTTTGGGGCAGGTGTCATTGCGAGTGAAGCGAAGCAATCTCCCCCCTTGCATTTGGAGATTGCTTCGTCGCAAAAAGCGCTCCTCGCAATGACAGACCGGGCCGGCCCTTGGTCTCGCCCCCAAATTGAAATACACCTCCTTGCCTTGCTCCTCTTCCCATTTGTCTAAGGCTGTAGTATAATATACCAGCATGATCAATCCACCAACGAGGAGGTTGCCATGGATCTAACACTGACTGAGGAGCACCAAATGATCCGCAAGATGGCCCGGAAGTTCGCCGAGAAGGAGCTGGCTCCCATCGCGGCAGAGATGGATCAAAAGGCGGAGGTGCCCTTCGAGAACATCAAGAAGATGGGGGAGCTGGGGTTCCTGGGCCTAAACGTGTCTGAGGACTACGGCGGCGCTGGCATGGACACGGTGAGCTACTGCATAGCCATTGAGGAAATCTCCAAAGCTTGCGCGTCTACGGCGGTGGTGGTAGCGGTGCAGAATTCCCTCGTCTGCCACGGGATTGAGAAGTTTGGGACAGAGGACCAGAAGCAGAGGTTTCTGGTGCCGCTGGCCCAGGGCAAGTTCATTGGGGCCTTTGCCCTGACGGAGCCCGAGGCCGGTTCCGACGCCGCAGCCCAGAAAACGACCATGGTGCGGGATGGCGACGAGTACGTTGTCAACGGCACCAAAAACCTCATCTCCAGCGGTGGTTTCGCCGACGTCGTCCTCCTCTTTGGCATGACGGACAAGGCCAGGGGTCACCGAGGCCTCAGCGCCCTGCTGGTGGAAAAGGGTACGCCTGGGTTCTCAGTGGGCAAGGAGGAGGATAAGCTGGGCATTCGGGCCTCCAACACCTGCGAGTTGATCTTCGAGGATTGTCGGGTGCCGGTGGCCAACCGACTGGGCAAGGAGGGCGAAGGCTTCAAAGTGGCCATGTCCAATCTGGACGCTGGACGCATCAGCGTGGCCGCGCAGGCATTGGGCATCGCCGAAGCGGCCTACGAGGCCGCCCTGGAGTACGCTAAGACCCGCCAGCAGTTTGGCCAGCCCATTGCCCATTTCCAGGGCATCCAGTGGATGCTGGCCGACATGGCCACGCGCATCGAGGCGTCGCGGCTCCTGATCTACAACGCCGCTCTGGCCAAGGATAGGGCCGAGGAAACTGGCGAGCGCTACAGCAAGGAAGCAGCCATGGCCAAGCTCTATGCCTCGGAGATGGCCAGTTGGGTGACCGACCTGGCGATCCAGATCCATGGCGGCTATGGCTACATCAAGGAGTATCCGCTGGAGCGCTACTACCGCGACGCGCGCATCACCCGCATCTACGAGGGCACCAGCGAGGTGCAGCGCATGGTGATCGCCGAGCACATCTTGCGGTAGACTATGCTATCCACAAATAAAGCAAAAAGTAAGGAGAAGCTTATGGAAATAAAAGCAGATCACCGGGAAAAGATCACCATTGTCACTCCTATTGGCGACATTGATGCCATCACCGCGAACGAAGTCGCCGCCTTCCTCGATAGCCAGTTGAGGGAAGGGTGGAACCAACTGGTCGCTGACCTGAGTCAGGTGGGTTACATGAGCAGTGCTGGCCTGCGCGCACTCCTGGCCGCGCTGAAAGAGGCACGTCATCAGAGGGGCGACTTCCGCCTGGCGGCCGGCCAAGACAACGTGCGTCAGGTTCTTGAGATGAGCGGTTTCAGCGGCATCTTTCAAGTTTTCTCCACCGTCGAAGAGGCTGTGGCCAGCTTTGGCGGCTGAGGAGAACACGGAGACAAGTTTATTCGTAACTACCCAGGCTGTCATTGCGAGCGAAGCGAAGCAATCCCCAAGCCGCAAGGAGGAGATTGCTTTGCTTCGTGCCTCGCAACCGCAAGAAACGCTCCTCGCAATGACACGGGCTGAGCAGTTACGTTTATTCTAAAGCAGGAGTGTCCGCCCCATAGCAGACTCGCGTCTGCACTCCCTTATAGGATCTCACGGACAGGAGGGCATCATGTCTTCTGTTGAAAGAAGGCCAAAGGTCGGGGTTGTGCTGGGTGGTGGGGGTCTAAAGTGCTTCGCAGCCATCGCTCTCTTTGAGCTCCTGGACGAAATAGAAATAGAGATTGATCTGCTCGTCGGCTGTAGCGGCGGGGGGCTTGCTGCCGCTGCTCGGGGCGCAGGGTTCAGTCCGGCCGAAATGCGAACCCTGATTGACGAATTCGCGGACCGGGAAGTCTTTTCAAACGTTGATTATCGAACCTTGTTAGGACTTGCCCATCTGCCGTTCGGTCGTTTTGACAAGGGAGCCGGTATTCTGAAGGCAGATCGCCTTCGACAGGCCTACCAGCAAGTTTTCAAGGATCTCAAGCTGGAAGACCTGCGTCCGACCACCCTGCTGCAAACGACGGACATCTTGACCGGCGAGGGGATTGTGCTGAGTCAGGGGCCAGTCACCGACGCGATTTGTGCGACTACAGCATTGTTTCCGTTGTTGCCGCCTGTTTGTATCGAAGGCCGATGGCTTATTGACGGATCCTACAGTTCTTTAGTGCCTGTGATGGAAGCGGTCAATCACCATATGGATGTCATTATCGTCTTCTCTGTCAGCACCCAGACCACTGCGGAGCCGGGCGGTTTTTTTGAGTACTTCAGCAATCTCATCAACCGTACCCAGATTGCACACGTAGGCCAGGAAATGGCCCTGGCGATTGATCTACACCATCACGAAATCGTCATAGTTCATGCACCCTTTGACCAAGTCATTCAGATGTGGGACGTGGAGAAAGTCCCAGTCGTCCTGGAAACAGGCCAGAAGGTCGTAGAGCAGAAAAAGGGAGAGATTTTGTCAGCAATAGAGAGTTTTTCGGTAAAGCAGAATGGATGAGAACGATGGTTGCTGAATCACAGTCGAGCAAAATAGGCATTTCCATTTCCCAGGAAAAAGAGAAGGAACGCTCTGTTCGTACTGGCTGGCTACTGGGACTTCTTGGCCTTTTCCCCAGCATCGTTTCCGTGGTCATAGGCCATTCAACGACCATCCTGGCGGACTTCTTCAAGACCGCGTGCGAGACCTTTGCCAACTTCCTGGCCTGGCTCAGTTTGCGAAGGGTCGCCAAAGGGAAAACGGGCGTGTACCAATACGGCTATGGGAAACTAGAGAACCTATCGTCTCTGGCTGTTGCAGGGGCTATGATGATTGCGTTTGCCGTCGTTTTGTACGGGGCCATTGATCGCGTCCGACATCCGGCCCCTGTCGGCCAGGTGTGGCTGGGGCTCTTGACCACCTCCATAGCGTTTGTTCTCAATGTATGGTTATGGCTAAAGAACCATCGCCTGGCTCGTAAATATCCCTCACCCATCATGGAATCTCAATGGCGGCTGTTCCGAACGAAAGCCATAAACAACATCTCCGTCATTTCAATCCTTGGGCTCAGCGCGCTTTTGCGCCGGTATCCCTGGTCTTTTTACATAGATCCGCTGGGGTCGCTCATCGTGGCCGGGTTCTTGCTCTATTCTGCATACAGTGTTGCCTCTACCTCGGTGTATGATCTGATGGACCGGACGCTGGAGGAAGCTCTTCAGTTCATCGTCCTCCAGGAACTGGCCGCCTACTTCGACGAATACGAACGGTTTCATGGCCTGCGATCCAGAAAATCAGGAGGCGACGTTTACATCGAGATCTTCTTAGAATTTGATGGCCACCGGCAAATGGCGGAGGTTCAGAGCGTTATCAGCGAGATGAAGGCCAACCTGGAGCAAAAGATACGAAATAGCCACGTTTCAATTGTACCGACGACGTAACTACTCAGGCTGTCATTGCGAGCGAAGCGAAGCAATCCCCACTACTCAGGCTGTCATTGCGAGCGAAGCGAAGCAATCCCCCAGCCGCAAGGAGGAGATTGCTTTGCTTCGTGCCTCGCAACCGCAAAAAACGCTCCTCGCAATGACACGGGCTGAGCAGTTACCCGACGACATCACCAGTTGCTTGACAGGGAGGGGAGGTTTCATGACCGGCGATCCTAAGATCGAGAAGCTGAGGGAACTTAGAACACAGGCCAGGCTGGGTGGCGGTCAAGAGCGCATTGATAGCCAGCACGCTAAGGGCAAGCTCACCGCCCGGGAGAGACTGGACCTCCTCCTGGACGAGGGCAGCTTCCAGGAGCTCGACATGTTCGTCACCCATCACTGTACCGACTTCGGGATGGAGAAAAGCAAGCCGCTCGGCGACAGCTTAGTGGCAGGCTGGGGAACCATCGGCGGACGATTGGCCTACGTGTTTTCCCAGGATTTCACGGTGTTCGGCGGCTCGGTGAGCAAGGTGCACGGTGAGAAGACGTGCAAGGTGATGGATCTGGCGCTGCAAAATGGCGCACCCCTCATCGGCATCAACGACTCGGGGGGAGCGCGCATTCAGGAGGGAGTGGATTCCCTGTGGGCCTGCGGGGAGATTTTCACCCGCAACACCCTGGCCTCAGGCGTCATCCCTCAGATATCCGTCATCATGGGGCCGTGCGCCGGTAGCGCGGTCTATTCCCCGGCCATCACCGATTTCGTGTTCATGGTGCAAGGCATCAGCCACATGTTTATCACCGGGCCGGACGTCATTCGGGCGGCGACGGGCGAGGAAGTGACCCACGACGCCCTGGGCGGGGCCGTAACCCACAGTGTCGTAAGTGGGGTAGCTCATTTCATGGGGGCTGATGAGCGGCAGACGCTGGCCATGGTGCGGCGCTTGCTCTCCTTCCTGCCGCAGAACAACATGGAGGATCCGCCGAGGCTGGAGCCCACCGATGATCCAGGCCGCATGGACGAAAGCCTGGACACCATCGTGCCCGACGATCCTGCAAAGCCCTATGACATGAAGGAGATCATCCTGCGAGTGGTGGACAATGGCGACTTTTTGGAAGTGCAGGAGCACTACGCCGCCAATCTCATTGTCGGATTCGCCCGCCTGGACGGGCGGCCTGTGGGCATCGTTGCCCAGCAGCCCAAGATCATGGCTGGGGTGCTTGACATCAACACTTCCGACAAGGGAGCGCGCTTCATTCGGTTCTGCGACTGCTTCAGTATCCCCCTGATCACCTTCTGCGATGCCCCTGGCTTCCTGCCTGGCATCGCCCAGGAGCACGGGGGCATCATCCGCCACGGGGCCAAGATGCTCTACGCCTACTGCGAGGCCACGGTGCCAAAGCTGGCGGTTATCACCCGCAAGGCCTACGGTGGCGCCTACATTGTGATGAGCTCCAAGTCTCTGCGCACCGACATGAACTATGCCTGGCCCAGCGCCGAGATCGCAGTGCTCGGACCCGAGGGGGCAGTGAACATCGTGGCCCGCAAGGAGATCCAGGCAGCCGAGGATCCAGAAGCCAGGCGGGCGGAACTGGTGGAGGAATACAGGGACAAGTTCGCCGACCCTTACGTGGCCGCTGCTCAGGGTTATCTTGACGATGTCATTGAGCCCCGTGAGACCCGCCCCCGCCTGATCAGAGCCCTGGCGATGCTGCAAAACAAGCAGGATACCATTCCGCCGAAGAAACACGGGAATATACCGTTGTAGACTGGAGATTATAGAAAAGTACATGGCCACGATCCAAGGCCTATACATCACAGTTTTTGGGATGGCAATTCTCTTCGTGGCTTTACTGATCCTCATGCTGGCAGCCATGGGGCTGGAAAGGCTATTCAGGCCCAAGGAGCTTGAGAAGGGGAAGCCGTCGAATAGAGAGAAGGAACTGGTTGCCGCTATCGCTGTGGCCATTGCCCTAAAACTCAAAGCTGAAAGTCCAAAGCTCTATCCAATACTCAATACCTGCACTGAGCCCCGTCGAAGTGTCCAATATCCAACCCCGGAGCGGGCACCAAGCCCCTGGAGGTTTCTGGGCAGGCACAGACAATTGATGAGTTCGCAGAGAGTAAAGGGGCGTCGTCAATGAGAAAATTCAAGATCAGCGTCAATGGCAATTGGTACGAGGTAGAGATCGAGAACCTGGACGAGTCGCCCATTTCGGTGCTGGTGGATGGGGAGCTCCATAAGGTCGAACTTGGTCCTGAGATCCTAGAAACCAAGGCTGTAGTTAGCGAAGCGTCTCAGGTTTTGGTTTCGGAGCCTGCCCGCCACGGCGGGCCTGCACTGGAGGCGAAGGAGCCAGCGGTGGCAGAGGGGGAGGTGATCGCTCCCCTGCCCGGCAAGATTCTGGCGATTCACGTGCGAGTTGGCGATCGGGTGCAATACCGGGATGTGCTCTGCACTCTGGAGGCCATGAAGATGGAAAACGAGATTATGGCCTCTGCTGGAGGCGTGGTGAAAGAGATTCGAGTGGCCGAGGGGCAAGAGGTCATGTACGGCGACGTTCTGCTCGTCATAGGATGAGGTGAGAGACGTGGACTGGACAGAATTGCTTCGGCTGCCAACTGGTCTCCTTAATCTGACGCCAGGCAACGTGGTCATGATGGTGGTGGGGGGCATCCTGATCTATCTGGCCGTCGCCAAGAAGTACGAGCCGACCTTGCTACTGCCCATCGGCCTGGGGGCAATCATGGCTAATATTCCGGCCACCGGCATGCTCGAAGAAGGCGGGCTGTTCGCAGTGCTTTATGAAATGGGCATCGCCAACGAGCTTTTCCCCCTGCTGATCTTCATCGGCATCGGAGCGATGACCGATTTCGGGCCCCTCCTGGGAAACCCCATCACCATTCTCTTAGGGGCAGCGGCGCAGTTTGGCATCTTCGGCACCCTCCTGGTGGCGACGCTGATGGGCTTCGACATCAAAGAGGCAGCCTCCATCGGGATCATCGGTTCGGCCGATGGGCCTACCTCTATTTATGTATCATCAAGGCTCGCCCCGCAGCTTTTAGGCCCCATCGCGGTGGCCGCTTATTCCTACATGTCGTTGGTGCCCATCATCCAACCGCCCATCATGAAGCTTTTGACCACCAGGGAGGAGAGGCTGATCAAGATGCCCTATACCTCTCGGCCTGTTTCCAGGCTCACCCGCATCCTCTTCCCCATCGTCACTACCCTCATCTGTGGGTTGCTGGTGCCCATGGCCACCCCCCTCATCGGGATGCTGATGTTTGGCAACCTGATGCGGGAGTGTGGTGTCGTAGACAGGCTGTCCAAGGGGGCTCAGAACGAATTGGTGAACATTGTGACCATATTGCTGGGGATCACCATCGGCTCCACGATGACAGCGGAGAGCTTCCTTAACCTGAGAACAATCCTCATCGTGGTCATGGGGCTATTGGCCTTCAGCCTGGACACTGCTGCTGGCCTATTGTTGGGCAAAATCTTATGCACCCTATCTGGCAGAAGGATCAACCCCTTGATCGGTGCTTCTGGGATCTCGGCCTTCCCCATGTCGGCGCGGGTAGTCCAAAAGGTGGGACACGAGGAGGACTTCTCCAACTTCCTGTTGATGCACGCCATGGGGTCGAACGCCGCTGGGCAGATCGCTTCCGTGATGGCCGGTGGGGTCGTGCTGGCGTTGTTAGGAGGATGAGATGAGACTGCTCATCCACCTAAAATAGAAAAGCGTCACTATGTGGTTTTTGACTTTCCGGGCCTGGATAGAAACGAGCTATCCGGACTTAGCGGGCTGGAAAAGAAAGCTGTGATAGCCGAGTGCACTCACCGCATGCTTGTTGAGTTCTACGGATTTTTTCGAAAGCGCGTAGACCTTGCTCTGCTGCTGGTCATCCTCCTGGTGGCGCTTTTCCTACGAGTCTACGAGCTGGATAACATTCCCCCCGGCCTGCACTACGACGAGGCCGCCAATGCCATCCTGGCCTCCGACATCGCTGAGGGCAAATCTCACCCCATCTTCATCGAAGCCTACACCGGCAAGGAAGTGCTATTCTTCTACTTGGCTGGCGTTTCCATGCGCCTCCTCGGCGCTTCCGTCTTCTCCCTGCGCTTGACTTCGGCCCTGATCGGCGTGCTCACGGTGCTCATCACCTACCAACTGGCCAGAGAGATGTTCGCTCATCAGGGAGCCAAAGACTCCCGCTGGCTGGCCCTCTTCAGCGCGGCCCTGCTGGCTACCTCGTACTGGCACGTCACCTTGAGTAGGTACGGCTTCAGAGCCATCAGCCAGCCCCTCCTGCAAGCCCTGACCCTGTGGTGCCTGTGGCGAGGGTTACGGCGCAGTAACACTGGCTGGCTGGCTCTGAGCGGGTTGTTCTTCGGAGCGACAGCTTACACCTACCTGGCCAGCAGGGTTTTCCCCGTGATTCTGCTGCTCGTTTTCTTAGGGGTGCTCGTTTTTGAGAGGGGCAATCCTTCGACAACCCTTCGACGGGGCTCAGGGCAAGGCTCAGGACACCGCCTCAAACAACGACTCTCCCAAATCGCTGTTTTCACTATTCCCGCTGGGGCCGTCTTTGCGCCTCTGGGCTTCTACTTCCTGACCCATCCCCAGGCCTTCTCCGTGCGCATCAGCCAGGTGTCGCT
>CAYUPJ010000168.1:0-9642 GCA_964446635.1 uncultured Anaerolineae bacterium
TCCCCTACGTCCCCGCTGCCCGCCGGTTCTACCTGCCCCAGTGGGTGGCGTTCGACGACGAGGATCATCTGCTGGTGAACTCGATCAACGAAGCCGAAGCTCACGTGGCTTCGATGCAGCGCTTCTTGTCCATCTTGCACCTGGCCGTTGGCCTTGCGCCGTACATTGTCGCCGATGAGGATTACCAGCGCAAACGTTACGGCGTGCTGGGACAATTGGTCAACCAGGGCCGGGCGTTAGCGCGTTACGAAACGAAGGAGATTATCCGCACTATCAAACGCAGAGCGACGGCGCGCGACCTCAACCGGGGGTTAAGTCTGAGCCTGCCGTACTTTGACGATCAAACGTTAGAAATGAAGATACGCCATTTCCAGATTATCCCGGCCGGGCGCATCATGTTCGTCCCCGCTTTCGTGGTGCGGGCCGCGCGTGAGGAGCAGGCCAAGGTGGCGCAAGACACACGCCTGAGCCCTTCTACCCGCAAGCATCTCCTGGCTGAACTCAAGGCCCTGGAGCAGGCTTTCACCACTCCCGTCCCATAACGCCCTGTTTTTAGAGAAAGAGATTACCGGTATGTTGTTTTCTATTGCCCTTTTGATAGTGATCGTTTTTCTGTCTTACAAAGCCGCGCCGCGCGAGCGAGCTGAACACGCCCTGGTGCATGGCGCCGGGCAGATCGGTTTGCTGGCTGCGGTGGCTCTCTTTGGTGTGGACTACTTCACCTCGTTCTTTTACGGCACAGGCGAGTTGATGAGTGCCCTGCATCCTTATGGGTTGCAAAAGTACGGCTACATCGCCGCCGGCGTCATTGCGTTGGCCAACTTTGTCTTCGGCGCGCTTTACATGTACTCGCTGGGAATATTCAATGAAGGCGGCGGATCGTACACGGCCTCGATGCGCTATCTCAAGCCAACGCTGAGTCTCATTGTGGCCGTGACTCTCATCGAAGACTATGTCCTCACCATTGTCGTTTCGGCGCTATCCGGCGGAGACCAGTTGCTCTCCGTCCTGAGACTGTACGGGAAATACTGGTGGCTGCACTTCGTCATTGGTGCGTTGCTGGCCACTGCGACCTGGTACATCACCATCCGCGGCCGGGGCGAGTCGTCTAAGGTGGCCTTCACCTTGCTGGGAGTCTTTGCCATGCTCACCGTGACCATGGCGATCGGCCTGTTCATCGCTCACTTCAAAGGTGTTCCGCCCGTGCCCCCCACCGAAGTGCCCAAACCGGCCACGCTCCTTCAGGCGATGATGCACATACTGACTGCCTCGATGAAAGGTATGGTTGCCCTGAGTGGGCTGGAGGCTATGTCCAACGGCATTCAGTTCGTGATCAATGAAGATGTCAGGATCGTCAAATGGGGTAAAGAGCGCCTCCCCCGTTTCAATTGGCTGTGGAACTTTTACAGCGGTAAGTCGGGCATTGGCCGGTTTGTACAGACCTCGTTCCTGTTCTACGGTGGGCTGACAACGTTCTTCTTGACGTTCTTCGCCATACGTTTCGACGTCTTTGATGGCACCTTAGGCCGCTCGCTCGTGGGGAACCTGTCCTACATCGGCTTCGGCCGGGTTCCGGGGGGCATCATTCTATTCTGGACCTATCAGATTTTGGCCGTGATTTTGCTGGGGGCTGCCTCGATGACTGCCCTCCAGGACGCGCAGGCGACCGAGTGGCGCGACGTGGCCATCGGCGAAATCCCCGAGATTATTATCTACCGCGACCGGCGCGGCACGTTCACCCGCTCGGTCACGATCACCTACATCGTGGCGGTGCTCATCATGCTGCTGGTGCGCGGGCGCACCACGGTTGCGGCGCCCTTTTACGGGGTGGGCGTCTTTATGCCCATCATGATCATGGGACTGGCCATCCGACAGCACATCCTGCAGCACTATTCCGGACGCATTCGCGCCTGGGGCGCGGCAGGCGCTGGTTTGGCGGCGGCTATGGCCGGGACTGTCTTCGTGGGCCAGATCGTCGGAAAATGGGGAGAGGGCGGCTGGGTCAGATTGATTACCTTCACCACGCTGTTCACTTCCGCGCACCTGGTGCTCCTCTCGCCCATCGGTTACCGCACGCCGGAACAAATTCACCGCATCGTCCGCCAAAAGGCGCGCGTGCAAGGCGCGATGGCTTCTATCGTCGAGTGGCAGTCGCTCAAGATGCAGGAATACCGCTACACGCTGCTCATCGGCATTGCGCGTTTCTTTGAGTTGTTTGGCGTGCGCCGGCCGGTGCGCTACGAGCCGCCTCCTTTCGCCGGAGATTACGATCACGCGCTCCACGTGGATCACCCAGAGGCGCCCTCCTTCCTCGAACAATACCTGCCCAAGCCTGAGCTGCCACTCGGTGGGCAACCTGAACAAGTTTGGGCTGCCGATTTGCCCGTTGGGAGCCAGCACGCCCAGGTCACTGTGGCTAACCTGCCCATTATCGAACAACCTGCCGCACCCACCACGCCTGAGCTACACGTCAGCGAGCAACCAGCCGAAATTACTGAGACTGAGCCACCGCTTCTGAGCCAGGCCGATGCCCAATCTGGCGAACAGGGTGTTGAATCGGCTGAGGAGCCAGATGTAGCAAGCGACGCAGATTGAGTATGAGTTCCTTGCTTCCGCACGCCCTACGCGTTTCAGAAGTTTTCGACGCATTGGAAACTTCACCAGACGGCCTTGACCCTGATGAGGCGCAAGCACGCCTGTTGACCTATGGGCGCAACGTCCTTTCCGAGCCACCAGGGGTCCCGCTCTGGCGTAGATTCATAGGCCACATCACGCATCTGATGGCTTTGCTCCTGTGGGCCGCCGGCGGGTTGGCCATCCTGGGCAGCCGGCCGACCCTGGGGATCATCATCTGGATCGTCGTCCTCGTCAACGGTGGCTTTTCGTTCTGGCAGGAATATCGCGCCGAGCGGGCTGTGGCCGCGCTCAAACAATTGCTTCCAATCTATGCGCGCGTGATCCGCGCCAGTACCGAAGCCCAAATCCCCGCCAGCGAAATCGTCCCCGGCGATGTGCTCGTGCTGGCCGAGGGCGATAACGTCCCCGCCGACGCTCGCGTGGTGGAGGAGCACGGCCTGCGCGCCAATCATGCCACCCTTACCGGCGAAGCCATTCCCGTTCGTAAGGTGGCGGAGGCTTCTGTTCGCGAGGGGCTCACCGAACTGGAACGGCCTAACCTGGTCTTCGCCGGGACATCTGTCGTGTCGGGCACGGGCCGCGCCGTGGTGTTCGCCACCGGCATGGCCACCCAGTTCGGGCGCATCGCCCATCTCACCCAGGCTGTAAGGGAGGAGCCGAGCCGGCTCCAGCAAGAGATGAGGCGCGTGACGCGGATTATCTCCCTGGTCGCCATCGGTCTCGGTATCCTGGTCTTCCTGGTCGCTTCTACCGATGTCGGTATGCCGAGGATAGAGGCCTTTTTCTTTGCCATTGGCGCAATCGTCGCCATCGTACCCGAAGGCTTGCTCCCTACGATCACGATTTCGCTGGCCATGGCCTTGCAGCGTTTGACGCAGCGCGGCGTGCTGGTCAAGAAACTCGCCGTGGTCGAAACCCTGGGCACCGTCTCGGTCATTTGCGCTGACAAAAGCGGTACCCTTACCCAGAACCAGATGACCGTTCGGGAAGTGTGGGTGGCTGGACAGCGATTCAGCGTTTCCGGCGTGGGATACGAACCCAAAGGAGAATTCTCCCCTTCCCCAGCCAGCACTTTAACAACAGGCGACCTCGAAGCCCTGCTCACCGCCGCCATTCTCTGTAACAATTCGCGCCTCAATCCGCCCTCGCCTGAGCACCCCCAGTGGACCTGCCTGGGTGACCAGACCGAGGCCGCTCTGCGCGTCGTGGCCCTGAAGAGCGGTATTGATGAACGGGTGGTAAACCTGGCTTATCCACGGGTTTATGAACTCGCCTTCGATGCACGCCGCAAGCGCATGAGCACCATCCACCGTAGTGAAGGCACCGAGATAGCATTTGTCAAGGGAGCGCCCAGGGAAGTGCTCCAGCTCTGCACCCACATTCTGGTTCACGGCCAGGTTCGTCCGCTAGATGACGCAACCCGCGCCGAGATCATGGTCGCCAACGACGATTACGCTCGCCATGCCCTGCGTGTGCTGGCGCTGGCCCGTACCCCCCCCATTCCCCCCCGCCCGCGGGGGGAGGGAGGGGGGGAGGCCGCAAGCGGGAGGGGAAGGAGGGGGTACACGCCGGAGGAGGTCGAGCAGAACCTGATCTTCTTGGGTTTGTTAGCCATGATGGACCCGCCACGCCCTGAAGTGGCCACCGCCGTGCAAACCTGTCGCGCCGCCGGCATCCGCCTGGTGATGGTCACCGGCGACTATGGCCTCACCGCCGAGTCGGTGGCGCGGCGCGTTGGTATGCTCACCACTCCTCACCCACGCATTCTCACCGGTGCTGAGGTGGATGCAATGGACGATAGTACCTTGCAGGCGGCTTTGGATGAGGAAGTCATCCTGGCCCGCATGGCGCCAGAACATAAACTGCGGCTGGTGGCCGCTTTTCAAGCCCGGGGGGAGGTAGTGGCCGTCACGGGCGATGGCGTGAGCGATGCTCCGGCCCTGCGCAAAGCTGACATCGGCATCGCCATGGGGGTGACTGGCACCGAAGTGGCCAAGGAGGCGGCCGACGTAATCCTCACCAACGACAACTTTGCCGCCATTGTGAGTGCGATCGAAGAGGGGCGCGCCGTCTACGACAACATCCGCAAGTTTATCACCTACATCTTTGCCAGCAACGTGCCAGAGGTCCTGCCGTTATTGCTCACGGCACTGTTCAAGATCCCGTTAGCCCTGGCGGTCGTGCAGATGCTGGCGATTGACCTGGGCACCGACCTTCTCCCAGCCCTGGCGTTGGGGACGGAAAAACCCGAGCCGGGCGTGATGGATCGCCCGCCGCGCCGACGGACACGGGCCTTGTTGGACTCTGGCCTTCTGACCCGTGCCTTTCTGTGGCTGGGAGGCATCGAGGCGGTGCTCTGCTACATAGGCTTCTTTGGGATCTATCATTTGGCTGGGTACACCAATCTGCTGAGTCTGCCCCGCCCGGATTTGTTACCTTATATGGAGCGGCTGGCAACGCCGGAGGGCCGGGTGTACGTTTTAGCAACTACGATCTTCCATGCCGGCGTCGTCATGGCGCAGATCGGCAACGTCTTTGCCTGCCGGAAGGAGAAGAGTTTCACGGTGAACCGCTCTCCGGGCGAGTCGAACGGCAGAATGCGGTGGGTGGAATGGTTGGACAATCGGTTTCTGGTGGGGGGGATTGCGGCCGAAATTTCCCTTATTTTGCTAATGGTTTACTTCTATCCACTGACCAGTATATTTGAGCACCTGCCCCTGCCGCCCATTTACTGGTTGGGGTTGAGCCTGTATGCTCCCGTGCTCTATGGCCTCGATTGGATTCGCAAGAGGGTCGTCGGGCGCGTGGAGTGGGCGCGAGAACAATGGTAACTATTGAGGAAGAGAACGGAACGACCGTATTGCGTCGCACAACGGAATACCGGCTGCCTCGCTCGTGGCGCACCTGGCTGATCGGCCGCCCTTTGCCGACCGCCGATGCTCCACACCAGACCATTGGCAAGGCCGTTGGCCTGGCCGTGTTCGCCGCCGACGCGCTTTCCTCCATCGCCTATGCCCCCCAGGAGACGCTGGTCATTTTGGCGGCCGCCGGAAGCGCTGGCTTCGGCTACGCTTTCCCCATCGCGTTGGCGGTCACGGTCCTGCTGACCATTGTCACCATCTCCTATCAGCAGACCATCTACGCCTATCCCGGCGGCGGCGGAGCCTACATCGTGGCCCGCGACAACCTGGGGGAGGTCGCGGCCCAGACGGCGGGCGCGGCGCTGCTCACCGACTACATCCTGTTGGCGGCTGTGGCCATTTCATCAGGCGTGGCCCAGATTGTCTCGGCCTATCCCTTCCTCTTCCCCTATCGGGTGCCATTAGCTGTGGGGCTGGTGCTGTTCATCATGCTGGCCAACCTGCGTGGGGTTAAAGAGTCGGGCACGGCCTTTGCCATCCCCACTTACTTTTTCCTGGCGGTGACGTTTCTGACCGTGGGCGTGGGCTTTTTCCGCTACCTGACGGGGACACTCGGTGCAGTGGTGGATCCGCCTCCCTTGGAGATAGGGCTTGCCATGCAGCCGGTCACGCTGTTCCTGATTCTGCGCGCCTTTTCCAACGGCACCACCGCCCTCACCGGGGTGGAGTGCATCTCCAACGGGGTGACCGCCTTCAAGGAGCCGCGCAGCCGCAACGCCGCGCTCACCATGATCTGGATGTCGGCCATCCTGGGCGTCCTCTTTCTGGGCATCACCTTCCTGCTCCACCAGATCGGGGCCCTTCCTTCGAAAGAGGAGACGGTGATCTCGCAACTGGCGCGCACAGCTTACGGAGGGCGGGGCCTGTTGTACCTGGCCACCATCGCCGCCACGACGATCATCCTGATCCTGGCCACCAACACCGCCTTTGCCGACTTTCCACGCCTGGCTGCTCTGCATGCCGGGGATGGCTTCCTGCCCCGGCAATTGACCTTCAGAGGCAGCCGGCTGGTCTTCTCCAGGGGCATCGTGGCTCTGGCTATGATTGCCTCGCTGTTGATCGTGATCTTCCGCGCCAGCGTGACGGCGCTGGTCCCGCTGTGGGCGATCGGGGTGTTCCTCTCCTTCACCCTCTCACAGGCGGGCATGGCGCACCGCTGGTGGAAAGTCGGGCACCTGGCGCCGGGGCAGGAGGTCCAGGAGCGGGGCTCAACGCTGCGCTACCAACCCGGCTGGACGCTGAAGATGGTCGTTAACGGCTTTGGGGCCGTCTGCACAGCGGTGGTCACGGTGGTCTTTGCGGTCACCAAGTTCCGCGATGGGGCATGGATTGTGGTTCTGCTGACGCCCGCGTTGGTGACCGGTTTCTTCGCCATCCATCGGCACTACCGGAGCTTGGCGGCGAGCCTCTCGCTGGAGCATTATGGCGCGCCGCCGCGCACCGCGCGCCACCGCGTGATTCTGCCCATCAGCGGGGTCCATCGGGGCACCCTGGTGGCGTTGCGCTACGCCCGTCAGCTCTCCGATGACGTCACGGCGGTGTACGTCTCGATTGACCCCCATGAGGCTGAGAAGATCCAACGCAAGTGGGAAGTGTGGGGGGAAGGGATACGGCTGGTCATTCTGGACTCCCCCTACCGGCTGCTGCTGGAGCCGCTGCTGGAGTACATTGAGGAGATTGCCGCCCAACGCCAGCCCAATGAGACCATCACCATCGTCGTGCCGCAGTTCGTGCCACGGCGCTGGTGGCACAACCTGCTGCACGCCCAGGAAGCCATGTGGCTGCGCCTGACGCTATTGTTCAAACCGGGGATTGTGGTTACCGACGTGCCGTATCAAGTAGAATAAGAGCGATCCTTCAATTTCCTCAACCTTCGCAAGGATCATGGAGGTTCCTATGAATGTGATCGTCGTCGGCTGCGGCCGGGTGGGCTCGGCCCTGGCCTATCAGTTGTACAAGAAGGGACATCAGGTGACGGTGGTTGATCGGGAAACTTCTTCCTTCAATAACCTGCCGCCAGACTTTAGCGGGCGCATGGAGGAAGGCGATGTGCTCTCCAGAGATGTGCTGCACCGCGCCGGGATTGAACAGGCTGATGCCCTGGCAACCGTGACCAGTTCCGACTCGATTAACGCTGTGGTTGCTCATGTGGCGCGCACCGTGTATGATGTTCCCAACGTAGTGGTGCGCAACTACGATGCCCGTTGGCGACCACTGCAAGAGGCCTTTGGCCTGCAGGTAGTCAGTCCCGCCAGTTGGGGCGCGCAACGTATGGAGGAACTGCTCTTCGGTGCCCCTCTGCAAGTGCAGGCCGTGTTTTCGGCCGGCAACGCCGAAGTGGAAATCTACGAGCTGGCGGTGCCTGAAAAATGGCATGGGCGCAGCCTGCCAGAACTGTTGCCTGAAGGCCAGTGCCTGACCGTGGCCCTGACCCGGGCCGGTCGGGCCATGCTGCCCTCCTGTGACCTCCGCCTCGAGGTGGGCGATGTGATCTACTTGAGCGCTACTCTAGGGGGCATTGAAGCGCTGCGCCGTCGGCTGGCCTTGGGACAGGAGGATTGACATGTTCGTCTTGATCGCTGGCGGCGAGCCTACCGGTGTGCAATTGGCCGCCTTCCTGGCGGCGCAGAATCACCAGGTCTGCCTGATCGAGCACCGACTCGAGGTACTCTCGCACATCCACCGCGAGTTGCCCACCGAGGTGATCTACGAAGGCAATATGACAGATCCTCAGACCCTCGAGCAGGCCGGAATCCGCCAGGCCCAGGTACTGGTGGCTTGCACCCCCAACGATGCCGACAACCTGGTGCTATGTTTTTTAGCCCATACCGTCTACGCCGTACCCCGCACCATTGCCCGGATTAACAACCCGCGACACGCCTGGCTTTTCGATCAGAAATTCCACGTGGATGTGGCGCTCAATGAGGCCAGTATTCTGGCTCATCTGATCGAAGAGGAAATGTCGTTAGGTGATATGATGACCTTGCTCAAGCTGCAGCGGGGCCAATACTCCCTGGTCGAGGTGAGAGTCCCGGCGGGAGCCAAAGCGGCGGGCGTGGCCATCAAAGACCTGGCCCTGCCCGAACAATGCGTGATCGCCGCCATTATCCGCCAGGGCGGGATGGTTGTGCCGCGTGGGGTGACAACTCTGAAAGTCGGCGATGAAGTGTTGGCCATGACAGACCGCCAGGGAGCGGAGCAACTTGCTGCCCTGTTCACTCCCGAAAAGTAGGGAGAGTAGCAAGGCTTCGCCCTGAGGCCTGTCCTGAGCCCTGCCGAAGGAGGCTGCCCGAAGGGTTAAAAGATAGTGCTATTATGTGCTGCGTGCCCCGCCCTCCGGGGCGTTTACGCGGCCAGGAGGTGAACGATGTTCTATGTGAGTAACCTGATGGGGAAGCCCGTTGCGGACACGGATGGTGAGCGCATCGGTCATCTGCAAGACCTGATCGCCTTACCCCGGAGCGAAATGCCACATCCTGAGATTGTCGCGCTCGTGGTCAAGCGACACGGCAGCACTCTCCTGGTTCCGTTCTCTGATGTAGCTGTGCTCATCGTTCCGGTGATTCCGCTTACCCGATGCCTACGGGACATCGTGCCCTATGAGCCGGGCGAGCACGATCTGTACCTGGCGCGAGATGTGCTCGACAAACAGATCATAGATACGAACGGGATGCGCGTGGTGCGTGTCAACGACCTGGAACTGGTGCGCGTCAATCGCCATTTCTACGTTGCCAACGTGGACATCGGCGGATTGGGACTCCTGCGACGCCTGGGGCTGGCCAAGACAGCGCAACGGCTCGCCAGGCGCTTCGGACGAGAATTGCGCCCGAGCAGTATCTCTTGGGACGCTGTGGAGCTACTGCCCGGCGATCAGCCGCTGCGCTTAAGAGTCCCTGGCGACAAGATTGCCGAACTGCACCCGGCTGATCTGGCCGAGATCATCAGTGACCTCAGCCGCCCTGAGAGCAGCCGACTCCTGGAATCGCTCGACTTGGAGACCTTGGCCGACGCACTGGAAGAGGTCGAACCAGACTTCCAGGCCAGCCTGGTCGAGAGGATGCCCAACGAGAAGGTGGCTGACGTC
>CAYUPJ010000169.1:0-9623 GCA_964446635.1 uncultured Anaerolineae bacterium
ATGCGATAGGGCGGCGGTTTTTTGCGCTGCAGCTCGGAAATGGGCTGACCCGTCTCCAGGTAGACCTCCAGGGCGCGAACCACCCGCCGCACGTTGCGGGGATCAATCCGCTCGGCAGCCTCTGGGTCCACCCCCCGCAGGCGGGCGTGGAGGGATTCTGCTCCTTCGCTCTCTGCCTGGCGATAGAGCTTTGCCCGCAACTGCTCATTGGGAGGAACCCTGGGGATGCCCCACCCCTCCACCACCGCTCCCACGTAGAGCCCTGTGCCCCCTACCAGGAAAGGGACCTTGCCTCGGGCTAGAATGTCGTCTATGGCCTGGTAGGCCAGCTCCTGATACTGGGCCAGGGTGAATGCCTCATCGGGAGTGACCACGTCAATCAGGTGATGGGGCACGCGCTGGCGCTCCTCTGGAGTTGGCTTGGCCGTGCCGACGTCCATGCCCCGATAGATCTGGCGGGAGTCGGCGGAGACGATCTCGCCGTCGAAGTCCTGAGCCAACTGCAACGCCAGGCGCGTCTTCCCCACCGCCGTCGGCCCAACGAGGACGACGAGCGGAGGGTGCTTTACATCAAACAAGGTTGACCTCCTGGCAGGGCAATGAAGTAAAACGTGCTGCGTATTGCGTGTTGCGTATTCCGTTCTGAGCCTTACGCACTACGCAACACGCAATACGTTCCATCGTCAACCTGCCAATTGCCTATTGTGCGAATTTGTGCTAAAATGAGGTTAGCACTGGATAGATCGGTGTCACACCTACAGTGGGGAAATGATGACCACGCAAACTGTTACTCTCAAACTTCCTGAGCCACTCTATCGCTCTGCTCGTCAGATAGCCGAAGCGACCAAGCAGCCATTGGAGGCCCTTCTTACGGACAGTATCGCGCGCACGCTGCCCTCTCTCGATGATGTTTCGCCGGCAGAAGTGGCTGAACTGGCCAGGCTGGCCAGTCTTGACGATGCTTCTCTCTGGCGAGAAGCGCGCGCGACGATGAATCCAGTTGAACAGGCGATGATGCACGAGTTGCTGGATCACCAGGGAGCCAGAGAACCGGCCCCTACCGAGCACGCGCGTCTGCAGGACCTGCTCGACGCCTATGGCCGGCTGATGGTGCGCAAAGCCCATGCCTATCTTCTCCTGGCACGGAGAGGCTATCGTGTTCCCATGCAAGAGAACCCGAGGTAGTCCGTGGCGCACTCCTACATTCCCAAGACCTTGCGAGAGAAGGTCGCCGCCACGGCCGGCCACCGATGTGGCTACTGTCTGACCCCGCAGGCATACACAGCCATGCCTATGCATGTAGAGCACATCATCCCACAAGCTAAGGAACGCAAACGCACGGCACCGACCCTGAGAGCGGTGAGCGGGTGCCCCTTTTCAACCCACGCCATCAGGACTGGCACGAGCACTTTCGTTGGAGCGAAGCTTGTACTGAGTGTAACCGAAGTGATGGCACCCTGATCATCGGGCGAACCGCCTGTGGGCATGCCACAGTCGTTGCCCTTCAACTCAACAACGGGCACCTCGTAAGGGCACGCCGACGCTGGGTCATGGCTGGCTGGCATCCCCCGGAAGACTGACCCCGCCGAAGTACCTGGGTCATGTCATCCCCCACACTGCGTTCTTGATTAGCTCTACCCGCAGTAACTTGCCGCCAGATGTCATTTCTACCGCCACCACGTCAATGCGCCAGTCGCCCTCCCAACGATGCTCCTGCAGATAGGTCTGGGCCACCTCCACCAGCTTGGCCTGCTTGGCCGGCGTCACCGATTCTTCAGGCGACCCGTACTCTCGGCCCCGCCGGGTGCGCACCTCCACAAAGACCAGGCAACCGCCCTCCTCGGCCACAATGTCTATCTCGCCGGCCAGGCAGCGCCAGTTGCGCTCCCGCACCACGTAGCCCCGTTCTTCCAGGTGGGCCACCGTCAGTTCCTCGCCCCTCTGGCCTAGCTTCTTCCTGGCTACCTTCATCTAACGCTCTCTTTCATCTCACGCTTGACGTTTGACGCTTTGACGTTTCACATCCCACATCCGTTGCCCGCTCCAGCATCTGCCGCGAGATCTGATTGTGGCGGGCTACGATTTCATCCAGGTCAAAACCCACCAGGCGACCATCCTCAACCACTATCCGACCGTTGATGACCGACAGGTCCACGTTGGCTGGCGCGCAGAAGACCAGCGCCGCCAAGGGATCGTGCCAGGCGCCGGCGTACTCCAGCCTGTTGAGATCAATGGCGATGAAATCGGCCGCCTTGCCCGCTTCCAGCGAGCCGATGTCGTCACGGCCCAGGACGGCCGCCCCGCCCAGGGTGGCCATCTCCAGGGCCTCCTGAGCACTGAGCGCTCCGGCGCCTTTCTGAACCCGCTGCAGGAGCATGGCCATGCGTGCCTCGGCCAGCGTATGGGAGCTGTCGTTGGAAGCGCTGCCGTCCACGGCCAGGCCCACCTTGACGCCCGCGTCCAGCATCTCGCGGATGGGGGCTATCCCTGAGCCCAGGCGCATGTTGGAGCTAGGACAATGGGCCACGCCGGTGCCGGTCTCGGCCAGGAGCTCGATCTCCTCCTGGTTGAGGTAGATGGCGTGGGCATAGGAGACGTCAGGGCCTACCCAGCCCAACTGTTCCATGTACTCCACCGGTCGACAGCCGACTTTCCCCAAGCAAAAGTTCTCCTCGTCTAGGGTCTCGGCCACGTGGGTGTGGAGGTGCAGGCCATGGCGGCGAGCCAGGGCCGCCGACCCCCTCATCAACTCCGGCGTCACCGAGAAGGGGGAACAGGGGGCCAGGACGATGCGGCACATCGCATGGGGCTGCGGGTCATGGTACTCCTCGATGACCCGCTGGCAGTCGGCCAGGATGTCCTCTTCGCTTTGGACGACCCGGTCTGGGGGCAGGCCTCCCTGGGACCGTCCCAGAGACATGCTGCCCCGGCAGGGATGGAAGCGAATGCCCAACTCGCGAGCAGCGCGGATTTCGTCGTCCAGCGAAACGTCGTTGGGAAAGAGATACAGGTGATCGGTGGTGGTGGTACACCCAGAGAGGATGAGCTCAGCCAGGCCCACCAATGCGCTGACGTAGACGGCCTCCCCAGTGAGCTCCGCCCATAAGGGGTAGAGGGTGCGCAGCCAGTCGAAAAGCTCCACGTCCTGGACGGCGGGCAGGGCACGGGTCAGGGTCTGATAGAGGTGGTGGTGGGTATTCACCAGCCCCGGCAGGACGATCATCCCCGATGCATTTATAACCCGATCAGCCTCCTGTGGCAACTCCCCCGTTGATCCCACCGCTTCGACGACTTTATCCCGCACAAAGATGCCACCATCTTCGATGCGACGCCTTTCCTCGTCCATGGTAACCAGCAAGGCCGCGTTTTTCACTAGCAAAGTGGACATTTGCCTCTTTCTCCTTCTTGGCGTAAAATAGGGACAATTTCACACATCCGTAAGTATAGCACAAGCCTACATGACATGCAAAGGAGGGATTTCTGTGATAGCTTGCAAGCGAGAAGAATGGAATCTCGCCTGTAAGTGTCTTTTAAGTCTTCTTACGTAAACCGAACATCTTTCTCCCAGCCAGTGGAATGTCTACTCGGACTCAAGCACATTGCCACCTGACACTGCATCCATATCCCCGGTTTCAATAGTTTTCTACTCAAATCCGAACCTTTCATCTGTTTTCTTGCGTTAATCAAATTTTTCATCCATATTCAAGGTTTTTTTTGAGTTTTCTTACGTAAAATCCAACCCTATGATCGTGTTTTTCTAAGCCTTCTTACGTAAATTGCTATCCCTACTGCCCACCCATCGAATTGCCTTTCAAGCTTCCTTACGCAGATCAGATTTTCGTTCCCTATTTTCGGACTGTCTTCTCAGACTCAACGCAAAACATCACCTCCTTCTACATCGCATCATTGTCACATAGTTTATTGCCATTTCATTTCTTTTCTTCAAGTTTTCTTACGTAAACCCAGCTTCTCATCTCTATTCATGGAGCGTCTTCAAGCTTTCTTACATGGAATCGGCCTTGCAGCCTCCCCTTTGATCAACCTTACGTAAACTAGATTTTTCGCTCCCCTAAAAGGAATAAACGGCAAAGTCTTCGGCCAGTTCCACAGGGCCGCCAAACTCGGCCTCGGCTGCCCGCCGCAAATGCTCAAGGTCAGCATCAGGCGCTGTGAAGTGGATGAGCACCAGCTTGCCCACCCCGCACCGCCTGGCCATCGCTCCCGCCTGAGCGGGGCTCGAATGTCCCGCGTAGTCACCTGTGCCCTCGTGAATGAGGATGTCCGCTCCCTGGGCCAGCCTGGCCAATGCTTCACAGGGTTCGGTGTCGCCGGAGTAGACGATGGCCCTGCCCGTCTCCCTGGACATCACTTTCACAGCAATGGCGGGGATCAAATGCTCCACTGGCGCAATGGTGATCTCAAACTCAGGTGACTCAATGACCTTGTACCCCACCCTCATCTCCACCTCGTGGAAGGCAACCGACATCGTACAGGGCCAGTCCTGCCATTCCAGTGCATCCATGATCGAGGCGAGGGCAGCCACGCTCCTCTGAGGGCCGAAGATGTGAAATGTCTCCCGGCGGCCATAGAGCCACAGACCCAGCAAAAGGACGGGCACGCCGTAGATGTGATCGGGATGGTGGTGGGTGACAATGAGGGAATCGAGGGTGTCGAGATTAACGCCGACCGCCTGCAGCTTGTGCAATGGGCTGCCGGCACAATCAATCAGGATCGCGCTCTCCCGCCCCTCGAGAACCATGTAGGTATTATCGCGGGAAGCATCGGGCAGCGCCGGCCCCGAACCAAGAATGATCAATTTGGCCATGAATCCTCCCCTTTACCCCATGATGGATCTTCCGCGCTGATTTGCTCTCGGTAGACCCCCCACAGCTCCGATGGCAAGAGCTTTCCTATGGCCACCATCACCGTCTCCCTGGCTCGCCGATCCTGCTGGCGTTTTTCCAGGCCCGGTTGACCCGTCAAGGTAAAAGGTTCGCCGAAGGAGGCGGTCAAGGTCCCGTTCTTCTCGGTTACGCCCACCGGCAGGATGGGGATGCCCGCCTTGGTCAGTAGAAGGAGAAAACGACCCACTCCAACAGGCGGATCTATCAAGCTGCCGTCGCTGCTTTCCCTTCCCTCGGGCGCCAGGCCAATTACTGTCCCGCTCTGAGCCAGAGAAAGGGCTCTCCGCACTGCCTGCGCTCTCTCTTCGACCTGGGAAGGATTCGGAGGCATGGGTGGCATAGGAACGAAGCCGTAAACGCGAGCAATTTTGTGGAAAAGCCAGCCCGTGAGGGGCGCCACCAGCCAACTGCGGATGGGGTCCTGGTAGGTCCACTGATTGGTCATGACCCAGCGCACCTCGTCCGATTCCGGCCTCCAGTTGGCGATAGCCTGGCCGATCAGGAGGATACTCCACCAGACACCCAGGCCCTGGCGGCAGTAATGATTGGTCACCACCACAAAGGGGCCCTCTGGCGGGATAAGATCGGCGTGCTCGATCTCAGGCCGAGGGCGGAGGACACGCAGCAACTTTGCCGCGTCAGCCCTGAAAGAACGATGCCTGCCCCTCAAGACATCCCAACACCAAGCTAACGCAAAAACGGGCGACAGAGCACCCCAAACAACTCTCGTTCGTACTCCATCGCCCGCACCGAAAAAGCTCCTCATTGCCCCTAACCACCCAGCCACCTAACCGTCTTCTTCCCCATGAGTAGCGCGCCAAACGTGGTACATCCGCTGCAAGGCGGTAAAGTTGGTCAGAATGGCTAGAGCCCACAAAGCGATGCGCATCTGATTCAGGATTAAGCCAGCAGTCAGGACAATGATTCTCTCTAAGCGGGTGAGCAGTCCCACTTTACAATCGAGGCCCAGCCCCTCGGCCCGGGCCCTGGCATAGCTGACCATCAGGGAGCCAACGATGGTAGCATAGATAAGAATGATCTCTTGCCTAGAGCCTAATCTGGTGTAGTAGATCAGGAGCCCCAGGTAGACAAGGGCCTCCGAGAAGCGATCCATGGTCGAATCCAGGAAAGCCCCAAAGCGGCTCCTCTTACCTGTCAGCCGGGCCAGGGTCCCATCCACAGCATCGAAGAGCGAAACCAGAGGAAGCAAGACGCCACCGATTCGCATGTAACCTTGGGCCAGGATCCAGGCGATCCCCAAGTTCAAAAGAGTGCCGATCAACGTCACCATGTTGGGAGATATCCCCGTCCGGCTTATTAGACGGACGAAGGGCTCCAGGATGCCCCCAAACCACTTCCTGGCCAGATCGCTCAGGGTCACGACTTGCCCCCCTTTCGCCTGGTCTGACCATCGTATTCGGCCTCTGAAGAACTCCAACCACTTTCCCTTACTTCTCAAATCTCTTCCTTTCCAACAGCTCTCGATAGTAATCCAAAACCTGTTGAGCCACCTTCGGCCATGAGTAATCGGTCGCCTTGTCTTGTCCCTGGTGCCCCATTCTCTCTCGCAAGGCCGGCTCTTTGAGCAGACAAATCAGCGCATCCGCCAGACGCCGCTCGTCTTCCGGCGGAACCAGAAGCCCCTCCTCCCCGTCCTCCAAGACGCCGCGATAACCCGCGATGTCCGAGGCCACGATGGGCTTCCCTGCCGCCATTGCTTCCAGCAAGATGATCCCGAAGCTCTCGAAGCCGGTGGAGGGTGCACAAAAGACGTGGCAGGTTCGATAATAGCGAGGTAAATCCTCTTCTGGCACATGACCGATGAATCGGACATCGTGAAGGCGATGTTTCCGAGCATAGAGCACAAATTCGGCCTTGTCTTCCTTATCGTAAGCTCCTACCACTAAAAGTCGAGCCTCGGGAACAGCTTTCTTGACCTGGGCGTAAGCTCTGATGAGATACTTGAGCCCTTTGCGCTTATCCAAACGTCCGACGAAGAGGACGTTCAATTTGCCGTCATCAAACTGCTCCATCGGGCGCAAAGCCGGGTTGCTGAAGCGCTCCACGTCAATGCCGTTGGGGATGATGCGGTAGTCGCCTGGGAAGTAAGGGATCATGAAATCCCGAACCACCTCAGAGACAGCGATCCGGCCATCGAGACGGTCGAAGAAGCGCTCGAAGATGCGTTTGATGTGCTCGTATCCTGGATGGTTGTTTTCGCGATACGCATGGAATGTGCCTACCACCACGGATTGGGGGGATAAGGGGACATGGCGGAGAACAAACAGGGGCAGAGCCGGTGTCAGGGGCTCGTGAATGTGGATGACGTCAAACTGCTCCTGCTTCAGTATCTTCTTCACCCGCCGATAGACACGCGGCGATAGGGTAATGCGACCCACAGAGCCAGCGAAGGGAACGTGAGCAATGGAGCCAGAGACCTTGATGACCTGTTGGGGCACCTCTCCCACGTCCTCGGAGCAGGCAGCGATGATACGGACGTCGTGGCCCAGACGCCGAAATTCTCTGTCCAGATAGAAGATATGTCTGACCACCCCTCCGGGATAGGGATAGTCATAGGGCGAGACCAGAGCAATCTTCATCAGTTGTTCGCCGTTTGCCAGATGGGCACCGACATCACCCACTGCTCAGGATGTTCCCCAATGTATCGCTCCATAATGGCCACCACCTTTTCCACGCCAGCCCGAACGTCACGGTCTCGGTCGCCGGTGTCCTCCAGTTCCAGTGGAGGCTCAAGGTGAACAACAAACGTATTGTCAGGGAGCCGCTGGCTGAATCCCACGATGATCGGTGCACCGGTGCGTAAGGAGAGCTGGGCATAGCCATCGGGCAGGCGGGCAGGCGCGCCAAAGAAATCCACCACGATGCCGCTCTCGGTGATGTCCCTGTCGGCGGCCAGGCCCACAACCTCATTGCGCCGCAGCGCCCGAAAGAGCTCAAAGAGTGGGCCATCAATGGGGATCAGTCGAATGCCCTTGTTGGCTCGCAGGCTGCAGATGTACTGAAACAGCACCTCCGGCTGGACGTGCTCAGCAGGGGCGACGACCGGAATCTCCCGTAGGGCCAGCACTTGAGCCACGATGTCTGTGTTGCCAAAGTGGGCTGTGACCAGGATCAAACCCTTGCCTTTGGACAAAGCCCTCTCGACATACTCCCAACCTTCCACTTTCACCAAACGGGCGATTTCAGCCAGGCTAAGAGTTGGCACCCGACAAAGGTCGTAGTAATTCTTCGCCATGCTGTGAAACACCCCTCGCACGATGCCGTCCATATCGCCTGACGTTTTGGGGGTGCCTTCCAATATGTGGGCTACATTGTCGTAGACGTTGGCCCGCGTGCCCTGGGACACGCGGTAAAGGAGGTCGCCCAATCTGGTGGCCAAGGAATAACCCACACCTGGCGGTATGCGGGGCAAGACGAAGCCCGATAGACGATAGAGGTAATAGCTGAGCATCGTCTGATTCAGTATCTTCTCCAGTCTCATCCGTCTCCGACCCGTTGACTGGTCCCACCAAGCATCTCGCTGAACTCTTGCAAATACCGACGGAGTCTTCCCCAGTTCAGGGAACAATAAGCCTGGCGCCCCTCCCGCCTGACCTTGACCAAGCCCACTTTCTCCAGCCGCCGCAGATGCCAAGAGATGAGGGGCTGGCTGACCTCCAGAGCCTCCACCAGTTCCGAAACATTGAGCTCAGTATTGGCGGCCAACTGTGCGACGATGCGCAAGCGAGCAGCGTCGCTGAGAGCTTTGAAACACGTCGTGAGCTCTTTTGATTTGCTCAAGAGATCCTCGACCATATCCATTCCAGACCCTATTGATAAAGAAACGTTTATATATTACACCAAAAGTCGGATACTGTCAAAAATGGCTTGCCAACAATCGCCTTTTGTGCTAAAGTAATAGAAAGACTTGAAAGGACAAAGCTATGAGAATCGTTTCTCCCCATCGGTGGGATGTCTCCCCGTCGGAGGCTATGGAGATACAGCAGCAGTTGCGGAGCAGGGTGTCCACGGAGAGGGCTTTCGGCCAAGTCAACACCGTGGCCGGGGTTGACGCTTCCATCAAGGGCGAAGTAGCCAGGGCCGCTATCGTGGTGCTCAGCTATCCAGAGTTAACGCCTGTTGATTACAGCCTGGCAGAAGTGTCCGCGGAGTTTCCGTACATCCCTGGGCTTCTGGCCTTCCGCGAGGCGCCGGCTGCTTTGGCCGCCCTGGAGAAGTTGAAAACAGAGCCCGATCTATTCATTTTCGATGCCCAGGGTCTGGCGCATCCTCGCCGCATGGGCCTGGCGTCCCACTTGGGGGTGATCATAGATAAGCCCTCCATCGGCTGTGCTAAATCGCGCCTCTGCGGCAACCACCACGAGCCAGGGCCAGAAAGAGGCTCCTACACTTACCTCTACGATGGCCACGAGATTATCGGCGCAGTGGTGCGCACCCAGACTGGCGTCAGTCCCCTCTACATCTCCATCGGCCACAAGGTAGACCTGCCTGCGGCCATCGAGTACGTCCTGGGCTGCTGTACCACATACCGCCTGCCCGAGACGACCAGATACGCCCATCAGGTGGCGAGTGGGGAGAAGTTGCAGATAGAGGTCAGCCAGCCCACTCTCTTCGAGCTATAGAATCATGGAACCGTAGAAACCAGGTTTTTAGGCTCGAAAAGCGGTTTCCATTTGTGATGTTACACTGCCTGATATG
>CAYUPJ010000170.1:0-6690 GCA_964446635.1 uncultured Anaerolineae bacterium
CTTGCCCGAGATCGACACGGTGTCTGTCACCTGCTCGTCGAGGGCCAGCTTGTAGCGCAGGAACAGCACCGTGCGCGCCGTGTCCGAGACCACGTCCAGCGCAAAGAGGTCCGAGTCGTACCGCAGGTTGGGACGCACCTCGTTGCCGACGACAAAGTATTCCCCCTGGCAGGCAGCCGGGATCTGCTGCAACACCCACTCGTCGGTGACCCCGACGTAGCCGCCACTCATGTACACCTCTTCCCCTGCACGGGCGGCCACCTGTCCTTCCCCGTCGATCACCAGTACCTGGTCCCCTTCAATGCGGAGCGTGAACTCAGGTGGCCAGATGGGCAGCAGGACCTCGCCGCCAGACAGCGACTGCACATACAGGCAAGTATCCCGCAGCCGCAGCATGCCGACTAGCGCAGCGCACATGCTCTCCCTGAACCCCTCGGCCGGCTTTTGGCGCGGAAAGGCGATGCCAGGCACAGGCGGGGTCAGCAGCAGGTCCTTGTCCCGGGCCGTCGAGCCACTTTCGACCACGACCAGCTCTACCCCATCTGGCAACTGCGCGCCCACCCGGCGCAGCTCGCTCTCAAACCACGCCCGATCGGACACATGCACCTCGACGCGGTTGTCCTGCACAGAAAGAAAGACACCCACCTCAAAATCCAGCTTGTCCAGCTCGCGCATGGCCTGGGCCTGGATCGTCTCCAGTTCGGCCAGAGAGGCCCGGGCCGTCCGTACCTCAAGTCCGGGGATAGACCGATTCTTGAGGTATGGCTCAAGGGTCTTCTTCCCATCACGAGTGAACGCCACGATGACGCGATAGTAGGGCTCATTTTCTATCCACAATCCTGCAAACGTTTCTGCCTCGCGTTCCGCCAGTTCCGCCTGTAGTGTCCCGATGGGATCCTCTGCACGGATTCGTTCATAGGCTTCTTCGACCGAGACGCCCCACGCGGGGGCCATCTCTTCGGCCAACGGTCGTAAAGACTCGACCATCCCTGCCGTGGGCGTTGGTTGAGGGGGTTTGCCCGAGACGGGCGTACAGCCGACCAGCGACAGGGCGAGAACAAGCGACCACAAGGTGATGTGAACCAGTTTGCCATCCTCCTGGAATCTGAACATTGCGCCTCCTCCTCTCGTACCACTGCGGGGCTGCCTGTTATTTAGACGGTGTGCAAACCTGGAAAGTTCCCTGTCGCGGAGGGGCAACGAATGCCGACAGCGGTGGGGCCTCACCAGTCGGAGGTTGCCTGTGTTAGGGGTGCTTGCTCGTAGCCTTTGTTGTTTCCGGTTCTTCAGCGCGGCCTGATCGAGGATCGGTCCGTGCTGTCTACTTCCCTGCGCTGAAAGAATAGCGCTTCACATGCCACACCACAGCCGACCCACGAACAGGGCGGCAACGAACATCAGGCCAAAGACAATAAAGCTGGCGTTGATGATGCCCTGCGAGGCGCTCTCCATGATCATGACCGGAGAGAAGTAGTAGAGCGTGATGGGGAAGGGCAAGAGCGAAACGAATATCAATGCCTTGCGGATTCTCTGTCGTGTGGGTAGTTGCTTGACCTTGACCATGGTTTCCTCCCCCTTTGTTTTGCGATTCGTTTTCACCCCGCCAGTTCAATTGTCATTGCGAGCCGAAGGCGAAGCAATCTCCTATGCACATCGGGGATTGCTTCGGCGGAAAAGCGCCGCCTCGCAATGACACCTGAGGTGAAATCCAACATTGCCAAGCTAATAATTAAGGGGATTCTAGCACAACTCGCTTGTTGTGTCCAATCACGCTAGAGCGTGCTTGAGAAGTAGCAGGCTGTAGACTGCAGAAGTCCATTCTTATCACCTTAGGCCCAAAAACGCAAGCTCGAAACAAAAACGGGTGGGGGAATGGGTCCCACTCGTCTGAATGAAAAGAAGATATGGCATCCCCCAACCTTAAAATTTCTATTTCCCCCCCCTTGACAGATTGAAGTCTACATGGTATAATATAAGCAAACGGTTGCGCAACCGTTTGCGGAATCGTTTGCCGGAGGGGGTGTTTTGGCCATCATTACTATCAAGGATGTCGCTCAACGGGCCGGGGTCTCGCCTACTACTGTTTCCCACGTGATCAACGAGACTCGCTTTGTCAGCGGGGATCTGCGGGCCAGGGTTCTGGAGGCGATGGAAGAGCTAAACTATCAGCCCAGCGCTGTCGCTCGCAGCTTGCGCCGCAAAACGACCCACACTATTGGGATGATGGTGCCTGACAGCTCTAACCCGTTCTTCGCCGAGGTGGCCAGGGGTATAGAGGACACGAGTTTTGATCAAGGGTATAGCGTGATCCTCTGTAACTCCGATGGCGATATGGAAAAGGAGCAGTTTTACATCAATGTGCTGGTGGAAAAGCGGGTTGATGGCATTATCTTTGTGGCTGCCGGTGGCAGTGCCCAACACATCCGTAGCCTTTTGGAGCGCGATATGCCCCTGGTGGTTGTTGACCGGGAGATTGCCGGCGTGGAAGTGGACTCCGTTCTGACGGATAACCTGCAGGGAGGTTATCTGGCCACCAAACACCTGATTGAATTGGGACACCGCCGTATCGGTTGTATCACAGGACCGTCAGACCTGACCCCTAGCGCAGAGCGAGTGATAGGACATAAGCGAGCCTTGACTGAGCACAACCTGGCTGCTAATGAGAATCTGATCCTTAAGGGCGACTTCCAGTATGAAAGCGGCTATAAAGCCGTCCACGAGTTTCTGGCTATGAATGAGCCGCCAACAGCCGTTTTTGCCTGCAATGACCTGATGGCTGTGGGAGCTATAAGTGGGGTGAGGAAACAGGGCCAGCGTGTGCCGGAGGATTTGGCCATCGTGGGTTTCGACGATATCGCCCTAGCTTCCTTTACCAATCCCCCTCTAACTACCGTAGCCCAACCCAAATATGAGATGGGTATTCTCGCTGCTCAGATGCTGATGGAACGGATAAAGGACAAGACCATGCTACCCCGACGCCACTTGTTGGAGACTACCCTGGTGGTTCGAGAGTCGTGCCATCCCAGGAGAGAATAATGGGGGCCAGGATAACCGTTGTTGGCAGTCTGAACATGGACTTGGTGGTCCGCGCCCCCCATTTGCCTGTCCCCGGTGAGACCGTCATTGGCAGCGATTTCCGTACCATACCAGGGGGGAAGGGGGCCAACCAGGCCGTTGCTGCTGCCAGGTTGGGGGCCCAGGTGACCATGATTGGCCGGGTGGGGGACGATGACTTCGGGCGAGCCCAGTTGAGAAATCTGAACGAGCTGGGTGTTGATACCACCCATGTGATTGTAGACCGTGAGGCCGCTACTGGCATCGCCCTTATAACGTTGGATGCCAGCGGTCAGAACACCATCGTCCTGGCCTCAGGGGCCAACATGCGCCTGACCAGGGAGGACATCAACGCCGCCCAGGACGCTATCGTTCAGTCGGATGTCCTGGTACTTCAACTGGAGAGCCCCCTGGAAGTCGTTACGCACGCTATTGACATGGCTCATGCTGAAGGGGTCAAAGTCATTTTGAATCCAGCGCCGGCTCGGCCTCTCCCTAACGAAACCCTGGCCAAGCTGGATTACTTGATTCCCAACGAGAGTGAAACGGCCCTCCTGACAGGCATCGAGGTAGCTGACCTCGACAGTGCTAGGGAGGCAACAGAGCGTCTGCATGAAGAAGGGGTGGGCACAGTGATCCTCACCCTTGGTGCACGAGGAGCTTTCCTGGCCAGGGCGGAGGAATCCGTTCACGTTCCTGGTTATAACGTAGAGGTGGTGGACACCACGGCGGCCGGAGATGCTTTCGTGGGCGGCTTTGCGGTGGCCCTGGCCGAGGATCGAGACCCCATAGAGGCGGTACGTTTTGCCAACGCCGCCGGTGCTCTCGCCGTTACCAAACTGGGCGCCCAGCCCTCTCTACCCACTCGGTCGGAGGTAGAAACCTTCCTGGAGAATCAACGGCCATGAGGTGTACAGGCGATGAAGAAGCATGGTATCTTGCATCCGGAGCTTTCCAAAGCCATAGCCAGCCTGGGGCACATGGACACTTTGGTGATCGCCGACGCGGGCTTGCCAATCCCCGAGGGGCCGACGCGCATTGACCTGGCCCTCACCGAGGGCGTGCCGGGCTTTCTGGCGGCCCTGCAGGCCGTGCTGGGCGAGATGCAGGTGGAGGGCGCTATTATCGCCGCGGAGATGGCCCAGCGCAGTCCGGCGCTACGCCAGCGGGTTCTGGAACTGATGGCGGGGCTGCCGATGGAAGAGATCCCCCATGCAGAGTTCAAGCAGCGTACCGAAACCGCCCGGGCCATTGTCCGCACCGGCGAGTTTACCCTCTATGCGAACATTATCCTGATCGCCGGCGTGGTCTTCTAGCGAGGAAAGACGATGACAATGAATGGATTTAACCCCAGGGCATTCTTGCAGCGATTCGGCATCGTCATCTCTTTCGCCCTCTTGTGCCTGGGGCTAACCCTGCTCTCTGATCGCTTCCTGACCATGTCCAACATGGTCAACGTCCTGCGCCAATCCACTATCAACGGCATCATGGCGGTGGGCATGACCTTCGTCATCCTGACCGCAGGCATTGACCTGTCGGTAGGATCTGTTCTGGCTTTGACCGGTGTCATCGTCGCTGACCTGGTCCAAAAGGGCTGGGCTCCTCCCCTGGCGATCGTTGCTGCTCTGGGTTTGGGTGCGTTGATGGGAATCATAAATGGCCTGAGCATAACCAAGACCAAGGTGCCTCCCTTCATCGCCACCCTGGGCATGATGACCATTGGTCGGGGAGTAGCTCTGACTTACACCGGGGGAGGTCCGATCACCGGCCTGCCCGATAGCTTTCGCTTCGTAGGTACTGGCTTCATTGGCCCTGTACCCATGCCCATTATCATTGCCAGCGTGGTCTTCTTAGTAGGTTATGTTTTCCTCAACCGCACCAAGGTAGGAGAGTATATCTATGCCATAGGCAACAACCAGGTCGCCGCCCGCCTCTCGGGTATTCCCACTCACCGTTACATTACTGTGGTCTATGCCATCTGTGGGTTCATGGCTGCCCTGGCAAGTGTTATCTTGGTGGGTCGGCTGGACTCTGGCCAACCTTCCGCTGGCTACGGCTTTGAGTTCGATGCCATCGCCGCGGTGGTGGTGGGAGGTACCAGTTTGGCTGGCGGCGAGGGCGGCCTGGGTGGCACGCTCGTGGGTGTCCTCTTCATAGAGGTGTTGAAGAACGGCCTCAATATGCTGAATGTTTCCTCTTTTTACCAGCAGCTTGTCAAGGGTATTGTCATCGCGCTGGCGTTGCTCCTATATCGGGCAGTCAGGTAAAAAGAATCTGGCTCATAGAAAGGGGGGATGACAAGGGAATCGAAAGCATTGGGGTGCGTTTCAAACGGGTTGGTAGGGGCGGGTCTTGCGCCCGCCCTGGGCACCCGCAAGGGGTGCCCCTACAACGGAATGAAACACACCCAAAGCATTGGAGGTCTATCTGTAGAGCAGGATTCGCACATCGTTGCTTACATCCCTGCCAATGAGAAACTAACATTTAAGGAGGAGATTACGATGAAACGCTTACTAGTTCTGTGGCTGTGCGCTGTGATGATCGGTGTTCTGATCCTGAGCGGGTGCGCTCCAAAACCAGCGCCTACTCCTACCCCGGTACCTACGCCTGCGCCCAAGGAGCTTACTCTGGGTCTATCCATCTCGACGTTGGACAACCCCTTCTTCGTGACCCTCAAGGATGGGGCGGAGAAGGCAGCGGCCGTGGTGGGCGTCAAGCTGGTCATCGTGGACTGTGAGAACGACCCGGCCAAGGAGGCGGCCAACCTGGAGGACCTGATCTCCAAGAAGGTAGATGCCTTGCTGATCAACCCCACCGATGCGGAGGCGGTTGTACCTTCTATTGAGAAGGCCAACGCGGCGGGCATACCGGTGTTCACGGTAGACCGTGCTGCGGCGGGGGGGACGATTGTCTCCCACATTGCTTCGGACAACGTGGCTGGCGGGAAGATGGCGGGTGAGCAGTTGGCCAAGCTGTTGGGCGGCAAGGGCAAGGTGGTGGAGTTGGAGGGCATCACCGGCACCTCGTCGGCTCGGGAGCGAGGTCAGGGGTTCAACGAGGTGATCAAGGGCTACCCTGACATCGAGGTGGTGGCTCGCCAGACGGCGGACTACGATCGGGCCAAGGGGCTGAGCGTCTTCGAGAACATCCTGGCGGCTCAGCCGAAGATAGATGGTGTGTTTGCCCACAACGACCAGATGATCCTGGGGGCGATTGAGGCGGCTGAGGCGGCAGGGCGGGCCAAGGAGATCAAGTTCGTTGGCTTCGACGCCATTGACGACGCGGTGGCGGCGGTGAAGGCTGGCAAGCTAGCAGGGACAATTGCCCAGCAGCCTGCGGAGATGGGTCGCCTGAGTGTGGAGTTTGCGGCCAAGTACCTGCGGGGTGAGAAGGTGGAGAAGTATGTCCCTGTGCCGCTTTCGCTCGTGACGCCGGAGTCGTTAGGTGTCAAGCCTGAGGCCAAGGTGTTCACCTTGGGTCTATCCATCTCGACGTTGGACAACCCCTTCTTCGTGACCCTCAAGGAGGGGGCGGAGAAGGCGGCGGCTGCGGTGGGGGTCAAGCTGGTCATCGTGGACTGCGAGAACGACCCGGCCAAGGAGGCGGCCAACCTGGAGGACCTGATCTCCAAGAAGG
>CAYUPJ010000170.1:6790-9582 GCA_964446635.1 uncultured Anaerolineae bacterium
AGTTTGCGGCCAAGTACCTGCGGGGTGAGAAGGTGGAGAAGTATGTCCCTGTGCCACTCTCGCTGGTGACGCCAGAGACGGTTAAGTAAACAGTGTGTTCCGAGGGGTAGGCGAGGCATCTTTCGGAGATGGCCTTGCCTACCCCTCTGCGTTGTGTATCGCGCATTGGAGACATAGTTTATGCCCGACGATGCCCCCATCCTCCTGATGGAGCACATCAGCAAGAGCTTCCCCGGCGTGCGGGCCTTGGGTGACGTTTCCTTCCAGGTGGAAAAGGGAGAGATCCACGCCCTGTTAGGGGAGAACGGAGCCGGTAAGTCCACCTTGATGAAGATCCTCACCGGCGCGATCCCCAGGGACAGCGGGACCATCTACCTGCGTGGGCAGGCCACCGAGATTGATAGCCCAGGCCGGGCCCAGGCCCTGGGGATCAGCATGATCCATCAGGAGCTGGCTCTCATCCCCTATCTCAACGTGGGGCAGAACATCTACCTGGGCCGGGAGCCCAGAGGGGCCCTGCCGGGGCTCATCGCCTGGTCAACCTTGTACGACGAGGCTCGCGAGCAACTGGCCAGGCTAAACATTGACATAGACCCTTCAACCCTGGTCGCCAGCCTCTCCATTGCCCAGCGCCAGATGGTGGAGATAGCCAAGGCCCTCTCCCTGAACGCCGACATCATCGTCATGGACGAGCCCACCTCAGCCCTCAGCGAGCGGGAGACAGAGACCCTCTTCAGCCTGATGCGCTCCCTCAAGGAGCAGGGGGTGACCATCATCTTCATCTCCCACCGCATCGAGGAGGTCTTTGCCATCGCCGATCGGGTGACAGTCCTGCGCGATGGGCAACTCGTCGGTGTGGCCCCCATCAGCGAGGTAGATATGGGTCAGGTGGTGCGCATGATGGTGGGCCGTGAGCTGGGGGAGATGTATCCCAAGGAGGAGGTGGCACGCCAGGAAGTGGTTCTACGGGTGAAGGGGTTATCGCGGGGCCACGACTTGTGGGATATAGACCTAGAGCTATACAGTGGAGAGATCCTGGGCCTGGCTGGTCTTGTGGGCGCTGGCCGTACTTTGCTAGCGCGGGCCCTCTTTGGCATTGACCCTGTAGACAAGGGGGAGATCTGGATAGATAGCCGACCGGTCAGGCTCGACTCCCCGCAGAAGGCCATCGCCCTGGGCATGGGGTTCGTGCCTGAGGAACGCACAGCCCAGGGGCTTTTCTTGGGCATGGCCGTGCGCCAGAACATCACCATCAGCGCGCTGGGTAAGATCTCACGGTTGGGTTTTGTGAATTTCAGGCAAGCGGTTGGCCTGGCTCAGGAGTACGTCCAACGGCTGAACATTCGCACTCCCAGCTTGCGACAGAGGGTGAGGAATCTAAGCGGAGGCAATCAGCAGAAGGTGGTCCTCGCCAAGTGGTTAAGTTTGAATCCCAAAGTACTGATCCTGGACGAGCCTACGCGGGGCATTGACGTAGGGGCCAAGGCAGAGATCCACGCCCTAATGAGTCAGTTGGCCAAACAGGGAATGGGTATCATCATGATTTCCTCGGAATTACCGGAGATCCTGGGTATCAGTGACCGCATTATGGTCATGCACGAGGGCCGGATAGTGGCCGAATTTCAGCGCGATGAGGCCAGCCAGGATGAGATCATGTTATATGCTGCTGGGGGAGAGGGGAGCAATGACCGTTGCCAAGCTCAGTAGTCTGGTAGCAGTCCTGCGTCGTTTCAGCGTCTTCCTGATCTTGATCGGTTTATGCCTGCTCCTGTCCCTGCTCTCCGAGCGTTTCCTGACCCTCTCCAATTTCCTCAATGTCGCCCTCCACACTTCCGTCGTCGCCATCACTGCCATCGGCATGACCTTCACCATGCTGACGGCCGGCATTGACCTCTCGGTCGGGTCCATCGTGGCCCTCAGCAGTGCCTTGTCGGCCGGCTTCATCGTCAAGCAGGGTATACCTATTTACCCGGCTATAGCCCTGGCCCTGGCTGTGGGGGCAGGGCTGGGCGCGGTAAGCGGCCTCCTCGTCGTCAAAGGAGGCTTGCCCCCCTTCGTCGCTACCCTGGCCATGATGGCTGTGGCTCGCGGCCTCACCCTGGTCTATACCCACGGCCGGACCATCCCCATCATGCTGAAGCAGTTCACCTTTTGGGGATCTGGCGAGTTGGGCCCCTTTCCCGTACCTGTCGTAATCCTGGCGGTGGTCTTTGTGGCGGCCTACATCGTGCTCACTCGTACCAGGTTCGGCCTCCACGTCTATGCCGTTGGTGGCGGTGAGGAAACAGCCCGGCTGGCCGGTGTAAACACCGAGCTGGTCAAGACCTCTGTTTACGTGATCAGCGGCTTCACCGCCGCCCTGGCCGGCATCATCACCGCTGCCCGCCTGTGGTCGGCCCAGCCCAACGTGGCGGCTGGCCTGGAGTTGGATGCCATCGCTGCCTCGGTACTGGGGGGCACCAGCCTCTTCGGCGGGGTGGGGAGTGTAGGCGGCACTGTGGTGGGGGCTCTCATCATGGGTGCCCTAAACAATGGCCTCAACCTCCTGGAGGTCTCCTCATACTACCAGAAGGTGATCAAAGGCATAGTCTTTATCTTAGCGGTGCTTCTGGACCTGTACACAAAGGGTCGCAAATAGCCTCTTACCTTTGCTTTCCTAACTTCCCCATTAGCCTGGGGGATTCCTCCATTCACCCCTCGATTGCCGACAGTGTATTCTGTTCCCCCAGTATCAACCTGTCAGTCACTGTAAACTCGTACCCCAGTGCGAATCATTGTAAACTCGTACCCTA
>CAYUPJ010000171.1:0-9483 GCA_964446635.1 uncultured Anaerolineae bacterium
GCACAATCTAGTGGAAGAACATGCCTGGTCCCATTCAATCGTTCCTTGGGTCTTGAGCACGCGAACTCAGTTGAAAGCGCATGGCGCCAAACTTACATACTGCGACACAAATGTGTCGCCTAACACGGCCCTGTTCCGTGTTACCCGCCACTTTTGTGTCGTGTAACACGGAAGGCATATTCTCGCTCAACCTCGTTCACGGATCGTTCATCTTCGCCTCCTTACAACTTGAGATTGTCCAGCGGACTTTTGAACCATCCCAATGTAGCTGATGTAGGTCCCATCTTCCAAATGGACGGAAGGCTTCTCACCCGCTCAGGCATGTATCTCATCCACCCAACAACAGCTTGAGCTGCCGCGCGGTGTCCACCGCCTGGCCCTGCCAGTGGCAACGGATAGAAAGCGGACTTCGTCGTGAGCTCAGTCGAACGATAAGCGGATGGGCAAACACACCGCTTAGGGCTGGGCAGCAGCAATCCTATACCGTGACCAGTTCTTTCACGTCCACCAGAGGTTGGAAACTGGCCTCCAGCGGGATGCGCAGCCGTGATTCTGGCTGGGAGAAGTGGGCCAGGAAGTCAATGATGGTGAAACCCACTATCTCTTTGGTCTCAGGATCGAAGCGCAGGATAAGGTCATCATTGATTTCAGCGTAGTCTGTGTACTCTGGATGCCCCAGTGATACGTACAAAACGTCAGCCCCTTTATCGTAGAGAAATTTCAGTTCTCGGCTCATCTTTCACCGTTGGCATGTCCTCAAGCAGCATTGCTTGTACTTCGCCCAGCCCCCACCATCCCAACCCTTGGCTCCCGTGGGCGATGCCGACGCTCAGAATGGCCTGAACCGGGCACGACCAGGCGTGAGCACGACAATATTTCCCAGAGCTCGCTCCAGCCCTCCGGTGTTCATGAACGCTTCGAACAGGTGGGTAACCGTTCGAGGGCTCAAAGTCTCTGGGTATCGCACAAGAACGACGCCAGCCGGCCTCAAGCGCTGGAGCAGGATCAGATTGAAGTCCAGATCCCGGGTGACGATGATCCGCCTCTCGCGGGCCGCAATCTCAAGTAGTGGCTCATCATCTGCGCCTCTCATTCCCGTCTCCCGGGGATCGAAGACCTCGTGGCCTCGCTCGCGAAGCAAGGTGCGGATGTATATCGGCATACACTCGTCAAGCAGGAACCGCAACGAACGTCTCCTCAGCCAGCATTTGGGCGGCAAAGGCCAGGCAAGCTCTCACCTGCTCCAAGGTGACCTCGTAGGCTTCGCCCACTTCTTCCCAACTGGCACCCCCAGCCAGTGCACCCACGATCACCTCCACCGGGACTCGCGTCCCTTTGATGACCGGTTTGCCGCCTCTGATCCTGGGATTGATTGCGATCAGTTTTTCCCACATTTCCTCATCTCTTTCCATTGTCTGAACGCGAGCTATGGCTGGTCGTTTCGCAGTCCCTAGTTTGGCCATAATGTTTCCTCCTCCCCTCAATGTTAAATGCCCTCCCACAGTTCAGACACCGGCCTTGTCTGGCCTGTCATCGCCTCTTTCCAGCCCTGCCGGAAACTGGCCTCGGCAGGTTTTAGAGTGACGCTTTCGCGGAACAGGCGGACAATCTCTAGCAGGATGGGCAGATATTCTTCAGGCGTCTCCCCAATTTCGTGGACCAGTTGTTCTGTGTAAGCCGGAACTTGTGTGGTCATAGTTACATCTCCTTTGATCCTCCGTACATCATTTCTTCTTGTTTGCAAGTCTCCTGAACCTATGTCTTCCTGGTTCGACAACGACAAAGGAATTTCATGCTGGTACCGCTACGATGTGAATATCCCTGCCCTGAGCTTGTCGAAGGGTTCGGCGGCCACGACTTCCATCTATACAGTGGCGTGTCTGCTCTCATCCCCCCAGCAACAACTTAAGCTGCCGCGCCGTATCCACTGCCTGGCCCTGCCAGTGGTTGTTGGCGAAGGCGAAGGTCGTCTCCGCCTGCTCGTTCAGGCTTTTGAGCTTGGGCACCCACTCGGAAAGCTCCTCGGTGTTGTAGCTGTAATCGTAACGCTCCCAGGACTCCTTGTGCTGCCACCACTTGGCGGCGTTGCGGCCATGAAAACGCACGTAGGCCACCGGGCCGGTGGCCTCAGCAATGGGCGGGATCAGTCCCTTGAGGCGCGGCTGATCCACGCAGCAGAAACCCACACCCAACTCGCGCAGCAGGTCGAAGACCTCCGGCTTGATCCATTCCAGGTTGCGGAATTCCACCACCATGGGCAGCTCACCCATCCGCTCACGGAAGACGCGCAAGTACTCTCGGGTCTGCTCGTTGTTGTGGAAGGAGTAGGGGAATTGGGCCAGGACGCAGCCGAATTTGTCTGCCTCTAAGAGGGGTCTTAGCGCCGCGCAGAACTCAGCGAATACTCCCTTGTTGTCCTCTCGCTCGTGGGTCATCTTCTCGTTGGCCTTGACAGTGAAGAGGAAGCTCCCAGGCGTCTTCTTCGCTATCTGCTCTAGCGTCCAGGGGCTAGGGACCCGATAGTAGGTGAAGTTGAGCTCGCTGGTTTGGAACTCACGAGCATAGAATGAGAGCCACTCGCTCTTGGGAATATCCGTCGGGTAGTAAGGGCCTACCCAGTCATCGTAACTGTAGCCACTCGTGCCAACGTAGATCATTGTTACTCACTTCTTGTAGCGATAAGTGATGCGGCCGCGGCTCAGATCATAGGGCGACAGCTCTACGAGAACCTTATCGCCCAACAGGATGCGGATATAATACATCCGCATCTTGCCTGAGATGTGAGCCAAAATCTTGTGGCCGGTATCCAGTTCGACTCGAAACATGGCATTGGGCAGGGCTTCTACTACCGTACCCTTGACCTCAATGGTGTCTTTCTTGGGTTTTCTTGGGCTTTTGTCCTTTTTAGCCACGCTTTCTCTCCTCCTTCCTACGAATCTACGAATCTACGAGTCTACCAACTCCAAGTCCTCAGTCGAGAGTTCATCCGGCTGGCTGATGAGCACCTCGCGAGAGCGCCCAGCGTCTTCCAGGGGGCCTATGAGGCCCCGCTCCTCCAGTTGATCTATGAGACGGGCCGCCCGTGGATAGCCAATGTGCAGCTTCCGCTGTAGGAAGGAGGCCGAGGCACGATGATACTCTTTCACTATCCCGATGGCCTCTTTCAGTAGCTCATCTTCTTCGTCTGCCTCCATTAGCTCTTCCCAAGGCGCCTCTTCCTCCAGCCAACCTGGCTCAGCCCTTTCTTGCCAAAACTGGACCACCCGCTTTATTTCCTCATCGGACACGAAACAGCCCTGGATCCTGACCAGCTTGCTGGAATCCGAGGCCATGTAGAGCATGTCTCCTTCTCCCAGGAGACTCTCGGCCCCTGCCGAATCGAGGATGACTCGAGAATCTATCTGAGAGGTCACGGCGAAGCTGATACGGGCCGGGAAGTTGGCTTTGATCAACCCCGTCACCACGTCTACGCTGGGCCGTTGAGTAGCGACGATCAGGTGAATCCCCGTGGCCCGGGCCATCTGGGCGATGCGGCATATCAGCCATTCTATGTCCTCAGGCGCAAATAACATCAAATCGGCCAACTCGTCAATGACGATCACGATGTAAGGCAGGCCTTCGTTACGGGGCTTTACCTTGCTGTTATAGTCCTCCAGGTTGCGGGACGCCGCTTGGGCGAACTTCTTGTAGCGCTCTTCCATCTCCCGCGTGACCCATCTGAGTACCCCGATGACGCGCCCTGCTTCGTGCTCCACTCCGCTCAGGAGATGGGGAAGACCTTTGAAACGGCTGAGCTCTACCCTCTTGGGGTCTATCATCACCAAACGTAGATTCTCAGGAGGATTGTTAAAGGCCAAACAGGTGGTGATGGCGTTGATGCAGACGGACTTGCCTGAGCCAGTTGCCCCGGCGATGAGGAGGTGGGGCATGGTGGCCAGGTCTGCAACCACCGGCTGACCAGCAACTCCCCGCCCCAGGGCAACTTTGAGTTTAGAGTCCAGGTGACGAAACTCCTTGGATTCCATCACCTCCCGCAGAGAGACCAGGGAGATTTCTTCATTGGGCACCTCGATCCCGACTATAGAGCGGCCAGGCACAGGGGCCTCGATGCGAATGGGAGAAGCGGCCAGGGCCAAAGCCAGGTCGTTAGCCAACGCGGTGATCTTGCTAATCCGTACCTTCCTTCGCCGGGCATCACCATCCACCCCGGAGGTCTCGATGTATCCCGGCTTGACGCCGAATTGGGTGACCGCTGGTCCCTGGCTGATATCAACCACCTGTGCTGGCACCCCAAAGCTGGCCAGTGTTTCCTCAATGATTTTTGCCCGACGGCGTGTCTCTTCCTGGCTGAGGGCTTGCGCAGAGAATAGGTCGAGGAGATCGAAGGGAGGCAGGCTAACTTTTCGCCTCTTGGTAGTGCGGGCCTTTTTTTCTTTCTCAGGCTTCACCTCGCGCTGGGGTTCGGCGGCTGAAACAGCAGCTTCTGGCTCGCGAATGATCACCTCGGTTGGCGGTTCCTCGTATTCTTCCGCTGGTGGTGGAGCCGGCATGGTGGGGGAAGTAAGGCGCTCGTAGAGGGAGAGAGCGCTAGCTGTGACTGCCTTGGCCCTCATCTGGACATTGACCTGAGAGAGATCAAAGGCCATGGCGATCCCCAGGCTCAGGATGGCCAGGAGGATCAGCAGGGCGATGGGCCAGCCCAAGGCACCGATCAAGGCGCTGGAGATGGCCCAACCCACAAAGCCTCCACCCTTGCCGCTTTCGGCTAACTGCCAGGGGTCCTGACTGAAGGACAGCAGGTGAGCGAGCGCCAGGCCAGCGATGAGGAGTATCTCCAGGCCGATGATTGTTTTCCAACTAACCTTCAGCTCTTGTCCCAGGTTGCTGAGCAGCATAAATATACCGGCCACTACCAGGCCTATGGCCGCGAGGTAAGCGCCCCAGCCGAAGAACCGGCGCAAGAGTCTGGCCCACCAGTCGCTCAGCGCACCAGAGGTCACCGAGAATAGGCCCAAAAGAGTGATCACCGCCAGAGCCAGCACCAGAAGGCCCAAGATCTCTCGCTGGAAAGGTTTGAGGTTAGCGTTCAGTTGTTTCCAGAAAGGTTCCCTCTTATTACGCCTCATATTCGCCAGGTGGTGGCTCGGCGAAATAAGAATCGTCCGAGCGCACATCGCTTTTTTCTTGCGCTTCCCATGCCTGTCGAAGGCTGAGCCCCAGACGGTGGTTAACACTGTTAATGTTCAAGATGCGAGCAGTGACCACATCGCCTTCCTTGACCACGTTGCGGGGGTGCAGGAAATTCCCCTCGGCCAACTCGGAGATGTGGATCAGTCCTTCCAAACCCTCCTCAACGCGAGCAAAGGCCCCGAAGCTGACCACATTGGTGATGGTGCCCTCTATCAGTTGGCCTACCTGGTAGCGCTCCTCCACGGTGGTCCAGGGGTCTGGTTGCAGCCTCTTCAGACTCAGGCCGACTTTCTTCTCTTCCCGATTGACATTGATCACGTAGACCTCGACTTCATCGCCGGTCTGGAGGACGTCGCCGGGATGCCCTACCCGTCCCCACGAAATCTCAGAGATGTGAATCAGCCCTTCCGCTCCCCCCAGGTCTACGAAGGCACCGAAGGAGCACAGATTTGTGACCCGACCCCGTCTGATATCGCCCGTGCACAACTGAGCCAGTAGCCTTGCTTCTCGTTCCTCGTTGGATATCGCATCTCGTTCCGAGAGGATCAGCCGGTTGCGGGTCCTGTCCAGATCTATGATCTTGAGCGGGAGGACATGGCCCACCCGGCTAGCCAGCTCGGCATCCCTTTCTTCGTATTCCAGATGATTTGGTGAATCTACGAGCTGGGAGGCTGGTACGAAGGCTCGCAGTCCGTTCAACTGAACCAACAGGCCACCACGGTTGTAACCTGTAACCTCCAGCTCTAGGATTTCTTCGTTCTCGGAGCTTGCCTGGGCCAGTTGCCAGGCGCGTTCCAGGTAAGCTTCGTCTAATTGAGAGATGCTTTCTCCTGGGGGCAATTCCCATTCAGCCTGGCCTATGACTGGCTCTATGCCAAGCCCGCGCCAGACTTCCTCCTTTTCCACAGGCGGCACAGCGCTGGTGGACGTTTCTCCCTCTTGTAAAAGTGCTTGCCAATACTCCTCTTCTAAGGGTGTTTCTCGAAGCTCTCTGCACAGCTCTTGTTCTCGATTCATGACTTTCTCCTTCCTTCTTTTCCACCAAACAAAAAACCCGGTCACACCCACCTCTGCCAGACGCCGTAAAGGGCAACGACCGCGATTTTTTGACCTGCTTACCCTGTTGCCTATTATACGTGACCCCACTGTTATTGTCAAGACAGCTCTTCGGTGTTGGTCTTACGCTCAGTTACTCCCTGTTCCATATCGGCTATGGTCTTAGCAACCTCCTCGATGGCTACCCGCTGTTTACGGTAGAGGTCCGATTCGCTGATGGCCAGGCGCATGGCGATATCTCTCACCCTTAGGCCCTGGATGAACTTCAATTCCAAGATGTTGTACAATATCCACTCAGCGGTGGTCATGTGGCGCTCTCCCTCAGGCTTGAGGGCTTCGATGGCCCGGTCGAGGACGGAGCGCAGGGCCTTGGCCGGGTTGCCGTTGTTCTCTTCCAGGGCCCTCTGCACCACTTTGAGCTTGATGAGAGGGCTCGTGGTCAGCTTGGGCCCGCCCCAGTAGTGGCTGAGCGCATCCCAAACCCACTGCTGGAAATCGGGGCCGTAGAGAGGTCCTTCTTCGACGGTCTCCAGCCCCGGCGAGCCGAGGTAGCGAACAGTGCCCCGCCAGCGCTGGATGCGCTCGATCTGGGGGATGATGCGCCGCAGGGCAGTGAAGACCCCTTGCTGGAGGTGTTGGTCATCCAGAGCTAACTCGGCCTGGGCTATCAAGACGCGGGCGACCTCCAGCTCGTCCTCGGTCAGGTCTGGCTCAGGGTAGCGCGCATCCACTCCCAAGATGCCCAGCGTGGATTCCCGGGTCTCCGTTCGCAGGGGCAGCAGCCAGTAGCCGTCCCGAACGACGAAGTCGCTGTTATTCAATGCTCCGTTGTTGGAGGGGGACTGGGCCAAAGCCATCAGATCGGCTGCGTTCAGCGCCACCCCTCTCCCCCCCAACCCTTCGACGAGGCTCAGGGCAAGCTTTGGGGGGGTAAGGGGGGGGCTAAACGGGCCGCAGAAGGCTTCCACGCGGGGCTCTCCGCCGGCCATCACTGCTACGAAGCCCCTCTGCACCCGGAGCAACTCACAGAGAGCGGCCAACACGTTTTCCAGGAACTGCTTCAGGTCAGTGGTGGTCAGTAGCCGCTTGTCCAGCTCCTGGATCCAGGTGATCTCCTGGCGGTCCTGGCGATAAATGAGGCGGTCAATGAAGGGCTTGGCCAGGTTGATGAAAATCTGCAACACCACGATCAGACCAACGATGGCGAAGATAAGCACCGTGTCGCGAGGCAGGCCCAAGATGCGCCCCACCCTGGGGATGGTCAACATGGCGATAACGACGCAGGTGGCTACGAAAGGTCCTCTGAGGAGGTAGTGGATCAGGCGGTGCTTGATCACGCGGTCGGGGGTGAGGACGCCAAAGTAGGCCACGCTGTAGGCCATGACCACGATCATCAGGGCCACGCCAATGTTGCCGGCTAGGGAGAGAAGCAGGACAATCCCCGCCACGAGAGGGGAGGGCATGCTGGCAACCACGAGATAGGGAAAGACGCCCAGTCCTGGAGCGGCGAAGGCCATACCCAGGTAGGTCATGCGCCGCCTGGAGGTTGAAGTGAGGCAGCGTTGGCGAGCCCGTCGGATATTGAGCGCTCCCCAGGCCACGGTGAGCAGGAAGTAGAGGGCAAACACCCAGAAGAGAGGGCCGGCGGCCAGGTGGGAGATCTGGGGCAGGTGCCGCCCGTCGTGAACCAGGAGGTCGGTGGATACGGCCAGTCCAAAAAGGACCGCGCTAATGAGGTAACTGGCGCGGACAGCCCATCGGCGCCAGGGTGCAATCAGATTGGTTGTCCTGAGAAGGGCTTCGGAGAAGTGGAGGTAGGCCGCTGGGACAAAGGCGATGCCCAGCCATTGAAAGCGGAGCCAGGGGATGGCTGCCTCCAGGGTCTCGATTCCGGGGAGCGCGACATCACCTACGTAGACGATGGTGACGAAGGCAATGAGAGCACAGAACGAGCGGGCCACTGCGCTGCGCAGGTTGTGGGTGAGGATGTAGACCAGCAGGGAGAAGGAGATGATAACGATAGCTGAGGACAGGATCAGGTTGGCGAAGGCCAGTATTGCAGGTAGATCGAGAGAGATTCCCACTACGTTCTCCAAATTCTGGAGAAACCAGGTTTTTCTTTGGATGAATAAACTGCTGCTTCTGGCGCTCTTTACGGTGAGAGAAACCGCACTCTTTCGGTTAGAAAAACCTGGTTTCTGAGCTAAATGCTACGTGCGAAGAACAGAGCGATGTCTTGGTTAGTGTAATAGCGATCGTTGAAACCACAGAAAGCGAAACCGTTCTTCTGGCAGAAGCGGATGGCCGGATAGTTCTTGGTCTGGATCTCCAGCATCAACTTCCTGAGGCCCTGCTGGCGGGCCCATGTGACGGCTTTCTTGACGAGAGTTGATCCGATGCCCCGGCGACGATAGTCCTTGGCTACGGCCAGATGGTCTATCCAGCCCGTAAGATGCCAGGACTGCACCGACAGGTCCAGATAGCCGCAGGTCTTGCCATCCTCCTCAGCGACCAGGAAACACTCACCCCGTCGCCAGCTTTCCAGCAGATTGTCGTAGTCCTTGGGGTACTTTACCTGCATGGACCGTGGTAGTCTAGCAGTGCGGAAAATCACCGTGACTTCGCCAGACCCCTCGCTTTCTTCCATCTGCCAGACATGGTCGGTCACATAGGAGTGGTCTATATCCAGGCAAGCCTTCAGGTCAACTAATTCGACAGGGCGAATGATTGTCACTGTTCCCTCCGCTGATATTCTATCATCTTAGGCTCAAAAGCGCAAACTCAATAGGAAAAACGGGTGGGCAATGTATCCCACCCGCTGGGATGAACTCGTCTCGTCTATAGGCGAGGGCGCTCATTCGCCCCCATCGACAAGCCATGATGCGCCGATGCAGTCGCCGGGCAGCTCCTCAACCAGTTGTCGGTAGGCCGCCGAGTCCATGCTGTGCGGTACCGCCCGCCCAGGCAGGCGCACCTCATCGTCCATCCGGGCCACGGCCTGCCCCCTCCCGTCCACGACCATGATCGTGTCGTCGTCGACGCGCACCGACCAGTCGGACGGCCAGAGGAGGGTGACGACGCCCGGTCCCCAGTCGGTCTGCAGGTGCAGGCAGCGGTTATAGTCATACGCGACCAGTTTGCCAGAGATCGCCACGGCGTCTGTCACCTGCTCGTCGAGGGCCGGCTTGTAGCGCAGGAACAGCACCGTGCGCGCCGTGTCCGAGACCACGTCCAGCG
>CAYUPJ010000172.1:0-9475 GCA_964446635.1 uncultured Anaerolineae bacterium
TTGGGGTCGAGGTGGGCATTGTGCCAGTCGGCGTGGCGGTGGGAGTGCGGGTTGGTGTCAGCGTGCGCGTGGGGGTGGGCGTGGTCTGGACCGACTTCCAGCGGTGGTAGAAGACGTTGAGCAACTGGACGAACTCGCTGCGGGCTTTCTGGCCGCCAGCGGCGGTGGGATGGCTGTCTGAGGAACTGCTGCCATAGGCTGAGTAGTTGTTGCTCACGGTCTGGGTGTGCTGCACTGCGCTGTTCCACCAGCGGTGGTGGTTGCCGGTTCCCGAACCCAGGTCGTTGGTGTTGGCATTGCCACCATTGGAGGTCAGGACATTGTAGAAGTCGAAGACGGCCACGTTGTTGTAGAGGTAGCCGTCCAGCCAGTCGTTAACCAGCCAGTTGTTGAAGGCACGAGCGTTGGCCGCGTGGGCGGCGTCGGTGTCGTTGGCCACCAGTGGCGGTGCGGTGATGACCACGAACAGCTTGTCCTGCCGCGTCTGGAAGTACGCCAGGATGTCGTTGTAAATGCCCTTGGCGTTGCCGACGGTCATGTATTCTGACCAAGCGTCCTGCCCCCGTAGTGGATTCGTACCGGTCGTTGGCGGATCCGTGGGATTCCCCCCTAGCTGGGAGTTGGGGAAACAGGACTTAAACATGATGATCTCGTTCTCGCTGCCGGGATCGCTGGCCAGACGGGAGTAGCCGGAATGTTGGCCGCTTTCGGCATAGAGCGCGCTCAAGTAGGTAGCGCTGTTCGTCCCGCGGAACCAATTCCACCAGTGGCCGATGTCGGTGGTGTCGCCGATGCTGTCTGGCCCCCAGCCGTAGTTGGTGTCGCTGACGAAGTAGTTGTTGTCGCGCAGGGCAATGCCCAGGCCGCCGTTGTCGTCAGCAAGCCAGTTCTCCCCGGTCGAATGGTGGATGAAGATCAGCTTCACTGTCTGGCTTGGGGGATTGGGGTTGTCAGCCAGAGCGTGGGCCTTTATGGAGACGGCGACGCCAACCTGGCCGCTCATCAGCAGAAGGCTGAGGCAGGCCAACAGCATACAACCAGCGGCGAAGAGTCCCCGCGTTCCATGCTTTGACGAAAATAGGTTTTCCATGCTAATCCTCCTCTATTGTTGCCGATCCAGAACTACATCCGATGTCAGCAGGTTTCCCCCCAGAGGTGCCTGGCACTTCCGAAGTGCCAGGCACCTGGTGTCAGCAGGTTTCCCCCCAGTGCACGGCCACCAGCATGATGTCCACGATGTCTATCTTGCCGTCGTCGTTCAGGTCGTAGGCCGGGTCGTAGTCGTCATCGCCCAGTGAGCTGTGCCAGCGGCTGGTCACCAGCATGATGTCCGCCACATCCACCCCGCAGTCACAGTCCAGGTCACGGGAGAGGGGGGTACAGGTCATGGTGAAGCCATCGAAGGTTGTGCCATCCGGGCGGACTCCCACGCTGGTTAGCGTGTGCTCGTTTATGGAGACGCTGACCACGTGCAGAGTGCTCTCGGCGTAGACAGTGTAGGGGCCACCCGTGACCGAATAGAGGGGCGCGCCCCCGCCCCCGGCCACGATGTAGTTCACCCCGTTCACCAGGCTGCGCTCGTAGTCGTGATCGTGGCCGTTGAACACGATTTGCACCCCGTACTGCTCGAACAGGGGCACCAGGTCGCGCTGGGCCGTCGGGTCGTCGCCGTGGGAGCCGGAGCTGTAGGGTGGGAAATGGAAGAAGACGAGCTTCCACGGCTGCGACGTGCTGGCCAGATCGTTGGCCAGCCAGTTGTATTGGGCGCTGCCGGCGCTGTAGCTCTGATAGCCGTCCACCTCCAGGGCCACGATGTGGGCATTGCCGTAGTCGAAGCTGTAATAGCGCTCGTTGTTCGGCAGGTGGAAGAGGTTGAAGTAGTGGGCGCTGTTCCTCTCGTGGTTGCCCAAGGAGGAGAAAAAGGGAGCGATCTTCAACAGCTCTCGCTCTATGTCGAAAAAGGTGTCCCACTGCTCGGCCACGGTGCCATCGGCCACCAGGTCGCCGGTGTCGAGGACGAAGTCGGGGGCCAGGGTCAGCGCGCGATTGACCACGCTCTGATGGGCAGCGTGATCGCTGCGATTGTCGCCGTAGACGGCGAAGGAGAAGGTGCCTTGGGTTTGGTCGGCGGCGGTCTTGAAGGTGCTGTCGTCGTTGAGCACATTGCCATTCGTCTGCACGCGATAATGGTAGGTGGTGTAGGGACTCAGTCCCTCGATGGTAACGGCATGGTGTGTCGTGCTGGTGGCATCCGTGGCCTCCAAGCCGTAGGCGTTGGTGAGGCCATATTCTACGGCACTATTGCCGGGAGCGTCCGTCTCCCAGACCACGATAATCGAGTTTGGTGTTACCGATTGCAGATAGGGCCCCTTGGTCAGGTTGATAGGTGTCGGCTCTTCAATTTCGTAGAAATAGACCGGCTGGAAAGCGCCTTCGCTGACGGTATAGTAGCCCAGGCCGTCGGCGGCGAAAGCGATGGCCTCGCCCTGGGGTTCTACGGCCAGGGGCACCGGGCAGGCAGTGCCTGAAGAAGCCTCCCAGAGGTTGATTCCCGTGGCCCGGTGCCAGTAGTAAGCTTGATGGTAAAGCCGCAGGAGAATGCCATCGCCAGAAGGTGAGACATCGCCTCCCGTGACCTGGGAGGGCAAGGGGATGTCATCCACCAGCTCGAGGGTCACCATGACGCCGGCTATGTGCGGCGCTGGATTGCGGAAAACGTGGGCCACTCCCTCGCCTGCGCGGTCCTTCGTCACCAGGAAAATGTCCCCGCTCACCGGGTCCACTAGCAGTGCTTCGCAATCGAAGACCGCCGGGCCAGGGTACTGCATGGGCAGGGCGTCCACGTCGTCCAGGTTGACGGTCACCGGATCCTGACTGGCGCTGACCGACGGTTCGGCCACGCGATACACTGTCACCGACGAGCGGCTGCGCGCATTGTCGCCGACATCGCCGACGTAGATGTAATCCTGTCCCTGCGCCGGCCCTGGCCCGATGGCGATGTCTTCCCAATCAGTGGCGTTGGCTCCGACGAGATTATAGACCCCCAAGTGTCTGCCCTGGATGCTCAGGGCATAAATGCGCGCCGAGTCTCCTGAGTCGTTGTGAACCCACAGCACATCGGCGTTCTTGCGGCTGGCAGCGACACCGGAGATCTCGACCAGCAGACTCGATTCCACCGTGCCGAGTTGAACGCTTTCCATGAAGGTGGGGCAGTCGGCCATGGCAGAGAGGGGATGGGAGAGGAGCGGTCCCATAGCGAATGTCAAGCACAGGAGAAGGATGATCGGTTTCTTCAAGGTCTTCCTTTCTGGATATAAATGCCTGGGGTACTTCCGTGCCAGGCATGGCCTTCCGTATCCCATGACGAAAAACGTGCTCCCCGGACTGCTCGCTTCCAAAGAGCACGCTACACGATGTCTTGCTTCGGCAGCCCGGCCGTCCTGTTAGCTAATGGCTGTTAGCTAATGGCTGATAGCGATCAGCCATCTGCTATCTGCTATCTGCCAACGTGGACCCGTGGCTTTGCGTCCCCATCTTTCGATGGGTTTGCCTTTGTCGGTAGAGGCTAAGTTGATTCTATTGTATCACTTATTTGGTGCTTTGTCAATAGCTCGTGTCGTGAATGTTGCGTGAATGTGACCCGCAGTTATAGAGACAGTGCTTGCACGCGCACTGGCACTGATAGCTCATAATGAGGCCCAGGTCGGTTGGGCAGAGTGGGTTTTTCACAAGTCGTTTCACACGTTTTTGGCTCGCTTTGACTGGCTTGATTCCTGTGCCAAAAGTGGTATAATAAGGAAGAGTAGCAGGGAGGGTTGCTCGCCAAGATAGGGACTGAAGCTCTGGTTAGTGTGGACCGATGGGAGGTTGAAATGGCAAAAGAGTTCAGTCTGACGATCGAACAAAACGAAGAAGGCTATGTGGTCGTTATCATGCCCGAACTCCAAGACCATCGCATTCAGGCCGAATCCCTTGATGAGTTGATGAGCAAGCTACGAGAGGCTCTCGAATCGTACCTGGAGCCAGAAGAGGAGTGATGGTGTACTGCGGGTAGCTCTAATGGCCGGAGCCTGCCTGCTCATTGTTCCTGATCGGAGCTTCGCGACAAGTCTACATCGCTGTTAAGAGGAACCCCACGAAAGGTCTTCGTGGGTTTTTTTGTTAGCCCTCATTCCCCTAACTCCCTTCTCCCAGCCCTTCGGCTTCGCTCAGGACAAGGCTCAGGACAGGCCCTGGGAGAAGGGGGAAGCGGACTCCCCTCCCCCAGCGTTGGCAGAGGGGCCGGGGGAGAGGGCCTTTGCTCTAACACCCGCATGATCCCATCGGCTACATCGGTGATGGCCTGCGCCTGGCGGAAGAATGCCGCCCCAGTCCCCACGGCCAGGAGAGGCACAGGATTGGTGCTATGCACGCCCACCCTGAGTTCCTCCAGGTTACCGTGGTCGCTGCTCATGACGATGGTTGCCGTTGGGTCCACCTCCTCCAGCAGGCCGGCGAAGAAGCGGTCCAACATGTTGAGGACTTCCAGCGCTAACTCAAGGTTCTTCCGATGGCCTACCGCATCGGGCAGGAACGACTCGTAGAGCACCAGGCCGTAATCACGGCTGAGGCGAGCCAGGCGCTGGCCGGCTGTCTCCGGTTCGATAATGGGCACCGCCATGAGCAGGTGTCCGGCTAGGTAGAAATGAGTGATGTCCCAGTAAACGGCCTCCCCCAGTTCCAAATCCACCAAAGTGCGAAAGGGCAGGCCCGCGGCCAGGACGCTGAGGGTGGTGGCCGAGTGCCTGCGCTTCCTCTTATTCACCAACTCAAAGTACTGCGGGGTGTAGGCGTTGGCGAAAGTGGCCCGGTAGCCCCGCTCGGTGGCCCTCTTGAGGATGTTGTGCTCGTTGATGACCTCAATGAGCGGGCCTGTCGGGTAAGCGCCCAGGTGCCGGCCCACCAACTGCGCCGCGTTGACCCCGGTGAAGAGGGCGGTCTGGCCAGTGGCGCTCTGGGGCAAGCCTGGCACACCCAGGAGGGCGTCAATGGCTTTGAACAGTAGGCCCGGCCGATCCACATTGTGCCCCGCTACCAGCGGCCCACCCAATAGGCGGCGCAAGTTGGGCATGGGAGCCAGCCAGAGGGGGTTGGTCTCATCGGCCGGCCCCAAGCCCAGGCCGTCCAGGAAGACGAAGATCACAGAGGGGGACACGGGGCTGCTCAGAGCTTGTAGCCGATCTTTCGCAAAAAGCCTTTGCGCCAGGCGATGTCCTCCTCGCCCTCGATGCCCTTACTCCGAAGTCCGTCTATGACCCCCAGGATGCCGCGCCCTTGCCCTGTCTCGGCGATGACCACCTCCACGGAGTTAGCCGTGGCGCAGAAGATGCGGCAGACCTCGGGCACGTTCTTGATGGCGTTGAGGAAGTTGATGGGGTAGGTGTCGCGCATTAGGACGATGAAGGCGTGGCCGGCGGACAGGGCGAAGGCGTTCTTCTTGGCCAGTTCCACCAGCTCCTCGTCGGTGCCGCTGGCCCGCACCAGGCAGGCCCCTGAGGACTCGCAGAAAGCCAGCCCGAACTTGACGCCCGGCACCGAGGTGACCATCACCTCGTGGACGTCCTCCACGGTCTTGATGAAATGAGATTGGCCGAGGATCATGTTGATCTCCTCCGGCTTTTCGATTTTGACGATCTTGAGTTCCATAACTATTCCTCCTGTTTTCTTGCTGCTGTCATTGCGAGCGCAGCGAAGCAATCTCCACCCCGCGAATTGGAGATTGCTTCGACGCAAACAGCGCGCCTCGCAATGACAAGCAGGGAACTAATCTGGCACCACTTCCCAAAAATCCAGCTCTGACCTACGCCTCTCAATCTCCTCATCGGGCAGGCGGATGTAGAGGCCGTACCCTTCTACGGCGACGGTGCCGTCTGCGAGGTGCAGCTCCCCCTTGGCCTCAAAGGACCGGGAGCGCAAACGGACCAGCTCCCCGATGATGGTGAGCTCTTCCCCCAAGGGCACGGGCTGGCGGAACTTGAGCTCCAGCTTGGCGGTCACCGCCCAGATGTCAAGGGACGTCACCACGCGCCCGATGGCCTCGTCCATCAGGGCGCAGATGATCCCCCCGTGCATGAAGCCAGGATAGCTCTGGTGCTCCTGGCGGGGGGTGAACTTAACGATCACCCGCCCGTCATCATCTTCGTAGAAAAAGGCTTTCAGACCGATGGGGTTTTCCATCCCGCACACGAAACATAGGCGGGAATTGGGTTGTTTCTGCATCATCTGCCTCTGCTTGAATCGGGAATCTCCAACACCGCCGCACCGCGCACTTGCCCGTCCTTCAGGCGCTGCAAGACGCGATTGGCCTCGGCAAGGGGGTATACCTCGACCTCGGTGTGGATGGGGATGTGGGCTGCCAGTTGCAGTAGCTCCTCCGCATCCTGGCGCGTCAGGTTGGCCACGCTGCGCAGGGTGCGCTCGCCGTAGATGAGGCTGTACTTCATCTCCGGGATGGGGCTCGTATGGATGGCGTTGATGGCCACGGTGCCCCCCTTCCGCAGCACCCGCAGCGCCTCCAGCACGATCCAGCCCGCCGGGGCGAAGGTGATGGCGCTATCCAGCAGGGCCGGCGGCTCGTCCCTGGCGTCCCCGGCCCACGCCGCGCCTAGCTCCCGCGCCAACTGACGGTGCTCCTCGCTGCGGGTGAAGACAAACACCTCGCATCCCCAGTGACGGGCCACCTGGATGGTCACGTGGGCTGAAGCGCCGAAGCCGTACAGACCCAATCGCTCCCCTGGCTGGATTTCGCTCAGCCGCAGGGAGCGGTAGCCGATGACGCCTGCACACAGCAAAGGGGCGGCCTGCCGGTCGGGGAATGTGGAGGGGATGGGGTAGGCGAAGGCAGCGGGGACGACGGTGTACTGGGCGTAGCCCCCATCGGCGTGGAGGCCGGTGAAGCGAGCCTGGTCGCACAGGTTCTCCAACCCCCGGCGGCAGAAGTAACACTGTCCGCAACTGGAGTAGAGCCAGGCCACCCCGACGCGATCCCCCAGGCCGAAGCGGGTCACGTTGGCCCCCAGTTGATCCACGGCACCTACGACCTGGTGGCCGGGGATGACCGGCAGTTTGGGCAGGGCCAACTCTCCCTCCACCGTGTGCAGGTCGGTGTGGCAGACGCCGCAGGCCCGGACCTTGATGCGGATCTCATCTGGGCCGGGTGTCGGTTCCGGCACCTCCACCGCCTCCAGGGGGTTCTCCTCAATCGGTCGAGCCTTTCTTAGAATCATCACCTTCATGGAAGAGACCTCCTTGCCGCTCCCTCCCCTGCGAGCGGGGGAGGGCTGGGGTGGGTGGCGCACGCTCCCGCCAGTTTTCGGACAGACACTTGTTTCGACAAGCTCAACACAAGATTCACAACGTCTCCAGATAACGATTGATCTCCCAATCGGTGACCTGGATGCGGTACTCGTCCCACTCCGCCTTTTTGGCCCGCACAAAAGCTTGATAAGCGTGCTCCCCTAACGCCTGCCGTAAGACCTCGTCTTTCTCCAGCTCATCAATAGCCTCTTTCAGCGTGCCTGGCAAGGTGGCGATGTCAAGCTCTCGCAGCTTGGCATCGTCGAAATCGTACACGTTCTCCTCCACCGGGGGAGGTGGTGTTAGCTCCCGCTCGATGCCGTCCAAGCCCACCCAGAGCATAGCCGCGAAAGCCAGATAAGGGTTGCAGCCCGGGTCGGGACAACGTAGCTCGAGGCGAGTGGACTGCTCCCGTCCAGGTGAGTATCGTGGAATGCGGATCAGTGCCGAGCGGTTGATCTGCCCCCAGCAAACGTAGACCGGGGCCTCATAGCCGGGCGTCAGGCGCTTGTAGGAGTTCACCGTCGGCGCTGCGATGGCGGACAGAGCTCTGGCATGCTCCATTTGACCAGCCATGAAAGCATAAGCCGTCTTGGAGAGCTTGTACTTATCGCTGGGGTCAAAGAAGGCACTTTCTCCATCGGAGGTATAGAGGCTTTGATGGGTGTGCATGCCCGAACCGTTGATGCCGAAGATGGGCTTGGGCATGAAGGTGGCATAGAGACCGAAGGTCTGCGAGACCGCCTTGACGGTGTAGCGCAGGGTCATGACGTTATCCGCACTGGTCAGGGCGTCGGCATAGCGGATGTCAATCTCGTGCTGGCCCGTCGCCACTTCGTGATGCCCCATCTCTACCTCCATCCCCAGGCTCTCCAAGGCCAGGGTGATGTCCCCCCGCACCTGAGAGGCCAGGTCCCGAGGCGAGAAATCGAAATAGCTGCCCACGTCGTGGGGAACGGGCCTGATGTGGGGTTCGCTGTCCATCTTGAACAAAAAGAACTCCAGTTCGGGCCCCGTGTTGTAAACATAGCCCCTCTCCCTCGCCGCCTCGATGGCCCGTTTGAGGATGTAGCGTGGGTCACCCTCGAAAGGCTCACCATCGGGCCGATGGACATCGCAGATGATGCGGGCTACTTTCCTGGTCTGGGATTCCCAGGGGAGAAGGCGATAGGTGTTGACATCGGGCATCAGAACCATATCGCTCTCGTAGATGCGAGCGAAGCCCTCGATGGAGGAGCCGTCGAACCAGACCCCCTTTTCCATGGCTTCCTCCAAGCGACCCACGGGGATAGCGACATTCTTGATGGTGCCCACAATGTCAGTAAACTGCAAACTGACGAACTTCACACCGTCGGCTTCGACCTTTTCCAGAACTTCTTGCTTATCTGAGAACATTGTGTCCCCCTTTCATAATTTAACCAAAAGAGGCCGCCTTAATGAGGCGGCCTCGGCTCATTGCTCCATCTCGCAAAGACCCAGGTTTACCAAAACCTGGTTTACCAAAACCTGTCCAGGTCTGGTTTTTTTTCAAAGCTCACAAATTGGTATCGGATCTCTCTTGTGCTGAGAGGCAGCCATCATGGCCCTCACACGAGCTAAAGCTTCCTGGTTGCACTCACTGGTATCACCTGACTCGACGGCCATGAGGATTTTGTCCAGCTCCCCGTAGGTGATCCCCATCTCCCCTTCGTCTGTCTGTCCCTCCCACAAGCCTGCGCTGGGGGGCTTGGTGATGATTTCCTCAGGGATGCCCAGCTCGCGGGCTAACTCTCGGACCTGTGTTTTCAGCAGGTCTCCCAGTGGCAAGATGTCAACGCCGCTATCGCCAAACTTCGTGGAGTACCCAACTTTGATTTCACTCTTGTTTCCTGTGCCAGCAACCAGGTAATTGCGGCTGTTGGCGTAGTAGTAGAGGGTAGCCATCCGCAGCCGGGCTTTCAGATTGCCCACGGCTATTCTGTCTCCAGGGGGCAGGATCTCCAAAAAGCAGTCGAAGATAGGGGTCAAATCCACTTCTTCGGTCTCGATGCCGAATTTGGCAGCCACTTGCCTGGCCTGCTCGACATCGGTGGGGTCGCTGTGGCAAGGCATGATCAAGCCCAACACCCTATCGCCCAACCCCCTTTTGGCCAGGACAGCC
>CAYUPJ010000173.1:0-9265 GCA_964446635.1 uncultured Anaerolineae bacterium
GCTGGTCGCCGGTCATCGAATCGTCGGCCACGGGGACGCGCGGCACCTTGACGATGCCGGCTTCGATAGAGTCAATCAGCGAAAAGTCAGAGACCACCCAGGGGAAGAGCGTGCCTTCCGGGTAGCCCGAGCCGCGCAGGAAGAACGGCGTCGCCGACAGGTCGTAGATGGCCTTCACACCAATCTTGGCCTTCACCGCCTCAATGCCCGAAATCCAGACGCGGGCCTCTTCGTCGCGTTTCTTGGCCTCGATGCGCTCATCGCCGACGAGCTTGACGTCCTCACCGTCGGGCTTGCGACGGTAGCAGTGATGGGCCTCGTCGTTGATGACAATAATATTCCGCTTGTGGCCCAGTTCGCGACAGACGCGGCGCACCATCTGGTCGGGTGTTTCAGTAAAGACGCCCGTTTCGCCCTCGGCGAGGATCGCTTTGGTGAGCTTGCCGGCGGCGACCTTTTCGCGCAGGCCGAAGGCGTGAAAGTTGGTGATGAGAATCCTGGCCTGACCAAGCTGCTCCAACGCTTGCGCCGGGACGATGTCGCGCTGGCGGTAATAATTCTGCGGATCGTTGGGGAGCAGCACGCGCAGCCGGTCGCGGATGGTGATGCCGGGCGTCACGATGAGGAAGGTGTCGGAGAAGCGGGCGTCCTGCGGATGGGCGAGCTTGTTCAGGGTGTGCCAGGCGATGAGCATGGCCATAACGACTGTCTTGCCGGAACCGGTGGCCATTTTGAAGGCGGTGCGGGGCAGGCCGGGGTTCGACGCGTCGTTCGCCGCGCGGAGCGCGTTTTCGATCCAGGCATCGCCGTATCTCCGGGCCACTTCGGTGAGGTAGATGGCGGTTTCGAGGGCTTCGATCTGGCAAAAGAAGAGCTTTTTCTCTCGCTCGGGGTTGGTCCAATACGCCAGCAGCCGGCCGGTCGTCGGCGTCACGCCGACATAGCCGCCCTGCCGCCAGAGTTTCACGCGGGCGCGGATCTGGTTGACGAGTTTGTTCTCTTCGATGCGGTCCTGCGTCCACTCGGTATCGAACGCCAACTGCTTGGCCCCCTTCTTGCGGGGCTGAGCAATGGGGACAAAGTAAGAGCTTGTCCGGCGGCCGCTCTCGATTTCGTTGGTGATGCCCTCGTCGGTAAAGCGGAAATGGCGGGTCGGCTCGTGGAAGGGGGAATTGATGACCGGGTTCTCGATGACTACCTGGCTCATGGGCGATTCACCTCCCATCCCACGATGACTTCTCGCTGTTCGTGTTCGGTCAGTTGTGACATAGATGCCCTCTTGTTGTGACCGCTACATTGATTTACATAACTATGTATGGGCTTCTCACAGCAAGAGATTGTTTATGGAGACGATTCATCTTGCCTGCTCGCTTCTTGCCCGTTTGATCGCCGGTTCAAGGAAAACCTTGACAACGAGCCAATCCATCAGACTTGGCGCAAGCATCTTAATCCAGATGCCGAACGGACCAGGCCACATCAAGACTTCACGTTTGCGCTTTATTGCAGCGTTCAGGGTAATGCGAGCGCATTGCTCAGCAGTCATCATTTTGTCAGTATAGACAGCGCGCGCTTTCGCCGTACCGCGTGGAGTACCGTCCTTGTCCATAGAGCGCTCATGGAATTCGGTCACCACCCAATACGGGCAGATAACTGTCACACTAACGCCACTGGGCGTTAGCTCAATACGTAACGCATCATAGAAACCATGCAAGCCATATTTGCTGGATACATACGGAGTGTTATAGGGAAGTGCCATTTTCCCGCCCAGACTGGAAATTGAAACGAGGCGACCTTTGGTCTGTTTCAAATGGGGTAGGGCATAGTAAGTGCAATAGACTTGGCCGTAGAAGTTGACATCCATAACGTACTTAAACAACTTGAGATCGGGCAGTTCTTCGAGCAGACCGGTTACGGCGATCCCCGCGTTGTTAATGAGCATATCAATGTGCCCAAACTCGGTTACGGTGCGATCGATAAGGTGTTTGCACTGAGCCTCAGCGCTCACGTCGGTTGGAACGACGAGCACCCGTCCACCGCGAGCACGGCACTCGACAGCCAATTCTTCCAGCCGCTCGATGCTGCGGGCAGCCAGGGTGACAAAGGCCCCTTGCTCGGCCAGTTGGAGCGAAAGGGCACGTCCAATTCCCGCTGACGCGCCTGTCACAATCACGGATTGATCTTGGAAGGTCTTTGGCATGTGTTTCCTCTAATAGCTTGTTTGAACCCGTTGAAAGCTGCCCAACGGCCTCGAGCTCAGCCGCCCGGCGACTCGGACCACGCTACCACCACTCTACGGCAACTCGGCGGGCAGGACAAGCCCCCCTTTTCCGCACGCCAGCCGGGTCAGCTGCAGCGAGTTGTTGGGCCGCTCGTCATGAGGGCACGCCGGCCACTGTAAAGTGAAAGCAAGTTCTTCCGAGCAGACTTCCTACCAAAGATAACGCTCCGAGAAGGCCGATGCGGTTGCTTCCGGGAGCACATGCGCAGACAGCAGAGTCTCGACTGTGCTGACTCGAAAAGACGCGGCGTCCTCGAGAAGGGACCGGTATCGTTCGGTTGCCAGAGCGTAGCTAGGGTTCTTCCCTGGGTGAACAAGCGCGAACCCGGCCCAGCTCCATGCTGCGGATGGATGCTGAAGAATCGACAGCGCGAGCAAGTGATCGAGCCAGATCTGCTGTAGATCGGTGGCTATGACTGCCGCCATCGAGCCCGCCGACATGACCCCTGACCTGCTGCTGACCTCCGCGTAGCGAGTGCGTCGATCCTCGTCAGGAGGCTTCTCCCGCTTGCAGTCTTCGTGGTACTTTGTCTCGACGCCGAGGATACCGCGGCTGCCGTCTTCCAATTGGAGCTCGAAAGCGACGTCGAAAGCGCTCCTGTTCTCTAGGTACTGACCCGGCAGTCTTCTGCCGGGCGACCACTCGAATAGGACTGCACACACGCGTCCGGGCACGTCGGGCCACCAAGCGTGTATCGCGCGGTCAGCCATGTTGAGATCCGCCGGTAGAGTCCCGAAGAGGTTGAAGCACATTGGCATCGAGGACAAGAGATCGCAGTAGAGCCGGTCTTCGTTCAGCATCTGGTGCGGCTGAGGGTTGGCCAGTCGATTAGTGACTGCGCGGCGGATGTCTTCGCTGAGGAAGTTCGCTTGTGATTCGCGCGCAACATCAACGGCGATTCGGCTGCCGAGAGGCCTAGAAGGCCTGCCCGGCTTGGGTCGCATGGGTTGCGAGCCAATCGGGAGGCCCTTGTCCTCTCGCCACAGTGCCTGGTGGAGTCGCGCGCGACGCTTGAAGGCAGACGTCTCGGGGTCGCCCGGGACCTTGTCGACGCGTTCGAGGCAGTTGTGAGACCTCAGTTCGGCGTCCGTCACAAGCTCGATTACTGTCATGAACTCCCCCAGGAGCGGCCCAACGGTCAGGGTTGAGCCGCGCGCGGGGTTGGCAAGGCATCCCGCGTGAACCAGAACCACTGATAGCCAAGCGCCACTGAATTCGGCGCGCGTAGCGCGTCGGCTCCAACCCGTTGTTAGGCCGCTTTTTGAAAGCGATGTGCAGTTCACACTATCAAAACATATAACACTACGATTAGCCAAGCAACAGATAGAGTGATTGGTGCGCCAAGAAGATAGTATTTGGAAGGCACTCTGCCCCAAATAGAAGGTTTGATTTCTGCACTATGTATCTGAAACATCGTGTTGCCACTATACTCTTTTCTCAAATCTTCCATCTGTGAACGCCAGTGTTGTTGAAAGCTCCAAGTGCGGCCAATGGATAAGACCCAGATTGCTGAGAAGAAAAATCCTACTAGAGCTATCCAAACGGTGTGGTTCGCTAGAAAGAAAGCTGATACCAAGATGGAATTCGTTGCTAGGAGTACCTCTAGCTTGCTCGTTTTTACCGGATTCTCAGACATCCAAAGCTCAAGCAAGAGTTTATACTTCTCTACCGCTAGTTGTTCTTTTTTATCTAGTGTTTCCATTGGTTCTCCTGAGTTGTTGATTACGACCAGTGCTTGGCGGCCCAACTATTTCTTCTACGGAATCCGTCTTTTCCTGGTATTTCGGTGTCTTAGGCAGAATCCGCCTAAGCAACCCGCAGGGTTGCATTTACCGAAATCTTCTTGTATCATAACCCCCGTGCGCACTCTTTTGCCGAATGCCCATGGTGGCCTCACTCATCAGGGATTGTAACACAACAACCACAACCTGTCAAGACCGGAGGAAACCGCTTTCGCAGCGGATCAGGGATGAGAAGGGACAGGTCTACACCCACGTCCTCAACCGAGGCGCTAGGGCGGTTCGCAGTCCGCTGGACTAGCACCGGCATCCGATCTTTACCGAGGCTTCATAACTCCTTCATCAAATCTTTACAACATCCTGTTATAATAGAGTTGCGTAGAGAACTGACACGAGAGGTGAATGAGAAGCATAGTGCGGAGCAGTGCAAGGTTGACTATTCTCGGCGCTGTTGGTAAAATTGGGAACATGAGGCTGCTGGGGGCGCGAAGGGTAGTGCCTTAGCAAGCTCAGGCACTCCCTGCCTTTTTATTTAGTGCGGAGTGGACATGGCCAAAACCAAAATCCTGGTAGTAGACGACGATCGGAAGATTGTAGACCTGGTGCGGGCCTATCTGGAGCGGGATGGCTATCGGGTTTCGGCTGCTTACGACGGCTTGCAGGCCCTGGAGCAAGCTCGCCAGGCGCGGCCGGACCTGGTAGTCCTGGACCTCATGCTGCCGGGCATGGACGGGCTCGACGTCTGCCGCATCCTGCGGGATGAGAGCAACAAGGTGCCCATCATCATGCTCACGGCCAAGACCACCGAAACCGATAAGCTCATTGGGCTGGACCTGGGAGCTGACGACTACGTAACCAAACCATTCAGCCCCCGTGAGTTGCTGGCCCGGGTGCGGGCGGTACTGCGTAGGGTCGGCGAGGAGAAGGGCGAAGGGCCCTCAGAGGTGCGCTTCGGCGACTTGCTGGTGGACTTCGTTGGCCACGAGGTTCGGCTACGAGGGCAACTCGTCCAACTCACCCCCACCGAATTCAAGCTGCTGGAGGTGCTAATCAGGGAGCCAGAGCGGGCCTTCAGTCGGCTGGAGCTGCTGGACCAGGCCTTTGGCTACGACTTCGAGGGGTTCGAGCGCACCATAGATGTCCACGTTATGAACCTGCGCCGGAAAATCGAACCGGACCACAAAAATCCGGCCTATATCAAGACGGTCTACGGCGTGGGCTACAAGTTCGCTGAGGAGTGAGATGTTCCACAGTTTGCGTTTCCGAGTGCTCGTGGCATTGATCGTAGTGATCGTTATGGCTGTAGGGATAGTGGCCTTCTTTGCCAGCCGGGCCACCACTGGCGAGTTTCAGCGCTACGTGGAGCGTGGCGGGATGGTGCGTCACCAGCGGTTCGAGATGTTCCTGGCCGGGCACTATATGCAGAACCGAAGCTGGTCTGGCGTTCAGCCCCTGGTGGAGCAGATGGGACAGATAACGGGGGAGCGGATCGTCTTGGCTGATGATGGTGGGCAGATCGTCGCCGACTCCGCGAATAAGCTGGTAGGACAGACGGTGGGTCAGAACTGGGCTGAACCAGTGGCCCTGATCGTCCAGCGTGGGATGCCGGTGGGTGCTGTCTACGCCAATCCTCTAGGCCCGGCTGATGATCCTCAGAGGGAGGCATTCTTAGCTTCCATCAACCGCGCCTTGCTGCTGGCTGCTGGGGTTGCTGGCCTGGCCGCCGTGCTTCTCACCTTGGTCCTTTCGCGCCGCATCCTGAGGCCGGTGGAGGCCCTGACCGCCGCCGCCCGGCGGATGGAGAGGGGTGACCTGAGCCAGCGGGTGGAGGTGCAATCCAATGACGAAATCGGCGAGTTGGCTCGGGCCTTTAACGCCATGGCCGATGGACTGGCCCGGCTGGAAGAGTTGCGCCACAACATGGTGAGCGACGTGGCCCACGAGCTGCGCACCCCGCTGTCCAACATCCGTGGCTATCTAGAGGCTCTACAGGATGGCGTAGTTAAACCGAAGCCGGAAATCATTGACTCTCTCTACGAAGAGGCCATGCTCCTGAGCCGCCTGGTGGACGATCTGCGGGAGTTGGCCCTGGCTGAGGCGGGACAGCTCAGGCTGGAGCGCCGACCGGTGGCTACGGCCGACCTGGTAAACAGAGCCATGGAGGCGGCCCGTGCCCAGACGTCGGCTAAAGGCATTGCCTTGCGGGCTGACTTGCCTGCGGATCTGCCCCTGGTAAGTGTTGATCCCCAGCGGATCGGGCAAGTATTGGGTAACCTGTTGAGCAATGCTCTGACTCACACGTCTTCAGGTGGGGAGGTTGTCGTCGAGGCCAGGCGGTGTCCTGAGCCTTGTCCTGAGCCCAGTCGAAGGGTTGTCGAAGGAGCAAGGGAAACGGAAGTTGAGGTTAGCGTCAGGGACACCGGGGAGGGCATCCCTCCTGAGCATTTGCCGTACATCTTTGAGCGCTTTTATAGGGCTGACAGGTCACGGTCGCGGGCCACGGGTGGTACGGGGTTGGGGCTGTCCATCGCCAAGCAACTGGTGGAGGCCCACGGCGGACGGATCGGCGTAGCTAGCCAGGTGGGAAGGGGCACCACTTTCACCTTCACCCTGCCGGTGGCCGAGGCTTAACCCAGGCGCCCAGATACAGATACCCCTCGAACGTAATGCGTAAAACGTAAGAGGGGTTTTTTGTTGGAGAATAGATCGGCAGGATTTACGGATCGGTCGTGCGTTTGTTGGCGCCACATCTGGGCCGGGAGCGCGTTTGGTGAGCTCATTTGACAGATTCGGGGCAATATTGTATAATTACATTAGTACAATGCTACAATGATTGGGAGCGGATAGCTTTGGATATTACTATCAATCTCGAAAGCAGCGTCCCTGTCTACCTCCAAATCGTAGATCGGATCAAGTATCTCGTCACTTTGGGGCGACTGCACCCTGGCGAGCAGTTGCCCACGATCCGTCAGTTGGCGGCCGACCTGCGGATAAACTTCAACACCGTGGCCCGTGCCTATACCGAGCTGGACCGTGAGGGAGTGATTTCCACCGAACAGGGCCGGGGTACCTTCGTCGCGCGGCGGCCCGATGATGCCCATCTGGCGCGGGTCCGCCAGGAGCGCTTAGACCTGATCTTCAGCCAGGCCTTCGCTGATGCTCTAGCCTTAGGCTACCAACGAGAAGAGATCGAACAGGCCATCGAGCGACAAATGGCCAAGTGGCGTCGGGAGGGACTGGCTTTATAGCCTCTCGACACTTCAACGGTACGACATTACACAAAGGAGGCAACCATGTTCGTCCCTGGAATCAGAAAACAGAAGGAGGCAAAGATGGCAAAGGAAAAGACGCCTGAAGAGATTAGGCGGGAGAAGCTCATGGCCAAAGTGGCCAACCCTGTATCGGTTACCGTCTGTGTCCTGGTGCTCACTATCATGAGCCTGGCAGTGGCACTGATGGCGAATTTTGATGCGCCGGACTGGACGATAGCTGTGGTGATTGTGATCGGTTCGCTGCTCGCTTTCTACCTTCTCTTTGCCATCAAGATCGCCGATCAGTGGGAGAAAGCCGTGGTGCTGCGCTTCGGACGCTTTCGCGGCCTGCGCGGTCCCGGGTTCTTCTGGATCGTTCCCATTGTGGATAGCGTCACGGCCTGGATAGACCACCGGGTGATGGTGGCGCCCTTCGCCGCCGAGAAGACCCTGACCCGCGATACGGTGCCGGTGAACATTGACGCCGTGCTCTTCTGGGTGGTGTGGGATGCGGAGAAAGCAGCCCTCGAAGTGGGGGACTACCAGGTGGCCATCTCCTGGGCAGCCCAGACAGCCCTGCGGGACATCATCGGCAAGATGGACCTGGCCGACATCCTGGTGGGGCGGGAGAAAATAGACCGGGAACTGCAACAGATCATTGACGCTCGCACTGAACCCTGGGGGATCACAGTGCAGTCCGTCGAGATAAGGGACGTCATCATTCCGCCGGACCTGGAGGACGCCATGTCTCGTCAGGCTCAGGCGGAGCGGGAGCGCCAGGCCCGCGTCATCCTCGGCGAATCGGAGGAGCAGATCGCGCACAGCTTCCTCGAAGCCGCCAGGATTTATGGCGGCAACGAAGCCGCCCTCCACCTCAGGGCGATGAATATGCTCTTCGAGGGCTTGAAGGAGAAGGGCGCCTTGGTGATCGTTCCCTCCACCGCCGTGGAGACCATGGGCCTGGGCGGACTCTCTGGGCTGACAGCCTTGAGCCAGGGTATAGAAACAAGGCAAGGGAAAGCTCAGCAGCCCCGTGAAGAGGCAGAGAAGTAGCGTGGGATAGTTCAATTAGCCGAAGTCCAACCTGGGCAGCCAGAGGCAGATACCCCTCCATTGCGATTCAGCAAGGGAGGGGTTTTTTGATTTTTGACAAATCGGTGATATTCCGTTATAATTATATTCGATTATTCTAATATACTTGAGGAAGGATGGGTGAGAGATGGATACTTATGCTTACAAATTGCAGGCCAAAACTGCCAAGGCCTTGGCTCATCCTACCCGCATCGCCATTTTGGACATGTTGCGGAGAGGAGAGAGGTGTGTCTGCGAGATGGAACCGGAGCTGGGGGCGAGTCAAGCCAACATCTCCCAGCACCTGGCGGTCCTGCGCGAAGGCAATCTGGTAGCAACGCGCCGGGACGGCATGCGGATGATGTATCGCGTAACCGACGAGCGGGTTTTTCGGGTGCTGGATCTTATGGGCTCCATCGCTCATGACCAATTCAACGCAGCGTGCCAGGCGCTTGCTGCCCTGGAAAGCGTTGCGGCTTGATATCGTACTTCTTTTGGAGGTAACTCGTCGTGTCTATGACTCAGTCAAGGGATTCGGAAGGCCGACCGGTACAGTGCACCTGCATGAAGGATGGTTTCGCGGCGCTGCCGCCGGAGTTGCGACCGCGCCTGCAGAAGAAGAGCAGCTTGCGGAAGGTGACCTGCCCTGGGTGTGGTCTGGTCTACTCGACCAACCGCTCCACCGACTTGTGTATGGAGTGCGAGAAAAAGGGCGTGAAAGCGCTGTAGAGCCTGTCTGAAATTGGGGATGGAGGTCCTGGTCTGCGGCGACAAAATGCAGGTAACCTGGGCCTCCAGAGCCTTTTGGATGGGCTCTTAGTGCTACAACGAGACTTTGTCATTCTGAGGAGCGAAGCGACGAAGAATCTCGTTTGGGTGCGTTTCAAATGAGTTGCAGGAAAAGGCTTTCTCTGGTAGAGTAAGT
>CAYUPJ010000174.1:0-9168 GCA_964446635.1 uncultured Anaerolineae bacterium
CAGAAGTCAAATTCCAGCTATGCGGTTGTTAACGAGCGTTCAAAGGTCATGCTAGGCCTCCGAAGAGCGAGCGCCAATCAGCCCTTCGCGCAGAGCATAGGCAGCGGCCTGAACGCGGTTCTGTAGATGCAGCTTGGCCAGGATGTTGCGCAGGTGATTCTTCACCGTGTTCTCCTCTAGTTCAATAGGTGGCGCCTTGCAAAAACTACCCAAAGGGGAAGAGCAGCCAAAACAAACCAATGAGCTATAGACCGATAGACCTTAACCTCTTTGGTAACTTCCTCAGCATTTACTGAACCGAGATTCTCTTTAATGAATTCTGTTAATCCCTCTAGATTTTCCTCAAAGAAATATTTTCCTCCTGTCCCAGAGGCAATTTCCTTTAGACCTTCCTCTTCGAGATAAGAAATGAAATCACCCTCTTGCAGCTTGGCATAGTCTCCAGTGAATTCTCCGCTGGGATTGCGGATCGGGATTTTGGCGCCCTCTCGCTCTCCGACCCCTACCGTGATTACTTTGATCCTTTCTTCTGTTGCCCTTTTCACTGCCTGCTCAATAAAGGCCCTTTCATACTCGGTCATTCCACTCGCTCCGCCAACAAAGGGCTCCCCGTCGCTAAAGAGCATGATGAGTTCGGTTTGCTGGCCTATAGAAAACTTGCCCGCAACATTTAGAATCGGTTGTCCAAGACTTGTGCCTTTACCAGGAGTAGAGTTTATATCCAATACTTTCTTGATGCTCTCTTTGAGATAGGGGTAATCTTCTTTGCCGACAAAAGGCACATGGGATCTGGCGATGTTGGTAAAGCCATGAAGAGAAATCTTTGCCTGTCCCAACTCTTCCATACGATCTATGATTTCATAAAGAATTGGCTTTACTCTCTCTAACCTGCTAGGAGAGTCAAGATCCTTTTGGGCTGCCATGCTCGCACTAACATCTACGAGCAGAGCGATCTCACCGGTCTTTTCTGGAGCTGCGAAGGAAGAAAAGGCGACCTTTGGTAAAGCAAGCGCTACGATGAGCAGTGCCATTAGCACTCCGGCTATGATATACTTCTCTGTCTGCTTTCTCCTTAGACGCCGGAGATCCAATGGAAACATCACAGCTATTTCTTTCTTTGCCCTCCATCCCCAAAGCCCTAATCCGAAAAGCAAGGGGGGCAAAGCTAGCAACAACCAGAGGGCACTAGGGTTTTCAAAGATCATCCTTTGCCTCTTTCAAAATCCGCTTAATACCCTTTTTCGACTACTCCTGGAGAATATCCTTCCCCAGGACCTGCTTGCTGTTGGCCCTCTATCACCATCACTTTTTCTAGAAGCTCTAAATTGTACTTGGCATCCTCGTTATTGGGATCAATCCTTACTGCCTCTGCCAGTTGCATGATTGCTTGCGGCAACACATCAACCTGCGGCGGCGCAGCCAAAATACTAAAAGCATAGGCATCCCTCCCAATTTGAGTCCCTATATTGTAAAGGGCTAAAGACCTGAGCTCATTATCCGTGCTTTCTGAAGCTGCTTTCTGAAAATACGCCGCAGCTCTTTGAATTGGATATTCCTCTGGACGCTCCTCTGAGGCAGGGAGAAGCCCCGGTGGAGCATTATTGAAGAATACACCTTTATTATACGTTATGATATCGGCCCTTTTTATCCATTCCGGCTGAGAATTGAAATAGACTCCGGAACCAATCATTACTACGGCAAGAAGGAATAAAATAATATTTACCCATACTTTCCTTGCTAAAGAAGCTCTCATAACGAGAATCTTTTTTCCTCCTCCTCTAACTTTCTCCATTGCTTTTTCCCTCCTTAAGGTATTTTTCGGAAACGTGTTTCACCAAGTATCAGACAAAGGCTGAACACTCCCAAAGCTGGCGCAATCAAAAAGGGAATCAAGCTTTTTTTCAACAAGACCTCTTCTTCCCTTATCGGAGAGATTTGCATCGCAGAAATCTCCTCGCATATTTGATCGATGCCATACCCATCGTTCATATTCACTATCTTCAGTCCTTCGGTTTGTGATTGGGAACCCACGTAAGCCGCCCCTGTTTTTGCTTGTCCTACAACTATCACATAAACCTTGATACCCGCCAAAATATCTTTTTCTATTTCTTCAGCCATTCTTAGCATCGCATCGAGGTCAGCTTCCAAGTCAGAGATAAGGATAATGGCTTTATCGGCTTTATCCTCGATGTTGTCAGTGAGGAATTCGCGAGCTTTCACCAGGGCTTCAGCGGTTCGAGTCCCGGTAGAAATATAGTCAATCTCTTCCTTATTGTCCAGAGTGTCTTTAAAGAGTTCATTCTTGTATAAAAAATGCCGTGCGATATAACGCTCTGTCGAATAAAGTAAGAGGCCAAAGTTAACGTCGGGCCTCCGTCCGATCAAGTCATAAAAAGCTTCACGAGCTTTTTCATAATTGGTGCGCTGGTCTTCCATTCTTGGCTTAGGTTTAGCTTCCATACTTCCCGAAACATCGACCACTGTCATCACCGGCTTTCCGTAAATAGAGGCGACTGGGCTTGTTGTGACCTGAGGGTCAGACAGGACCCCGGCCATAAGAATCGAGATGATAACTACAGGGATCGACAATACCCAAACTCTCTTACTTTTGAACGCGACCCTCGGCTTCCAATATTGCAGATCAATTGCGAGTCCTCTTCTTTTTCTGAGCACCGGGAAGAAAATCAGGAGCAATACAAGTACACCCCCTATCCCAAAATAAAGAGGGGTAGCGAATTCGCAGGAGGCTAGAAACCTCGTCAGCTCCTCCACGCTGCTATCTCCCCTTCGCCGAAATAGAAGCTTAGAATTTCTTCGAGCTGTTTCAGGGCTTCTTCTACCTCTTTCTGCTCGATAATTTCGGGTCCGTGAGATTTCTGGCATTTCTCAAAAAGCGAAATCACTGGCTCTCTTATTCCAGAAGATAGCAAATCGAGATTTGGCTCCTCTAACCAATCGCTCTTTTCTTTTCGAGCCAGAACCAGCCTCAAAATACAATCCATCTGGTGGAGTAAACGCTTGGGCTCAACGGCCATCGCCACATTTCCGTGTAGAGAACGATAAGCTTGATAAAGGACTTCGTTCTCTACCTTTCTTGTTGGCTTTGCCATCTCTTTCCGTTGCGGAATGACTCGCAATGTAAGGTCAGCCACCGCCAGGGCCGCCATAAAGCCCCCAAGAACCAAAAGTGTCCAGGGCAGACGATTTTGACTTACATCTTCAATTTCCCCTTTTAGCGGCCTAAGAGGGCCATAACCAAGTTCCAGATCGCTGATATCAGCAGGTAATCGCGGGGCAACGTAAATAGGCTCGGGCACGACGGCTTTGTCTGCGAACCCCTGGGGATCTTTAAGACTATATCGAACTACAATGGTGGGAAATTCGTAAAGATGCTCTACTTCCCCACTAATCAGCTGAATCTCGTACTGTCTTTGGTATACGCGTGTTCTGGAATCCAAATCAAACTCTGTTTCCTTAATATCCCTTATTTCAAAGGGCTCTAGATTCACATTCCTATCAAGGCTAGCCCTGTCAATCTCGGATACTTGGTCAGGGTCATACAAAACCTCCACTAGATATGAGAAGGCATCCCCCTTCTGAACCCCAAAGCGTTCAGCTCTTGTCTCAACCAAGATGGCTTGGCCTTTCGGCAGTTCCTCCATCTTTGCCCTTCCCACCGCCAAATCCTGTGGGCTGGGTAGGAACAATATCAAGGCGACCGCGACCAATGCGGCTAAACCTGTTAGAATCCAGACTAGTCTTGTCTTTATCATCCCTCACTTCCTTTCTGTGTTGATGTTTCTATATTCTTGTTCTTTTCCTGCCTTCAAAGAAGCCCGAAAGAACTTGATAACAATCATTTATCGAATGAGAGTCTAATACCACATGCTCAATGCCTACTTGGCGAAAGTTCCGTTCAATATGTAAAAGATGCCTGGCAGAGACTTCCTGGATCTCTTTCAGTTTCTGAGGAGTTAGATAAATCTCTGCGCTCCCATCTCCTTCATTGTCTTTTACTGCTATGCTTACCGATCTTTTCAAAGAGGCTTGTTTCTCTAGCGGATCTCTAATGACCACTGGGACAAAATCAACTTTCTTTGCTACCGGCCTCAGTAAGGTGGTAAAATCCCCTTCAAAGGCCTGATCTTGAAAATCGGAAATGAAAAATACTAGACTTTGAGGAGCTGCTCTGTCTATCAAAAAAGGAAGCGCACCTTGAATATCCGCCGGGGCCGTAAAGCCTTTGTATTCCTGGTCTATTATCCAGTTCAAAATCTCCCAGCAGTAGCTTTCTCCAGATTTGGCAGGAAAGAACTTCATTATTTCTTTATTGAAAGCGCACAATCCTACAGGGCTATACGCATTACAGGCAGAAAAAAGGAGAAGGCCTATGGCAATATCTTTAATCTCCGGTTTTTGAGAGAAAAACATCTCTTCAAATCCCTGCATTGATCCTGAAAAATCAGCCCAGATAAAGACTCTCATCTGGCGTTCAACTACTCGCTGAATAATCTCCTCCTCGCCTGACTGTACCAGAGTGTGGAGGTCTAACTCTCGCAGATCATCTCCGGGTTCAAAAGGCTTAATCGCAGCAAACTCGATCCCTTCTCCAGTGTAAATACTCTCCCATTCTCCCGGGAGAATGTTTTTTAGTTTCAATCTGGAAAAAAGTTGAATCTTACTTTGCCTGAATTGCTTAAAATCCCCTGGCTCCATCCTCTACCACCTTCTCCACGGCCTGGGAAATAAGTTCTCTGGCTTTCAGAGTTCTCTCTATATCCTTGGGGGCGTATTGAAATCCTATCCTGTGGTTCAAAATAGGGAGAGCAAGAACCGCGATATCAGAAAGAGTAACGTAATCCCTTCCCTCGAGAAAGGCTCTGGCTTTAGCTCCCCTCTCCAAGAAGAGGTATCCTCGTTCTCCTTCTGGCAGAAGATAAAAGTCCTCCGGGGCAACTATCCCTCCCTCTGGTCTCAAGGCCCGGACAATCCTGATCATTTCTCTTCTTATTTTTGGATCCACCACTATATGTTTTCGAATAAACTCTTGAATCTCTAGAACCTCCGCTGTGGAGAGCACCTGTTTGATTTCTGGTTCCTTCTCCTGGTGGGTCTCAGCGATCAGAAGTTCTTCCTCTTCGGAAAGGGGGTCAGTGTGGATTTTCATCATGAATCGGTCGAGTTGGGCTGCCCCTAGTACAAAAGTACCTTCAATATCAACGGGATTCTCAGTAGCCATGACGAAAAACGGCTCTTCTAATGGATAGGTAGTGGTGCCTATAGTAATCTGCTTTTCTCCCATGGCTTCAAGTAAGGCGGCACGGGTTTTTTCGTGAGCCCTATTAATTTCGTCAGCAAGGATTAGATTGGCAAAGAGGGGGCCAGAATGAAACTCGAGAGTTCTATCCTCGCGCTGCTCTACAATCCTGACCAGATCCAGGGGCCTGAGATCGGGCGTAAACTGAATACGACTAAACCTGGCTCCAGATATGGTTCGAGTAAATGTTTCCAGGGTGGCCGTTTTCCCCTTCCCTACCTTTCCTTCGACCAAGAGATGGGGGCCCAATTTTCTTTCGCTGTGAGAATAAAAACAAATCATCAGAGATTCAATGAACTTGGGGAGGCCGGTAATGCGTTTTCGAATCTCTTCTTTTTGCTGTTCAACCTTTTCTCGATATTTTTCGAATTGTCTCCAAGCCTCTCTATTTTCCATTCCTCTCCTTTCTTCTTGGACTTTGGGCAAAATCGCGACGGCAGTCAGAAACCCGTTTTCTCGCACCAGAATGCCGTCTGCACTTGCCTGAAACAAGCTGATTCAGTTAGATCTCGTGGGTAGGGGATAAAAAATACCCCCCTACCCTTACCAAACTATCCCCTTTCTTTGCTTCCTTTAAGGTAGCATAAACATTTCAATTGGCTCCTTTAACAATTCTCACAAAAAGGTGGATGGGCTCGGGGGGGGAACCCATCCACCGAAAACAGGCGATGCGAATGCCTATGTTGGGCTATCCGCTTGGTCATTTGGCAGCAACGTATGGGAGTCGGAACCCACTGAAGAAATTATTAGTCCCCACAACGGTTTTGAGGACCGCGAAGCCCACCGGGACTTAACCGCTCCCGCAAAAATTTACCAGACATAGCGAAGGCTGCTCCTCCGCCACCTCTCAGGAAGTAGGGGCCATAAGCTGAGGAATCTCCTTTCACGGTTAGCCCAGATAATTTGAGCACACAATGGTAAGGTAACCACGTCTATCCATATAGATTGGGTAACCAACATTTCTGGTAAAACGCCAGGGAAACAGCCACACGGCACGATTCGTCCTTGAATAAAGATGATGTGAAGTTTGGTTAAGAAATAGACGAAAGACATGATCCCCCACCCAGCGGCAGAAAGCCTGGTAAGCACGCCGAAGAGCAAACCCAATGCGATGAGCAGCTCCAGATAAGGAGCTACCAGACCCAGAAATCTGGCTATATTTATCGGATGCATGGGGAAGACATGATAGCTATAAATCATGTACACCGAATACTTCTCAATGTCCATAAGTTTAGGAATTGTTGCTACCAGGATCATCGCTCCCAACAATAACCGCAGGGCGAAGCTTAACTTATCACTTCTAATGAACTGCCTCATTTTTACCATCTCTTCCTCATTATTCAATAGTGGGATAACCAAGCTCTAACCATCTAAAGGAACCCTTCCACAGGACTTTGATATTCTCCGTGTCATAACCAGCATTGAAATCTATCAACTTTTCTGCCAAACTGGCAGCTTCTCCATCATCCGGTCAGTCGCAGTAAAAAATTATCAGTTTATCCTTGGGAAGCATCATAAGTTTCATTAATTCTATCGGCGCCTCTTCCATGTCCTCGGGCAAAGCAGGGGGAACGAGTTCATTTTGAATATTTATGGCTCCTGGTAAGTGTCCCAGGTTGTAGCCCCATTCAGCCGACCTGGTATCCACCAAAACAAAATCATCTCCCCTATCCATCATCTGCTTTAATTCTTCACAGGTTATTCTAGGTATTTCGGGGAGGGCAAAGCCTTGCTTAGCGAGTTCTTCTGCTGAAGGAGGGGTTGGTGGCGTTATTGTCTCTGTCGTCGGTGGTATTGTTGTCGTCGGTGGTGTTGTCGTCTCCGTCGTTGGTAGCGGCGCGGTCGTTGGGGTAGCAGCCGGCAGCGGCGCGGGGGTCGGGGTAGCAGCCGGCGCACAAGAGGTCGCAAGCAGAACGACCAAAACGAGGGAAATGCAAACAACTATGCGTTTACTTCGATGAATCGTAAGCACTTCAATTGCCTCCTCTCACAATTTTAACGGCGAAGCGGATGGGCTGTGTCATACCCATCCGCCCCACTCTCGAACTCGCGGCCTCTGGGAAAGCTTGATCGCAACTACGCCCCACCAAGATGTTGGTCCTGAATTGGACCCAGGTCCGTTTCAGCCTGCTTCAGCAGGTCGTTCCACTTTGCCGGCAGCTCTTTTATTGCCTTGGTTGCTTTGTCGCCCTGGCCGACACCCAGGTACATGGGATGTCCACCCTGGTCTCCCCCAGCGACTACGATCGTGAGCTGCGATGGATTGTTTGTATAATGTGTTCTCTGCCATATCTCTTGCTTTAACATTTCTTTAGAGTAGCCTGCAGCATACATGATCCCAGCCAAGCCGCGCGACATCAGAATAACGCCTGATCTGACATCGGGGCTTGTGTTTGTGATGTCACTAGTGCCTTTAACCGTCCCCCCCAAACCCTCCGTCCCTATCACCTCTTCGCAGTGGTCAAGGAACACGGGCGCCGTCGTGGAAGTACCTAAGCGTTCAACACTGTGCACAGACATTGCTGTCACGCAGTTAGCCCCTCTAGGGAAGCCCCGGTCCTCACCATACGATGTCCAACCCGGGGGAAGCCCGTCCTCGTCTTCGGCGGCAACAGCGTTCGTATAGTACATCATCCCAAATATTGCCATAGAGCCTTTCCCCGCAACGCCTCCACCGAAGTTCTGCATTATAAATCTGATGCAGCGTCCAATGGGTCCCTGGGCCGGAAATAGGTTATGCGGGCCCATCGTCCAATAGCCTGAGTTTATGCGAATTTGCTTCCCTATTGTTCCGTTTACAATGACCGACGGCCAGTTAGGCCTAGTTGTTGGATTCACATGCGAAAGCAAGTAAGAAGGTGCCGTGATAGCCTCTACAGCAGCCATGACTACCGGCATATATTCAGGACGCCCTCCTGCCATGGCAAGATTTAGAGCGATGTCATGTACAGTGGCTATTCCGCCTCTGGGCAGGACTTTTTCACCGATCACCGTATCGGGGGGAAGGTCAGTACCTGTCATAATCCAGTTGATTTTCTCCTTCGTTGGCGGTATTATTGGCAGTCCATCGCCCCACTCTTTACTCATGTACAGGTAATTGAACTTGTCAAAGGCTTCCGGATAGTCTGCGCCTTGGACTTTTATATCCGTCGGCGCATAGAATGTCCCTTTCGCTGTGATCTTCGGCTGCCACTTGGTCAGCCCGTAGACGATCTTGTCGATGTTCTCGTTGATAGGGGTCAGGTCACTATCGGGGATGAACATCGGTATAGGGAATTCATATACAGTGGGTCCCTCGGGAGCAAATCCAAAGCCAGCATACGCATTGCCTACTACTTGTGAAAAACCGCCACGCGTAACCGTCATCGTGGGTATGCCCTGTAACTCAATTCTTGCGGCAGCACGGCCGACATTTGTTGAGCATGACCCTCAGCCAGCGTTACCAACGATGGCGCCTTGGCATCCCGCTGCCAAGAGTTCGGCACCCACGTCTATTTTGGGATCTTCACCAATTTCGGCACTTCCATGGGAAAACTCGGTGTAGGGGATGATCTTTATCGTAGGGTACTGCTTTTGCAATAGCTCCCGAATCAGAGGGAATGTCCTAGCGGCCTCCCATGAATCATTCGACACCTCACAGATTATCTTGCCCTCCAGGGCGTCTAGTCGAGCTGAGAAGAGATGGGTTACCTCAATGGCACCAGTGGGGTCGGACACCTCTAATGTTACCGGGCCCGCCCCAACCGGCACCTCTTTGATCACCTCTTTGATAACCTCTCTGGTTACCGGTACCTCCTTGATGACCTCTTTGGTTACCTCGATGACCTCTGGCGTGGGCGTTGTACAACTGG
>CAYUPJ010000175.1:0-9117 GCA_964446635.1 uncultured Anaerolineae bacterium
TGGCGCTTTGGGCAGGACAGGAGATTGACGCTGATCTGTCAGTACGTGCCACTGGAGGGCAAGCGCATCCTGGACGTGGGCTGCGGGCTGGGGATGTACGTGAAAAAGATGCGGGATTTCAGCAGGGAGGTCTACGGCGTGGATGTAGACCCGGAGAAGGTGGCAGAGGCGAGCTGGACGCTGCCCAACATCCAGCGCGCTCCAGCAGAGAAGTTACCCTTCCCTGATGGCTTCTTCGATGTGGTGCTCCTGCACGAGGTCATCGAGCACGTGGAAGATGATCGCCAGGCCATCTGCGAGGCTCATCGGGTAATCAGAAGGGGTGGCCGCATCGTCATCTTCGCTCCCAACCGCCTCTATCCCCTGGAGACCCACGGCATCTTCTGGCGAGGAAAGTACCACTTTGGCAATATCCCGCTGGTCAACTACCTGCCAGATTTCCTGCGGCAGCGCCTTTGCCCCCATGTGCGGGCCTATACCAGAGGCGACATGCGACGACTGTTCGAGAGTCTGGACGTTGAGGTCATCGTGCATACCCAAATCTACCCCGGCTACGATAAAATCGCGGCTCGCTGTCCGAGATTGGGGACTTTCTTGCGCCGGGTCACTTACGCCTTGGAAAGTTCGCCGCTGCGAGCTTTTGGACTATCGCACTTCGTGGTGGTGGAGAAGTGACAACGGACTGGTTGTCACCTGGGTACCAACTCCACCACCGTTGCGCCTTCCCCGCCCTCATACTCGTCTCCAGGCCGGTGAGAGGCTGCCAGGGGGTGGTTCGTTACGAAGTCGCGCACGACGCGACGGAGCGCTCCCGTGCCTTTGCCGTGGATGATGCGCACCTGGGGCAGCCCCGCCAGATACGCATCGTTTAAGTATTTATCCAAGTTAGGCAACGCCTCTTCCGTCGTCTGGCCCAACAGGTTCAGTTCGATGCCGGGCGAGGAGACCCGAGGGACGCTTACCACGCGCTCCCTGACCGTAGGCTGGGCGGCCCTCTGCCGCAACTCTAAATCCTCCACCTTGGCCTTGATGCGGAAAGAACCCACCTGGACCTCGGCCTCGTCGCCCAAGAGTTCTGTGATCTGGCCAGTGGTCCCAAGGCCCGCCACCCATACGGTGTCGCCCAAGCTCATCTCCTCCTGGGGCATAAAGCGCGGCTGGACGATAGATTCAACAGGTTTGGGCTCTAGCGATGCCAGTCTCTCCTCGGCCTGGGCCATCCACTCCCGAGTGACGGTAGCCATGCTCAGCCCAGACCTGATTTTCCTTAGCTCGGCGCGTATCTCTTCGAGTTCCCGCAGGGCTTCCTCGCCAGCAGCGCTCAATATCTCACGCCTTGTGCTTTCGATGTCAGCCCACTCCTGACGCAACTCCCTCTCCAAATCCTCCGCCCGACGTCGGGTGGCCTCCGCTGCCTCCTGAGCGGCCAGGGCTTCCTGCTGAGCCTGCTTGATCTCGGCCAGCAAACTCTCTGTTTCCAGGCTTTCAGGCGAGACCAAACTCTCAGCTTGGCCAACGATCTCCGGCGAGAGCCCCAGACGTCTGGTGATGGCGAAAGCGTTGCTGCGGCCGGGCAAGCCAATGCGCAGCTCATAGGTGGGGGAGAGGGTCTCCAGATCGAACTCCACGCAGGCATTTTCCACCCCCGGCGTGGTGTGGGCGTAGAACTTCAACTCCGGGTAATGGGTGGAAACAAAAGTGGTGATCCTCCGTTGCAGCAAGTGAGAAAGCAAGGCTCTGGCGATGGCCGAACCCTCGCCGGGGTCCGTACCGGCTCCCAGGTCATCCAGCAGAACGAGAGAGTGCTCTTCGGCCTGGCCCAAGATGTTGATGACGTTGGTGATGTGGGCCGAAAAGGTGGAGAGGCTCTGCTCAATGGATTGCTCGTCGCCGATGTCGGCGTAGATGTTGCTGAAAACGGAGAGGATGGAGCCCTCGTCAGCAGGGATAGCCAGACCACATTGGGTCATCAAGGCCAGGAGGCCAACTGTCTTAAGGGAAACGGTTTTGCCTCCGGTGTTGGGCCCGGTGATGACCAGGATGAAATAATCATCGTCCAGGTAGACATCAACGGGCACCACCCTGGTCGGGTCGAGCAGCGGGTGGCGAGCCTTAATCAGTTGGATGGTGGATCCGGGGTGCAGACCGCTGGCCACTTTTCTGAAAGCGACCAGCTTGGGCTCAATGGCTTCGATCTCCTCCGCGTACCCGGCCTTGGCTAAAGCCAGGTCGAGATCAGCCAGGGCTTCGACAGTGCGCTGGATGAACTCGCCTTCCTCGGCCACCAGATTGGACAGGCCGGCCAGGATGCGCTGTATCTCTCGCTCCTCCTCCAATTGCAGCTCTCTCCAGCGATTGTTCAGTTCAACGGTGGCGAGGGGCTCTATGAACAGGGTGGCGCCACTGGCCGATTGGTCGTGAACGATGCCTGGGATGCGTCCCTTAAAATCGGCTTTGAGGGGGATCACATAGCGTCCACCCCGCTGGGTAATGAATGCCTCCTGGAGAAAGGCAGCACTGGACGAAGAGGACACGATCCTTTCCAGCTTGGCCAGCAGCCTCTGGTGGGCTTCTCTCATCTCGCGGCGGATGCGGGCCAGGTTCGGACTGGCTCCATCCACCACTTCGGCCTGGTCGTTGATGCAGCGGGCAATCTCCGCGACAACGTTGGGACACTCCTCGATCCTTCCGGCAATGATTGCCAAGAGGGGGAACTGATCGCGCAGGCGGGTGATGGCCCGGCGCAAGGTTCGCCCGCTGACCAGGGTGCCGTGGACATCCAAGAGTTCGCTGGGCCTCAGAATCGTGCCATGTTCTGCTCTATCCGCCAGAGAGCGCACGTCCCGCGCCCCACCCAGGGAAACATCGGCCCTATTATCGAGGAGAGCTCTGGCCTCATTGGTCTCGCCCTGTCGCCTGACCACCTCATCGAAATCAGGGGAAGGCTGCAAGCTCAGGGCCAGCTCCCGGCCAGCGGAGAAGGAAGTGTGCTCCGCCAAGCGTTCCAGTATTTTGGGTAGTTCTAGGATTTGAAGGTGTTTAGAGTTCATCTTTTATTGCTCCTCTGCCCCCCTGCTCCCTTGCTCCTCTGCTCCCCAGCTCACTCCAAAGGCCCCGCTTCTTCTACGGCCAACTCCCCTTCCTCCTGGCCCGCGTAGAGATAGCGCCTCAGCAGTGTGTCGTACTCGGTCCAGGGCTTGGTCTTGTCCCGCCGGGCGGCGATGACCTGAACAAAGCGGTTCACCTGGGCGTCCAGGTTCTCGATGTAGTGAAGGGCACAGGCCTCCAGGGTCTTGGGCCGGCGGGGCGAGCCCCACTCGTAGCGGCCATGGTGACTGATCACCAAGTGTTGCAAGCGCAAGCCGAGCTCCGGTGGGAAGTCGGGGATTTCGGCCATGCGCTCGCTTATCATCGAGTCGCTGAGCATCACGTGGCCCAGGAGGCGGCCTTCGTCGCTGTAATCAATGTCGCGCTGGTAGGTGAACTCCTTGGTCTTGCCCACGTCGTGCAGGATGGCGCCGGTGATCAGCAGGTCGCGGTTGATCTGGGGATAGAGGGCTAGCACCGTCTGGCAGAGGACGACGACCTCCACCACGTGCTCCAGGAGGCCGCCCAGGTAGGCGTGGTGGATGCGGCGGGCCGCCGGCGCCCGTGAGAAAGCGGCGACAAACTCTTCGTCGGCGAAGAACTTGTCCAGCAGAGCACGCAGATGAGGGTTCTCCACTGAGGCGATGGTCTCGCGCACCGTGGTCAGCATCTCTTCGATGTCGCGTTCGGTGTGGGGCAAGAAGTCCTCCAGGTCGTACTCGTCCTCTTTGGCCGGACGCAATTTGGCCACGATCACCTGGGGTCGGCCAAGGTACTCCTCTACCTCACCCTGTACTTTGATCACATCGCCTGCCTCGAAAGTTTCGGCCAGCTCCGGCGCCTGCTCCCAGACGCGGGCCAGGATCTGGCCCGTCCTGTCACCCAGGGATAGGGTCAAGAACTGCCCCTTCGTTCGGTCGCGGAAGTACTCCAACTGCTTGTGCTTCACCAGGAAGAAACTCAGCACCTTATCGCCTTCTTTGAGATCCTTGACAAACTGCTCTTTCATGCTTCCCTCCTGCTTTCGTCGTCACCCCCAAAGTGTAACACAATTTCCCTTATCTGACAAGGCCGGTTTTTGCCGATTTGACCTCTATCTGGTATAATTGGGTTCATCTAAAATCTCTTGTCGTGGAGTAGCGAAGATGAGAGCCCTTTGCGTTTCCCTGTGCGTAATTGCGCTGTTGCTGTGTGGCTGCGGCCAGGTGATAACGGTGCCCACTCCTACGCCAGTGCCCACGGCCGCTGTGGAGCTGCCTACGGTGACGCCCAGGCCCACCTCGACGCCAGCACCGGCCACACCCGCCCCGACCTCTACTCCCTCACCCCCCCCTACCCCGATCATCTACAAAGTGCAAGCAGGCGATACCCTGATTGATATCGCCAAGAAGTTCGGGATCAGTGTCGAGGCTCTCCAGGAGGCCAACGCTATCCTCAACCCTGAGCTCCTACAAATTGGACAGGAGCTCGTCATTCCCCGCGAGGATCGCAATCCTGAGGGACCCCTGACCTCCACACCCACCCCTTTGCCGTTTGAGATCGGTGGTCTGGGCTTCTACGAGACCCCCGCAGGCAGCCTCTGGTGCCTGGGGGAAGTGGAAAACGCTTCGGGCCGCGCCATGGAACGAGTTCAGGTACAGGCCTCACTCTACGACAACGAGGACAAGGTGCTGGCCACGGAGTCGGCCTTCGTTGCTTTGGCCATCGTTCCACAAGGGGGTAAGGTTCCCTTCGCCATCCTCTTTGCCAACCCCCCAGCGAGCTTCGCCAAGTATCAGGCCATCCCTCTGAGCGGAGAGGCGGTGACTTATCTGGGAAATCGCTACCTGGATCTGACCATTACCGAACAACAAGGCGAATCCAAGGGGCACTATTTCACCGTGAACGGCTTGGTCCAAAACACGGGTCAGGCCAACGCCCAGACGGTTACGGTCCTGGTCACGACCTACGATGCCCACGGCCGGGTGACAGGCTTCCGTCAGGCCGATCTGGAGAACGCCCTGGCAGCAGGAGAGTCCTCCCCCTTCCAGGTGAATCTACTGCCCTTCGGAGGTACGGTGGTCACCTACGCTGTCCAGGTGCAAGGAACGCGGCTCGAGTAGAGAAAAGTGGGAGACCGGGTACGGGACCTCTATCGCCAGCGGCGGGATGCCATGCTGGCTGCGCTAGTCGAGATCGCTCCGGCCAGCCTGGAATGGACCGAGCCCCAGGGTGGCTTTAACCTCTGGTGTCGGCTACCGTCGGGGCTGAAAGCCCGCCAGTTGATGGCCGAAGCTGCTCGCCCAAGGGTAGCCCTGGTGCCAGGTGAGGTCTTTTATCCTGACGGCGGCGGACAGGAGGAGATGCGTTTGAACTTCAGTTGTCCTCCCGTGGCTCAGATAGAGGAGGGGATTCAGCGGCTGGGCGTGGCCCTGGCTGCGCTGCTGAAGAAGCGAAGGAGTGTCGAGGAGCCGCAGGATATAGAGTTCGCAGCCCAACCCATTGTGTAGGCGTTGGAAGGGGATTGAGGGGGCTGACTAAGGAACAAAAGGAGGTTCACATGACTAGGAGAGGAGTTGACGCTAGGACGATAGCCATCACCGGCGTCATGATCGCCGTGGTTTGCGTTTTGACTATGTGGGGGAGGATTCTGTACATTCCACCAACCCAAGGCTACATTCACCTGGGCGATGTAGCAGCCAACTTCACCGCCTTGGCCTTCGGCCCCTGGGTTGGCATGATAGTCTCTGGTGTAGGGATGGCCATAGCCGATGCTATAGGTTTCCCCCTATATATCGTGCCTACCCTAATCATCCATGGTTTGCAGGGACTGGTCGTTGGCTACCTTGGTTGGCGCAAACCATGGCCCATCATGGTCATAGCGGCGGTTATGGGCCAACTCATCGTAGCAGGCGGCTACTTCCTAGTCCAAAGTATCCTAATGGGAGTGGGAGCAGCCCTCTTCGAGCTGCCTTGGAATGGGCTACAAGGGTTGTTTGGCATCGTCGGAGGCGTGTCCCTATTTCTCCTGGTGCGCAGGGCCTACCCCCCTATCACGCAGATGGGGCTTTGGAGGGAACGATAAACTTCAGTGGATGACATACTAATCGTGGAAGATCTCCACTACGCTTATCCCCCCTTGACGCCGGGCGGAGAACCGGTTCCGGTGCTCAAGGGGGTTCATTTGCGGGTGCGGAGGGGCGAGTTCCTGGCTCTTATGGGTCCCACCGGCGTGGGGAAGACCACCCTCTGCCTGACCCTCAATGGCATCCTGCCTCATCTCATGGGAGGCAGCTTTGAGGGGAAGGTCGTCGTGGCCGGGATGGATACCAGAGAACATGGTCCCGGCCAGATGAGCCGCCAGGTAGGGCTCGTGTTCCAGGACCCAGAAAGCCAGCTCTTCAACATGACCGTGGAGGACGAGATAGCCTTCGGCCTGGAAAGCCTGGGGCTGTCGCCAGCGGAAATGGAAGAGCGCATCGCCTGGGCTCTGGAGGTGGTCAGGCTGCCAGGATTGCGCAAACGCCACCCGCTTCAGCTTTCGGGCGGGCAGAAAAAACGCCTGGCCATTGCCACGGTGCTGGCTATGCGTCCCCAGGTGTTGGTGTTGGATGAGCCGGTGACGGGCCTGGACCCCCTGGGGCGGCACGAGGTGCTCTCGGTGGTGGAGCAGTTGAAAAGAGAAAGCGAAGCCACCGTCGTCATGGTGGAGCAGGATGCGGAGGCCGTAATGGCCTGGGCCGACCGAGTGGTGATCATGGAGCAGGGGCGGCTGGTGCTCGAGGGATCGCCCCGCCAGGTATTCTCCCAGGTAGAGGTGTTACACGACTGGGGCCTGTCCGTCCCCCAGATGGGCGAGTTGGCCCACCTCTTCAACCGACGACAGGGAACATCCTTTCACTTCATCACCGAGGACGAAGCCTGTTCCGCATTGGCCGACAGGCTGCCCTCCGAAACCCAATACCCAATACCCAATACCCAATACCCAGTTTCTTCTGAGCATTCGCTAGCCATTCAGGTCGAGGATCTATCCTACCGCTACAACGATGGCCCCTTGGCCTTGGCGGGAGTCAATCTAAGCATCGAAGCCGGTGACTTCCTGGCCATTGTCGGTCAAAATGGTTCCGGCAAGACCACCCTGGTCAAACACTTCAACGGCCTGTTGCGTCCCACCCGCGGCCGGGTCCTCGTCTTTGGTGAGGCCACCGCCGGTCAGAGCGTGGGGCAGTTGGCGCAGAAGGTCGGCTACCTCTTCCAGAACCCCGATCATCAGATCTTCGCCCCCACGGTCTGGGAGGAACTGGCTTTTGGCCTGCGCAATTTGGGTTTCTCGGACGGGGAAGTGGCCGCTCGTACAACCGAAGCCCTGGCCCTCTTTGGGCTGGGAGACCAGGCCGATACTCCTCCGGCCGTCCTTGGATATGGCCTAAGGCGGAAGGTAACTCTGGCGGCGGTCTGGGCCATGAGTCCCCAAGTCCTGGTGCTGGATGAGCCGACGGCGGGCCTGGATTGGCGCAGCACCTGCACTTTGATGGAAGAGGTAGCTAACCTCAACCGCCAGGGCCACACCATCATCCTGATCACTCATGATATGAAGCTAGTGGCCGAGTTCGCCCGTAAAATCCTGGTGCTGAACGAGGGGCAGATTCTGGCCTACGGGCCCACCAGGCAAGTGTTTCAGCAGGAGGCCATCCTGCGACAGGCCTTCCTGGCTCCGCCTCCCATCACCGCCCTGGCTCGACGGATGCGGGCCTATGGTCTGGGAGGTGGCAGCTTGACGGTGGAAGAGTTCTATCAGGAGTACGCGGCCTTGCGGTTTGGTCAGGGGGGTGAGGGATGAGCTTCGCCTTCGATTTATATGTGGATCGCCCCTCCTGGCTGCATCGGCTGGACCCGCGGACCAAGCTCGCTTTTGTGGTCTTCAGTAGCATCCTGTTGTTGAGTTCCAGCCATCTCTTCGTCTCAGCCGCCTTTCTGCTGGGAATCCACGGGATACTTTGGTCTGGCAAAATTCCAGCCAATCGTCTACGCTGGGCCTGGCAGAGAATGTGGCCCATCACTTTTCTGATCCTCCTGCTATGGCCTATTTTTTACCCCCAAGGTGATGAGGTTCTTCTGCAAGTGTGGCGGGTGAGAATCACGACGCAGGGGATATTGCAGGGCCTAAACACAGCCTTACGGGTAGACGCCTTGGCCTTCGCCTTCCTGGTTTTGCTCTTCTCCTCCGATCAGGCTCGTCTGGTGCGGGGCCTGGTGAAGTTGGGATTACCCTATGAATGGGGATTGACCCTGGCCATTGCTCTACGCTACCTGCCGACCCTCTACGGGATCTACACCACTGTGAGCGAGGCCCAGCAGGCCCGAGGGTGGATCATTGACAAAGGGAGCTTCGTCCAGCGTATCAAGTCGTACCTACCCATTTTAGTGGCCGTCATCGTCGCCGCTCTGCGTCTGGCCGACAACCTCGCCATGGCCCTCGCCGCGCGGGGATTCCAGTCTGGGGTCAAGAGGACGCATCTGAGAGAGCTAGAACTCGGCCTGGCGGACAAAATCTGCTTGCTCCTTCTCGCCGTCTCGCTTATCCTCTTTCTAATCTTTCGCTTTCGACACGGTCTTGGTGCTTGACGTTTGCTCTTTTTTGTGGTACACTGAGTTCAACATCCAAGGGGCGAGTGCTGCCTGCTTTTGCTTAACGCTCATTACTGTAGCATACTAGCCAAAATGCCTTGGCGCACCAGGACTTCAAAGATGTCATCTCCTCAAAGACGACGTACACAGTATCGCATCAACCTGTCCTTCACGGACTACGTTGAGGTTGTCTTCGATAGAACAGGCAAAGAGGTTGTGCAATTTGCCGTCCAGTATCTGGCAAACATTGAGGGAGAATGGCACCCCATCGTGCGCTTTGACACTGCTCACGGGCGATCTCATATAGACGTTAGTCATCCCGATGGCAGTCAGGAGACACGAGAACTGCTATTTGACAATTACAACACCATTAGTGTCAACTTAAGGCCTGGCTCATGGGGCTCAGAAGTGACAAGGGAAGCC
>CAYUPJ010000176.1:0-4635 GCA_964446635.1 uncultured Anaerolineae bacterium
CGGCAGGGCCGCCCCTTTGTGGGAGCGGCAGGACGATTTCTGGAGGAGCTTCTGGCCAGCATCGGCCTCAAGCGAGAGGAGGTTTACATCTGCAACGTCATCAAGTGCCGGCCACCCGGCAACCGTGACCCCCTCCCCGATGAGGTCGAAGCTTGCAGGCCTTACCTCGATAGGCAGATCGAGTTGATCCAACCGAAGTTGATCGTCACCCTGGGACGCTATTCTATGGCCCGCTACTTTCCCAATGTCCAGATCACTCACGTCCACGGCCAGCCTAAGCGCATTAGCAATCGCATCTACTATCCTATGTTCCATCCAGCCGCTGCCTTACACCAGCCCAAATGGCGGTCGGCAGTGGAGGAGGATATGCTCAAGATCCCCCAAATCCTGAAGGAAGCAGAACAGTTGACCGAAGTCAAGCCCCTGGAGCAAGTCAAGCCCCTGGAGCAAGCAGAGCAATTGAGCTTATTTTGAACGACTGACTGAAGTACAAAATGCTAGAACAATTAGAGCTTATCGAAGAGCGCTACGAAGAACTGAATAGGCTCATGGCCGATCCTGAGGTGGCCACTGATCCCGATCTCATGAGGAAATACGCTCAGGAACAAGCCGAGATCGAAGATTTGGTCCAGAAGTATCGCCAGTACAAGGCTAACGCAAGCGGGCTAAGCGAGACCAGGACGCTACTACGGGGCGAGGAAAGCGAAGAGATGGTGAACCTGGTCCAGGAAGAGATCGAGAGGTTTGAAGGGCAGGTTGGGGCCCTCTTGAATGAGCTGAAGCTGATGCTCTTGCCGAAGGATTCCAGGGACGAACGAGACGTGATCATGGAGATCCGAGCCGGGACGGGAGGAGAGGAGGCGGGCCTCTTCGCGGCCGAGCTCTACCGCATGTACAACCGATATGCCGAGAACCACGGCTGGTCCACCGAACCGCTCAGCCTTCACGAGACCGGCATAGGCGGCTTCAAAGAAGTCATCTTCGCGGTCAAGAGGAGGGCTGGCCCCTCTCCTTACTCCCGCCTGAAGTACGAGAGCGGCGTCCATCGGGTGCAGCGGGTGCCTATCACCGAATCCAGCGGCCGCATTCACACCTCCACCGCCACCGTAGCCGTCCTGCCCGAAGTGGACGAGGTAGAGGTGAGAATAGACCCCAACGATCTGCGGATAGACGTCTATCGTTCCTCCGGGCCAGGGGGGCAACACATGCAAAAGAACGCCACTGCCGTACGCATCACCCACCTGCCCACAGGGATGGTCGTCACAGGCGAGAGCGAGCGCTCCCAATTGCAAAACCGCCGACGGGCCCTGTCCATCCTGCGAGCTCGCCTCTATGATCTGGAGGCCCAGAAGCAGCAGGAGCAATTGGACGAGAGACGGCGCTCCCAGGTGGGTACCGGGGAGCGTAGCGAGAAGATTCGCACCTACAACTTCCCTCAGAACCGGGTGACCGACCACCGCCTCGGCCTCAGCAGCTATCAACTGGAGGATGTTCTGGACGGCGACTTGGATCAATTCATCGAGGAGTTGGCCACCACTGAACAGGCGGAGAAGCTGAGGAGAGCGGGGTTAAGCTGAGACGGAGGTAATATCATGTCTGAAGTGGCCAAGATTACCATCAGTCTGGCCCCGGAGCTCCTTCGGGCTACTGATGAGATCGCTCGGCAGGACAACAAAGCCCGCAGCGGTAAGATGCAACTCCAGGTGGCTTTGGCTCAGGCAGCGACTGTGCTGGAAAATGCAGGCATCGAAGAGCCCAGGCTGGACGCTGAGATCCTGCTGGCCCATGCCCTGGGGATAACCAGAGCTCAACTCCACGCTTATCTCCAACATCAGCTAAGCTCGACTGAGTTAGGCCGCTATCGTCAATTCACGGAGCGATGTGCACGACATGAGCCCGTGGCTTATATCCTAGGTCATAAGGAATTTTACGGGCTCGATTTGTTTGTGGATAATCGGGTGCTGATCCCCCGACCAGAGACGGAACTGCTCGTCGAGAAGGCTATCGAGATCAGCAAGCGGCGGCTAGCGGACGGCGATCAGTTGGTGATTGCCGACGTTGGAACGGGTAGCGGGGCCATTGCCATCAGCCTGGCTGTGCACCTGCCTCAAGCTCTGGTCTATGCCACCGACGCTTCCCGTGAAGCCCTGGAGGTCGCAGCCTGCAACTGTCGCCGCCACGGCGTGGGAGATCGCGTCCGCCTGCTGCAAGGCCATCTGTTGGAGCCGTTGCCAGAGCCCGCTGATCTCATCGCCGCCAACCTGCCCTACGTCAGTCAAGCCGAGTGGGCTCAACTGCCACGCGAGATCAGCCGCTATGAGCCGAGAGAATCCCTGGACGGCGGCCCCGACGGGCTCGACCACATTCGTCGGCTGCTGGCCCAGGCGGAAGGATATCTCAAACCCGGAGGTGTTGTCTTGTTGGAGATTGGGGCGACTCAGGGGAAGGCCGTGGCCGCTCTGGCCAAGCGCCACTTTCCAGCAGCGCGCGTGGAAATCGCCCAGGATTACGCTGGGCTGGACAGAGTCGTTATGGTCAAGGGAGCAGGGGAGGTGGTCTGGCTGTGAAAATCGAGACAAAAGTGCTCTCTGCTGAAAAGGAAGCCATTGGTGTAGCCGCCCAGATTTTGGCCGAGGGTGGCCTGGTCGCCTTCCCCACGGACACGGTCTACGGCGTTGGGGCCCATGCCTTCCAACCCGATGCCGTGGAGCGAATCTATACAGCCAAGATTCGTCCACGAGACAAGGCCATACCCATCCTCCTGGCCCAGGCTGACGATCTTGCGCTCATAGCTGAGAGAGTCCCGGATACTGCTTGGCTCTTGGCCGAGAGGTTTTGGCCCGGTGGCTTAACCCTGGTCTTGCCCAAGAAAGCCAATGTCCCCGACGTCGTCAGCGCTGGCGGACCCACTGTGGCCGTGCGGGTGCCTGACCACCCGGTGTCTTTAGCTCTGATCGCCGCTTTGGGCGTTCCCCTCGCTGCCACCAGCGCTAACTTGAGCGACCATCCCAGCCCTATCACCGCCCAGGAGGTGGAGGCGGAGCTCGGAGGGCGTATCGAACTCATCCTCGACGGCGGACAATGCCCCGGTGGTGTCCCTTCCACCGTGCTGGATTTGACTACCGACCCGCCGACTATCCTGCGTGCTGGGGCCATCGGTGTGGAAGAGATCGAAGCTGTGCTGGCTAACTATAAGGCTCTAGCGCCCGTCCCGGGCGCGGTCTTGGCCGGCCCGATGTCTACCCACGCTCGGAGCGGATCGCCAGATCCGCGACTGCCCCAACCTGTCCCTGCCAAGCGTCGGATCTGACGATCCGACGCGAGCAGCAAGGAAATCGCTGAAAGGATCGAAATATGCTATTTGTCGGATTAGATATCGTTATCGTTCTGTATCTCCTGATCGGATTGCTGGTGGCCATCAGCGTCCACGAATGTAGTCACGCCTGGGTGGCCTATGCCCTGGGTGATCCCACGGCTAAGAACGCGGGGCGGCTCTCCCTGAATCCCTTCGCCCACCTCCACCCCTTGGGCACTCTCTCCCTCCTCTTCCTGGGTCTGGGCTGGGGGAAACCAGTGCACGTGGACGCTACGAGACTCCGTCCCGGGCCCAAAGTAGGCATGGCGCTGGTGGCCATAGGAGGCCCCATTGCCAACTTCGTGACCGCCGCTCTCCTGTCCATTCCTCTCAGGTTGCATCTCATCCCCTTCATGCCGCAAAAGATTGGGGGCTTTATCATCTCCTGGGGCCTACTGCTCTCCTGGGTGGTTTGGCTGAACCTCGCTCTGGCCATCTTTAACCTGATACCCCTCACGCCGCTGGATGGTTCGAGGCTCTTATCTGTGCTTCTGCCCGACCGCTGGTTCAACATCCTGGCTCGCTACGAGCGCTATGGCCTGGTCTTAGTATTACTCCTGATTGTTCTGGAAAGATTCTTGCAAACAGGTATTCTGACGAGGGTGCTTTTTCCGCCCATTGAGTTTATGTGGCGAAAGTTTACCAACCTGACTCCACCTTTCCCTTGGCGCTACTAAAATGCGTATTGCTATCGGCTCTGATCACGCCGGCTTCCATCTCAAAGAAGCCATAGCCGAGCTCCTCACGGAGTTAGGCCATGAAGTGCACGACCTCGGAGCGTACAACACCGAGCCCGCCGACTATCCCGATTCCGCCCAGGCCGTGGCTAAAGCGGTAGCCGAGGGCGATTTCGAGCGCGGCATCCTGGTGTGCGGCAACGGCATCGGCGCGTGCATCACGGCCAACAAAGTGCCGGGCATCCGAGCGGCAGTGTGCCACGATACCCTCTCCGCCCGCCAGAGCAGGGAGAACCTCGACGCCAATGTCCTCTGTCTGGGGGAGCGGATCATCGGCACGGGACTGGCGTTGGAGATCGTGCGGGTGTGGCTGGCCGCCGAGTTCTCAGGCCTGGAGCGCCATCGCCGCCGGCTGGCGAAGGTGGCTGAGCTAGAGGGAAAGTAAGCGATGCTCATCGGCATTGACGCCAGCCGAAGCGTGGCTCAGGAGCGAACCGGCACAGAGAACTACTCGCTTAACCTCATCTGTCACCTCCTAGCTTTACAGAGCGATCACCGTTACCGCCTCTACTTCAACCGTCCCCCCACCTACAACCTACAACC
>CAYUPJ010000176.1:4735-9053 GCA_964446635.1 uncultured Anaerolineae bacterium
CAACCTGCAACCTGCGAATTATGCCCTTCCCCCGCCTCTGGACCCACCTGCGCCTCTCCTGGGAGATGGCCCGCCACTCACCAGACTTGCTCTTCGTTCCAGCCCACGTCCTGCCCATCGTTCACCCTCGTCGCAGCGTGGTCACCATCCACGACCTGGGCTATCTATACTATCCAGAGGCCCACCGTCTCCTGGATCGGCTTTACTTAGACCTCTCCACCCGCTACAACGCTCGCGCCGCCACCCATCTCATCGCCGACTCGTCGGCCACCCAACGCGATCTCATCGAGCACTACAGCATCGAGCCCGACAAAATCACCGTCATTTATCCCGGCTACGACGAGGCGACCTTCCAGCCAGTGAGGGATGAAGAAGCCATCCAGGCCGTCAAAGCCAGATACCACATCGCCGGCGACTACATCCTCTTCGTGGGAACCCTGCAACCACGCAAAAACCTGACCCGTCTGATCCAGGCCCTCTCCAATCTCCAATCTCCAATCTCCAATCTCCAATTAGTCGTCACGGGGAAGAAGGGATGGCTCTACGACCAGATTTTCCGACAAGTCGAGAGCCTTGGGCTGGAGGGAAGAGTAATCTTTACAGATTATGTGCCCGGGGGGGATCTACCTGCCCTACTATCCGGCGCCCGTCTGTTCGTTTTCCCCTCCCTCTACGAGGGCTTTGGGCTGCCGGTCTTGGAGGCCATGGCCTGCGGAACGCCCATCGTCTGCTCTAACGCCTCCTCGTTGCCGGAGGTGGCGGGAAACGCGGCCCTCCTGATTGATCCCCTGGACGTGGAGGGGCTGGCGGCGGCCATGGAGCGCGTCCTCGACAACGAGGAACTGCAAACCGAGCTAATAGAGCGCGGCTTCGAGCAGGCGAGGAAGTTCTCATGGGAGAGGTGTGCCCGCGAGACCCTGGACGTGCTGGAGAGTGTTTAGATGGTCGGATCGTCGAACCAAGGACCACCTGACCACCTGACCATTTTGGTTGTCAAGCTATCTGACATCGGCGACGTTCTCACTGCCACCCCAGCGCTGCGTGCCCTGCGGCAGAGTTTTCCCGACGCTCGCCTCGAGGCCCTCGTTCCCCCCAATTCCGCGTCCGTCCTCGCCGAATCGCCCCTGGTGGATGATGTTATCGTCTTCGACAAATTCCAGTACGACAGGCCCATAGATGCCCTCAAGCCGTCCTCCCTGGCTGCTCTTGTCCACTTCGCCCGCCGTCTGCGCCGTCAACGTTACGATTGCCTGGTCATCTTACACCATCTCACCACGCGCTGGGGAACGCTGAAGTACGCCGCCCTGGCCCTGACCAGCGGAGCTCAGGTTCGGGTCGGCTTGGACAACGGGCGGGGTTGGTTCCTGACTCATCGGGCGCGCGATCATGGCTTCGGTGTCCGGCACGAGGTAGAGTATTGGCTGGATGTGGTGGGAGCCATTGGGGCGGGAACGGAGGACACCTCGCTGGAGATGACCATCGGGGCGGAGGATGAGGCTTTTGTGAGTGACCAAATCCCCCCCTCTCTCTCCCCCCCTACCAGGGGGGGAAGGGGGGGGTGTCCGTTGGTGGCGATTCATCCTGGTTCGGGAGGCTACAGCCTGGCGAGGCGTTGGGATCCGGAGAGATTCGCCCGTGTGGCCGATGCGCTGGTCGAGCGCCACGGCGCGCGTATCGTCCTGGTGGGCACCCCCGCTGACGGCGTCTCCCAGGTGGCCTCACTGATGCGCTCGGAGGCCGTGAATTTGGAGGGGAAGACGAACCTGAAGCAATTGGCCGCTGTCCTGAAGAGATGTGATCTTTTCATCGGCGCCGACTCCGGCCTGATGCACCTGGCTGCAGCGGTGGGTACGCCGTTGGTGGCCATCTTCGGCCCCTCCAATCACCGTGCCTGGGGACCATGGCCTCCCGACGGTCGCCACATCATCCTGCGCGCTGACCTGCCTTGCAGTCCTTGCTCCTACGTCGGCTACAGGGTGGGCCAGCGGGAAGGGTGCGAGGCTCGAACGTGTATGAGGATGGTGACGCCGGAGATGGTGCTGGAAGCGGCAGAGGGACTTTTGCAAGGAAGAACTAACTTCCAATCTCCAATCTCCAATCTCCAACCTCCAACCTCCAACCTCCAACATCCAACATCCAACATCCTCGGCGTGCGGGTAGATAACGTTAACTACGACAAAGCTCTCTCCACCATTGAAGGCTTCATCGAAAGCGGCGCTCCCCACCAAGTGGTGACCGTCAACCCTGAGTTTATCGTCGCCGCTCAATCCGACGAAAATTTCCGCCATATTCTCAACGCCTCTTCCCTGGCCCTGCCTGACGGCGTTGGCCTGCTCTGGGCCGCCCGGTTCATCGGTCAACCCCTCCAAGAGCGGGTGACGGGAACGGACACCGTACAGCGCCTGGCAGCTTTGGCCGCTCAAAAAGGTTACAGCCTGTTTCTGTTGGGTGCTGCGCCTGGCGTGGCCGTAGAGACCGCTGCCCGTCTCTGCCAGACACACCCAGGCTTGAGGATTGCCGGCACCCACGCTGGTTCGCCAACCCTTGAGGAGGACGACGAGATTGTTCGTTTGATTCAGAAGGCTAAGCCAGATGTCCTCCTTGTAGCCTACGGAGCCCCCCAGCAGGACGAATGGGTCGCCCGCAACCTGGAGCGGCTGGGAGTGCCGGTAGCCATGGGCGTGGGTGGGGCTTTCGATTTCATCTCCGGTCGCGCCAAAAGAGCCCCTCACTGGCTGCAGTGCCTGGGCCTGGAGTGGTTGCACCGACTCTATCACCAGCCCTGGAGGTGGCGCAGAATGCTGGCCCTGCCGAAATTTGTGTGGCTGGTGGTGCGGGAGCGTTTGACAAAAGGTTGAAAGTGTGTTATTCTAAGATTTGGAAATTTCTACTTTTGGAAATAGAATGGAGGCGATGATGGTTGAGAGGGAGTTGACGAAAATTGTAAAACCGTTGTCCAAGGGCCAGATTACCATTCCCATAGAGTTCCGGCGGCGGCTAAACATCGGCCCGGCCACCTTTCTTAAACTCATTCTGAGGGGGGAAAAGATTGAGATTATCCCTTTGCGGCTAGGGTCAGAGGCGGAGTCTCCACTACGGGAATACACGAATGAGGATATCCAAAACTTCCTAAAGGAAGATAAACTAGGGCCAGAGACTCTGGCCAAGGTGCAGAGTCTTCTGAGCTAAGGGGCGAGTTTTGGACAGAGTAAAGCTCTTCATTGATGCCAGTGTCTTCATTGCCGCAGCGGGCTCTCCCGTGGGTGGCTCCTCTTTAGTGCTGGAACTTTGCAAGAGAGAACGCTTCTGTGCCATGTGCACAAAGCGCGTCCTCTTAGAGGCGGAGAGGAACATCCATCGCAAGTTGGGAGCAGAAGCCCTACTACGGTTCTACCAGGGCCTCGCCGAACTCGATCCGACCCTTGAAGAGCCCGCCACATCCAAGGAAATCGTGGCTTGCGAACCCATCGTTGGCGAAAAAGATGCCCACGTTCTAGCAGCGGCCTTGAAGAGCGGAGCTAATGTCCTCCTCACGTTGGATCGAAGGCACTTCATGACCGAGAAGGTGTGGGATGCCCATTTGGATCTAGACGTGATGACGCCGGGCGACTTCTTGAGAGAGCTGCTAGAAGAGTGAGCGGTGCGTCCGCCAACTGTGCTGCTGGCCTAGTGGTGCACAGGTTGGGCAACGCCACCACCCCGGCGGAACTGGCCTGGGCCATCGAAAATTGGTGACAGTAGTTTAGCTTGCCAAGTCTGGGAGAGGTGGTATAATCCGTATTGGCAGCCTTACCCTTTCACGAAAGGAGATGTTCCCATGAAAAAGCTTGCTAACCTCTTTCTCAGTTTCTTCCTCTGCTTTGCCGTTTTGCCCCTCGATATCGCTCCTCTGCATGCAACTGACTCTGGGCCTATTTCCACGAACACACATTCACTTGATGCGGCAATAAACGCTGACACTTCGTGCCCTTGCTATCCAGTCAACAAGAACTCAGTCATCGTGGTAGAAAATCATACAGACCAGTATTGGTTCATTACTTGGCGCTTTCGTGATTCAAATGGTGACGACGTGATCTTTATAGGGGGTTGGGTGGGTCCCGGGCGATCTGACTCAGTCCGTGTATGGGCAGTCGGAGATATTCCGCCTGGCTTCATCGGTTGTGTCGTAGTAGAGAGACACGAAACACCTAGCTATCCTGGGACAGGAGAGTGCCAGCCGGCTACGGTCTACGGCCCCCCCGGTCCTGAGCCTGCTCAAGAACCTTCTAGCAGCCTGTCGGAGAGGAAATGGGATTTGCCTCTCCATCGGTCAGATGCA
>CAYUPJ010000177.1:0-8910 GCA_964446635.1 uncultured Anaerolineae bacterium
CGTGGAGATCAGTTGTGGGATAGGCGGGACCAGCAGTCGAAAGGACATCCTGAGGCCGGAGGATGAGGCCTATTTTCTGCCCCAGGCCCGGCGGGCGCGGGAAGCGACCGACCTGCCGCTCATCCTGGTGGGAGGGATGCGATCGTTGGCGGCCATGGAGAGTATCCTTGAGGAAGGCACCGCTGACTTTATCTCCATGTCTCGCCCACTGATCCGGGAGCCTGACCTGCCCAATCAGTGGCGGGAAGGGCGCACCGAACCTGCTGCCTGTATCTCCTGCAACAATTGCTGGCCTGGGCCCGGAGAATACGGCATCGCTTGCCGTGCCCCCAAATAGGATTTCCGATTTGCGATCCTTCGGCTACGCTCAGGACAAGTTTTCGATTGCCGATTTCTGAATCGAGAGGGCTCGGTCGGGAGACCCTCGTCCACCGCAACTGGAGGTAGGTTGATCTCAGAGAGGTTGGTCTTGGCCTCGGCCTCACCGCGACGACGGCAGCTATTCTCTCTCCTGGAGGTGCCCTTTGTGGCCGCAGCGGCCGATGTGGACGAGGAGATCGAGGAAGGGGAGAGTCCTCAGGACATGGTCTGCCGCTTGAGCCTGGCCAAGGCCCAGGCGCTAGCTCTCACTTACCCTGAGGCTCTGATCGTCGCTGCCGACACCATCGTGGTCCTGGATGGTGATGTACTAGGCAAGCCGGCCAATGAAGCCGAGGCTGTGGCCATGTTGCGGCGGCTGCGGGGGCGAAAGCACACCGTCCTCAGCGGAGTGACGGTCTATCATCCGCCCTCCCTCTCTCTCTCCCCCCATGCCTGCCCTGAGCAGGGCCGAAGGGTTGGGGGGGGCATCACGGAGCTAGCCGAGAGCGCCGTCTGGATGAGGGCCTACACCGATGAGGAGATAGGTCGCTACGCAGCCAGTGGTGATCCCCTGGACAAGGCTGGGGCCTACGCCATCCAGCACCAGAACTTCAGCCCCGTGGAGCGTATCGAGAGCTGTTACACCAGCGTTATGGGCTTGCCCCTTTGTCACCTGACCAGGGCCTTAACCCAACTCGGTCTGACGTTGCCTGTGGATGTGCCCCAGGCCTGCCAGGGCTTCACTGGCCATGTTTGTCTCGTGGCCGAGGAGATTTTGCGGAGATAGCCGCCGCCACCCCCACCCCCGCCCTCTCCCTCGGAGGGGGAGGCAAGAGAGCCGCTGATCGTGATCAGCGGCTCTCTTGCGTGTAACATCATTTCCAAGGCATCGGCGGGACGTCGCTGGGCCAGGCATAGGGCCCATCTCGGAAGTCGTCCCAGTAATCGCGCTCGTTGATCAGGCGGTAGGAGAAGATGATCTGGCCAGCCGCACCAGCCTCTCGGGCCAGGTTGATGCTCTGAGCGATGTCCGAGAAGTCATCGTAGTGAGTCAGGGAGGGTGAGGTTCCAGCGTAGATTCCAGCCAGCGCAAACCGGCCATTGTCTGCAGCCACGAAGTCACGGATGAGAGTGTCGAACCGGATGGCGTAATCATCTGGCTCTGTGCCAGCCATAGAGACCAAGTTGGCATAGAGCATAGGAGCGATGCCGTCAATTACCTCTTCTCCCATCCAGCCTTGGGAATCCTGGTAATAGCCATCGTAACCGTCGTTAGTGATCCAGTCCCAGTAATCCCGATAGATGGGCCACACCGCTGCGGTCAGCATCACGTCCTGATGGGTGAGGATAGCCTGCTGATAGATTTGGCTCACCAGGTACGTCACCTGTGTCCGTTGCCAGTCTTCCCAGGTGAGATCTGGATCGAGAACCTGAGCTTCGGCGAAAGCCGCTTCGCTGATGGGATCGTGCGAGAAGTCGGGGCCGGCGTAGCGGACGTGATCCAGATGCAGGCCATCCACCTCATAGTTCGTCACGATGTCCTGGCAGACAGAGACGATGTGGTTGACTGTCAGCGTGACAGCAGGACTGGCATACAGGTATGGCACCCGGCCATAATCGTCCAGCCGTATGGGGCCTTCCTGATCCCACTGCCGCCAGTCAAGCAGGCCATAGGTGTCGGAGAGTTTCCAGAACAGGTGCTCCGGCGTAACATCTTCTGGCGGTGCCTGTCCCTGCGGCGAGGTCATCCATACGGGATAGACGTTGATCCAGGCGTGGACTTGTAGGCCTAGGGCATGGGCCTCATCAATCGCTACCTGGAGGGGATCCCAACCGGGATTCTGGCCCAGTTGGGTCTGGGTGTACGTTCCACTCACGGTTAAGCCCGCAGCCCAGGGCTCGTAGTTGGATTGATAATACGCATCAGCTTTCCCCCGCACCTGAAAGAGTATGGCGTTGAAGTTGGCCTGAGCTGCCTTTTGAACGATCGCTCGAACGTCCTCAGGAGATTGGTAGCTCCACCGATCCACCCACAGCCCCCTGAACTCCGGCGGCTGCCAGGTCTTGAGGATGAGGGGCAGGTAAATCACGCGCGCCGGTGTGGGCGTCGTGGTAAGCGTAGAGACTGATGTTGCAGTTGGTGTGATTGTTCTGGACGGCGTTTCTGTAGGTGTGCGCGTTGGCGTCGTGGTGATGGGGAGGGTAGGAGTGGGAGTGCTGGTCGGGCACCATATCTGTACGGACACGTCATCCAAGTACATGGCTGTCTTGAAATCGCCTACTCCGTCGTTATAGACATTGAAGTAGACGATGATTGTCTGCCCTACGTAGGGCGTCAGGCTGAAGGTATGATGCGTCCAAACTTGGCTGTTGGCGCAGATTCTCCGCATCGCCCGGTCCATAATCTCCCAAGCATCGTTAAAAATGATCACCTCTTGCCAATCGTACTCGACGGTATCCTGACAGAGAGGGTAGTACCAAAACGACAGGGTGGCGCTCGCTGCATCCCTGGGAATCGTCACGAATTGATAGATGGAGGAATAACTCTTGGCATCGCTCTGGTGGGTGATCCCCAGGCGCATGGACCAAAAACCTGAGTGAACCACCGCCGTGGAGTAGCCCGCTGAACGTGGCGTTTTCCCGATGGTCCAGCACTCTGTCGTTTCAAAGCCACCGTTGCAGATCAGTTGATCGCAAGGAATTGGCGTTGGAGTGCTGGTTGGTGTGGGCGTGGATGTAGCCGTCGGGGTGCTGGTGGGTGTTGCCGTAGGCGTATTCGTCGGCGTCATGGTGGCAGTAGGCGTAGCGGTCGGGGTCGGCGTGGAGGTATAAGTTGGGGTTTCCGTAGGTGTGCCAGTCGGTGTCGCAGTGGCCGTGGGCGTGGCGGTTGAAGTCGGTGTGGAGGTATCAGTTGGCGTCTGTGTAGGTATGTCGGTCGGCGTCGTGGTGGCGGTGGGCGTGGCAGTTGATGTCGGCGTAGAGATGTCGGTTGGGGTTTCTGTAGGCGTGCTAGTCGGTGTTGTGGTGGTCGTAGATGTTGCCGTGGATGTTGGCGTGAGCGTGCTGGTTGGTGTCTGCGTAGGTGTGTCTGTCGGCGTGGCGGTGGCTGTAGCCGTGGACGTGGTCAAAAGCGGGGATTTGGCAATCCCCTCAGAGCAATCCTGGATCCACTGGGATTCAAGACGTGCAGCCTCAACATGGGTTGGTAGTAGAGAGAGGAATATCGTTACTAGCATCAGTTTCACGATCGCCTGTTTCATTCTCATCACGGCCCCCTTGAGGGCAACCTTGTGAAACGTGATGCGTAAAACGTGAAGATTTCACGTGTGCAAATTCTACGTTTCACGTTTCACGTTTTACTGCGCTCCCTCAATCGAAAACAACGGTCTCCTTCCCATGCAATTTATCCATGATTCTGGCCGTGATCAGTTCCAAATGGGAGTTGTTTTGGACGAAATCGAGGTTATCAGAGGGTATGGTCAGCATGGGGCAGAGGGTGAAGCTATGGGCCCACTCCTCGTACAATACGTTAAGCCGCTCTAAGTAGTCGGTTGGGATGTTTTGCTCGAAATCTCGTCCTCGTATGGCGATGCGGTGTTGCAGCGTTGGCACCGAAGCTTGTAGATAAACCACCAGGTCAGGAGGCGGCAGGAACATGGTCAAAACCTCGTATAGCTCGCGGTAGCTGCGATAATCTCGCTCCCCCATGTGTCCCTGGCGGTAGAGGTTCTCGGCGAAAATCTCGGCGTCCTCGTACACCGTGCGGTCTTGGATCACAGAGTTGGGGCGGTTGAGGACCTGGTGGTGATGACGCAAACGCCGGGAGAGAAAGAAGACCTGAGAGTGAAAGGCCCACTTCTGCATGTCCTTGTAAAAGTCGGCCAAATAGGGATTATCGTCCACGGCCTCATAAAAGGGCTCCCAACCCAACTGCTCGCTGAGGAGAGCGGTGAGGGTGGATTTGCCCACTCCCATGTTGCCGGCGATAGCAATGAATTTTTTCATGCCCGCATCCTCCTTTTGCTCTCCTTCATTTCATCGAGACAGGCTTCTTCCAGGTCAATGCCTGTGTAGTTAGCCAGTCTCAGCAGAAAGGCCAGGCAATCGGCCAGCTCGTGGCGCAATTCGGATAAGCGCTCCTGGATGGCCCTGTCCAGAGCCTCTCGACGGTTGCCCACCTTCTTGTAAAGCTCCTCCTGAGCGGTCCACACCTCTCTGAGTTCTGTCCCCAGGTCACCCACTTCTTCGGTCAGGCAGATGAAGTTGAAATAGAGATCGGTCAGCGAGCCTGCCCTGAGCTCTGCCGAAGGGCCCTTCTCCCTGTCCAGCGCCAGGTGCCAGCGCTGAAAGTCGCCCAGCCGTCGTCGGCCCTCCATGAAGACCGCTCGGTCGGCCTCGTCCAGGGCCGGCCCGATTCGTGGCAGAGCCCGTTGATAAGTGCCTTTTTCCAAAGCCGACCTGATATAACCCACTACTTGGGCCAAATCCTGAGGGCTGTTCACGATGTCCAGCTTGTTGGTGTCTATGGGTAGGACGGGGACTCGCTCGTAATCGGCGAAGAAACGATCGTACGCGATGCGCAACGCCTCCATGTAGTCCTTGTCCATCTCCCGCTCGTACGTGCGGTCACGGAAGGCGATACGGTTCATCAAAGTATCGAGGTCGGCCTTGAGGTAGACGATCAGGTCAGGGAGTGGGATCTTCTCGGCCATGATGGCGTGAACCCGCTCGTACATCTCCAGTTCGTCGTCTTTTAGATTCAGGTGGGCGAAGAGTCGGTCCTTGGTAAAGGTGTAGTCGCTGATGAGGGAGCTACGCCGCAGTGTCTCTGGGACGACTTGTTGCTGCTGCCGATACCGGCTCAGCAAGAAGAAAATCTGAGTCTGGAAAGCGTACCTCTCCCGGTCGGTGTAGAAATCGCTGAGGAAGGGATTTTCCTCGAACACCTCCAGGAGCAACTCGGCGTCGAACTCGTCTCTGATCAGGCGGGCCAGGGTGGTCTTGCCTACCGCGATGGCCCCTTCGATGGCGATGTAGACTTTTTCGGGCAACTCAACCTCCTCACAGGCAAGGCTATGTGTGGATATTAGGATACTCCGTTCGCTTTGAAAAGTCAAGCGTTTTTGGCCCTAATTTAGCCTTGGGCTGAAATTTTTAAGGTGCAACTTTTTGCGGTATAATACGTATATAGTTAAGGGGAAGCAGATGGAAGAAGAAATGGCCTGGATTCAAAGAGCCAGGGCTGGCGATCAAGAGGCCTTTACTCGCTTGGTGGAAGCTTACCAGACTCCTGTCTACAACCTGGCCTATCGTATGTTGGGAAACGCCGTCGAAGCCGAGGATGCGGCTCAGGAGACTTTCCTCAGGGCTTATACCCGCCTGAACACCTATGATTCGGATAGGAAATTCTCCTCCTGGCTTTTGGCTATCACTTCTCATCATTGTATAGACCGTTTGCGCCAGCGACGGTTGGGGTGGTTGTCACTGGACGAATTGCCTCCCTGGCGCTGGTTGGCCAGCAGTAGCCAGCCTGAGGAAGTCGTCATCCGAAGAGAGGAACGCGGCGAAGTACGTCAGTTGTTGGACCAACTGCCTCCTCACTACCGGGCGACAGTGGTCTTGCACTACTGGTATGACCTTTCCTATCAAGAAATCGCCGAGGCGATGGAGACCACCGAGAGCGCAGTGAAGTCCACGCTGTACCGGGCGAGGCAGATGCTGGCCCAAGGGACCCTGGCCTGCCAGCATAGGGAGGCGGTGGGAATAACTCAGAGGGCTGTGGCGGAGGGGTGAAAGATGGCGAGTTGTCAGGATATAGGTCAGTTCATGTCGCTGGCACTGGATCAGCGCCTCACTCAGGGCGAGGTCCGTTGCCTGGAGGAGCATCTGGGGCAATGCCCAGCCTGCCAGGAGGAATGGGAAGCCATGCAGCGAGTCTCGCGCCTCTTTGCTGATGCACCGTTAATGGGTCCGCCCCCAGGCTTCGCGGACAGGGTGATGCAGCGCCTGGCTCGACGCCAGACTCGCAGGCGGAGGTTCTTGGCGGGGATAGCGCTGTTGGCAGCTTGCTTGGGATTAGGGGCCTTTGCTCTGCCTGAGATCATCGGATTGCTGGCCACGCTTTGGCAGGTGGTCAGCCAGCCCTCTCTGTGGAGCTGCGGTGCAAAACTGGTGGCCCAATTGCTAGGCGTTGCTGAGTCCTTGGGTGGGGCTTGCTGGCTGATAACCACTGCCCTTTTCTCCTCCTTCGACCAGCCAGCCTTGTTGGGCTATTCCCTCCTGGTTCTTGCCTTGACCATCCTTTGGATTCACTTGGTGGCTGGACGGCGAGGCGTATATCGGCCAGTGATCAATGGTGTATAGGAGGTGGTGGGAAGCGGAGAAAGCTGTCTCGTTACCCGTTACTCGTTGGCTCGTCTCAATTCCGAGCGTAGAGCGTTGCAGAATTGCCGTAGTATAGGCCCTTGTGGCCGTTTTTGCGCCTAAAAGAAGCCCGCACAACGCCCACAAGGGGCTAAACTACGAATTCCGCAACGCTCTCGAGCGAGCTATCAAAAAACAAAGGAGGTACTTACGATGAAAAAGGTTTTGCTTGCATGTCTATTGGCCCTGGTGTTGGTCTTCTCAGCCACCCCTGTCTTTGCCGATGGGGACGGCGGAAGAGTGATCTTCGGCGAAAGTTTCACCCTGGAGTCGGGCGAGGAGATGGGCGGCGACCTGGTAGTCCTCGGCGGCAGCGTAGTCCTGGAGTCGAGGAGCCGGGTGAACGGTAATGTGGTGGTTATGGGAGGTAGCGCCAGAGTTGCCGGAGAGGTAGAGGGTGACGTGGTTACCTTCGGCGGTGATGTGGTGCTCCGGTCAACAGCCGTCGTGGGCGGAGACTTGGTGACCCTCGGCGGCAACTTCCAACGGGAAGAGGGGGCTATCGTCAGAGGTCAAGAGGTGGGAGGCTTGGAATTCAGAGGCCTGCCTCGTTTTTGGACCTTCCCCACAAGATTCAGCCTTAGCACAGGAGTTGACCGCTGGACCAGCTTTGTCCTCGATGTCTTCAAAGCTATCTTTTTGGCCCTGGCCCTGGCCGCCCTGGGCTTGTTGGTCATCCTATTCTGGCCGAAGCAGACGAAGGTGGTGGGCCAGGCCATCCTCGATGCCCCCTTGCCGAGTGGAGGAGTTGGCTTGTTGACCGCCATAGTCGCTGTGGCCTTGATGGTCTTGCTGGCCATCACCATCTGCCTCTCGCCTATAGCTCTCCTTCTGGGGGTGGCGCTGCTTGCTGCAGGCATCTTCGGATGGGCTGCCGTTGGGTTGCTGGTGGGCCGGAGGCTGCTGGAAGCTTTCAAAGTTAAGGTCATCACCCCTCTGATGGCTGTGGCGGTAGGCATCTTGCTTCTCTCCTTGCTTGGTGCGATCCCCTGTCTGGGACTTCTCGTGGCCATCGTCGCATTCTGCGTGGGCCTGGGCGCTGTGGTACTGACCCGCTTCGGCACGCAGACCTATCCTCTGCCAGCGCCCGTTCCACCTGCCCCACCCGTACTGGCCGAGCCAGAGGAGATGGCAGTCGAAGAATTTGAGCCTGAGGCCAAAGAGGAAGGCGGTTCTGAAGGCTAGCGTTGAGGTCACACCACGACACTGCTTTTGAAAAGGGAGGGCTGAGGACGCTTTTTGCCCTCCCTTTTCAAATTGTGGTATAATATGCCCAACTTCGCTCTGGAAGGGGGAAGACCTGTGCATCGGGTGTTGGGGCCGCTGATAAAGTTAGAGGTGCGAAGTACTCGGCCACTTACCTGGCTGGGCCCGGCCTGGGCGGCTCTATGCGGCGCTGTAGCCTCCGGCCGGCTGACCCTCAGTGGCCAGAATCTGTTGGTTCTGCTCATCGCTCTGTTCCTGGCCGACGCGCTTTGGGGTACCCTGTGGTATCTGATCGCTGAGAAGGATTGGTCTGTCTCCTCCAATTGGCCTTCGCAGGCCCAGGAGGCCAGTTTGACTGCCCTGCTCTACACCGCACCGGGCTCGCCCAGCCACCGCGTCTTTAGTCGGTTGGGTCGGAAGCTGGCCTGGTGGCGGGAAGTGTTTTGGCCGCGGCAGGGCTCAGCTCTGCTTGGCCTGGTGGTTACCTTGCCTTTAACACTAATCCTGGCGATCATCCTGGGGCGGCGAGGCATCATCCTGACCTCGGCGGCCTTAGCCATCATGTTGCTGGCCCTCCTTCGCGCGCGCCAACACGGTACACCTCCCCCATCCTTACAAGCCATCCTGGAAATGGGCCTGGCCTGGCTGGTGGGTCACACAACTTTTGCGTCTCTTACCTTGTGGTCTTTTTTGTTGGCAATCTTCTACACAGTGGCCTATCGTAGCTGCCTCACTTTGGTCAAGAACAGGGCAAAGCACTCGCTAAGCCTGCTGAGGGTGTCACAAGCTGCTGTCATTGCTCTCCTCATCTTCCTGAGACAGCCTGTGGTGGCCGGAGTAGTGGGCCTCCTGTTATTGCCTCAGATGCTGTTGCAGCCTTTTCTTGGTCAAGGCCGGGTAGAGCTTTGGTACCTGCGGCGT
>CAYUPJ010000178.1:0-8891 GCA_964446635.1 uncultured Anaerolineae bacterium
CAAGGAGTTCTTCGTACAGGAGTTGCGCCGCATTGGGCGAATGTGGTTCGAGCCGCAGAGCTGAGCAGACAAGTGGTGGGAGTAAAGATGGACATCTGGGCATGGATCGCAGGACTGGCTGTGATCATTGGCATCGCAGCCGGCATCGTCCAGGTTCTGGACTATCTGGAGAAGCGGCGGGAGAAGAAGCGTAAGCTGACTAACGAAGAGGTCGTCGTCCCATCCCTGCCCGCGCCAGCCATCCCCAGCAATCTGCCACCGCGGGGCGAGTTCATCGGGCGGGAGAAGGAAAAGGCCCGGGTGCGGGAGGCGTTGGCCTCCCGTTGGCCGCTCACCTGCATTGACGGCATCGGCGGCATCGGCAAGACAGCGCTGGCCCTGGAGGTGGCCGGCGAGTGCCTGCGGGTCAGCAAGGGTGAAATACCCGCCGATGGCATCCCTAACTTCGACGGCTTCATCTGGACCACAGCCAAGGACCGAGAGCTGGCGCTGAACGACGTGTTGGACGCCATCGCCCGCGCCCTGGACTACCCCGGCATCGCCCAGCAGCCGCTGGGGGAGAAGCAAGAGTCGGTGCGCAAGCTCCTGCAAAGCAAGCGGTATCTCCTCATCGTGGACAACTTTGAGACGATCACTGACGACGCGGTGCGGGATTTCCTGCTGTGGCTGCCGGAGCCGTCCAAGGCGCTGATCACCAGCCGGGAGCAGAAGCTACGCCAGAACTGGGCGGTTTCGCTCAAGGTATTGACCGACGAGGCACGGTGTATCTGGAAGTAAGAATAGATGGACATGCTATTCGAGATTCTTCGCAGCGCACTGCTAGAAGCTCTTGGGTGGATGGATACGCTGTTTGACATTCTTCGCAGTGCGTTGCCGGAAGCCCTTGGGGCACTGATTGCAGCTGCTATATTGGCTCTTCTTAGGCAGTGGATTAAGCGAGGGAAGCCTAAGCCACCATTCAACATTCCAAGACGGCCACCACGGCAGTTAAGAGGGCGAGTGGAAGAGCAAGACGTGATCAAGGCTAGGATACTCGGGAAGGATGATCATGTACCCGTGGCGGCGATCACAGGGATGCCTGGGGTGGGTAAGACGACTCTAGCGATTTGGGTTGCTCATGACGTAAAGAGGAAGTTCCGAGACGGAGTGGCATGGGTAACATGGAGAAGTACAGAAGGACAGGGAATGCTGGTACTGCTTCAGCGATTAGGGCTGCTCTTCCACGAAGACCAAGTAACTAGGTATGAAGACACTCAAGTCTGTGCAGAGTGTGTGTTGAATGTGCTGCGTGACAAGCGAGCGCTGATCGTCTTGGATGACGTACCAGAGGATCGTGTGAAGGAACTAGAGATGTTGCTGCCACCGCCTGAGCGGTGTGCTGCGCTTGTAACAAGCCGAGGTAAAGGAGTGCCGGGAGTACAGCCAGGAGGCGAGAAGGAGCTAGACGTTTTGGACGAACCGGACGCATTAGCTCTACTAGAGGACGCTCTGGGAGAGAAGCGAATAAAGCGTGAGGAACAGGCAGCGCTACGAATCTGCAAGCTAGTATATAGACACCCGCTAGCGCTCACAATTGTGGCAGGCTTGTTAGCAGATGAGTCCAACAAGTGGTCGTTGGAGGCATATGCCAAGGGGTTGGAAGCAGAGAAGGAGCGGTTGGACAGGTTAGAGGATAGAAAGAAGCCAGAGGGAAAGGAATCCAGCGTTCGGTACAGTGTGGCCTTAAGCTACCGCCTTTTGAACGATAGAGACCAAAGACACTTTCGACTCCTAGCGATGCTGAAAAGTTCTGAATTTCATACGAAAGTAGTGGCAGCCCTCTGGGATACCGTCGAACGTGGGGCTGGAAAGGGGTTAGATTTGTTGGCGCGGCGAAGTTTAGTAGAGCGCGTAGATGAGCAGCGTTGGCGAGTTCATGTCCTTCTACGACTCTTTGGTGAGGAATATTTGCAACAGGAGGAGAGAATTGCAGCAGGGGGACGCTTAGCAGAGTACTACACGGAATACGTAAAGCTATACAACAAGGAGGAGGAGTACCTAGAGCTGGATGGAGAGTGGGAGAATTTGCAACATGCGATGCATTGGGCGAAGGAAGCACAAAAAGATGAGGCGGTGGTGCAGTTGGCGCTTGAGACACGAGCGTATTTTGATAAGCGCGGATGGTGGAGGGTGAAACGCGACTGGCTGCGAGAAGGAGTGGAGGCTGCACGGCGACTGGGGAGTCAGGAACAACTGCTCGTAGGGTTAGATGCTCTTGGCGCAGTATGTATCGCACACGGACCTTATCCAGAAGCACGAGATCGTTACCAAGAAATACAAGAACTTTGCACAGAAATTGGGGATCTGGCGAGACAAACAAGGGCACTTCACCGACAAGGAGAGGCAGAGACGTTGTTGGGATGGTACAGCAAGGCGCGAAAAGCATACAATCAGGCATTGGTTTTGTACAAAAGGCACAGAGAGCGGGTGCAAGAAGCACAGGCAACAGAAGGGATAGGCCGTGTCCTGTTATTTCAGAGGGAATACGTAGAAGCTAAGAATTGGTATGGAAATGCACTAGACCTCTGGAAGCGGTTGGGTAAGCGCAAGGAACTGGCAAGTGCGCTATGTGGCTTGGCGGATGTAGCTCGTATGGAAAATAGCGATAACGAAGCATCAAAGCGGTATTTCGAATCGTTGGAATTATACCGTCAGTTTGACTCTAAATGGGGCGATCGTATAGGGCTGGGAAATGTGCTCTACGGCAAGGGTGAAATGGCACGTCAAGATGGACAGAATGATCGGGCGCAGGAGTTATACCGGACTGCCCGATTCCTCCACAAAAGCTCGGAGCATGAATTAGGGCAGGCCCAGACACTGGAGGGGCTAGGGTTAGCGATGCAAGTGGAGGGGAATTATATTGGGGCCTGCGGTCTGTATGAGGAAGCGTTTAAGCTGTTGCAAGAGTTAGGCCAGTGGCCGGGAGAGGCAAGGGTCGCGCATCAACTGGGCGAAGTGGCATATATCGAAAACAGTTACCCTCTAGCGCAGAAGTGGTACAACTATGCCTTTGAACTGTACAGAGAGAAGGAGATTGAAGAGCCATGGAGGTTTGCAGAGACAGCTCTCAAAGCGGGCGAGGTAGCACGTCTGCAGGGTCACTACGCAAACGCGAGACAGAGGTACGAGGAAGCAAAGAGGCTATTTGAGCAACAGAAGAATAAGCGTGGAGAGGCAGACGTGCAGTATGGGTTGGGCGACATGGCACTCGTGGAGGGTAACATAATAGAAGCACAAGGGCGTTTGAAGTATGCTCTTGAGTTGTATCAAGAGCTAGATAACAGCCCGGGTCTAGCAAGAGTGCGACTAGCTCTAGGTGAAGTAGCTGTATTAGGGGGAAAGCGCATGGAGGCGAGGGAGCACTACGAAGCGGCCCTGGCGCTTTGCCAAAAGCTAGATGACAGCATGGGGCAAGCGCGGGCACTTCTCGGCTTGGGGAGGTTAGAAGAAGAGAGATACCATATGGAAGGCAATTTGCACTACCATGAACAAGCCTACCAATGCTATGAAAATGCATACCAGTACTACGAGATGGCCGGAAAGTTGTACGAGGGGATACAGGATCGACTGGGACGAGCGCAGACATTACTGGGGCTGGGCAAGGTAGCACATCTGAAACACGAAAGGCAAGTAGCTCGGGGGCATCTGGAAGAAGCGTTGGGGCTGTGCCGGGAACTAGGTGTGAGTTTAGAGGAAGCACAAGCGCTACAGGGTCTAGGTGAGGTGGCATGGCTGGAAGGTGAGGATTCAGAAGCCCAAAACTATCTGGAAGCTGCTTTAGTGTTGTACGAGCAAATAGGGGCACTCCAGGGACAGGCACAGGCGCTAGTGGTGTTAGGCGAGATTGAACAGTTAAGGGAGCGATATCCCGAGGCACGGCAGTATCTGAACAAAGCCAAGGAACGCTACAGGAAACAAGGTTTACATGCACAGGCAGCGCTAGTCCACCTTGCGCTAGGTGAGTTGGAAATTGCAGCACATCAAATAGGAGAGGCTCGAAAGCACTACGGGGAGGCTATCAGGCTGTACGAAGATCTAGGCGACCAAGTGGGAGAAGCACAGGCCCTGCGTGCACTTGCGCAGCTGGAGGAAGGGCAGGATTTGGTGCAGTTTGCAGCGGAACACTACGCTCAGGCACTGACAATCATGGATGGTGTTGAAGGTCCAGTAGGGGAACAAATCTGGCAGGAACTGACCCCCGTACTTGAGGATTTCAGGGAACTGTCGCCTAAGGAGTTTGAGAAGTGGCAAGAGATGCGGGCGAGGGAGCTCGAGAAGTGGCACGACAGGTGGGGATAGTCATAAGTTTGGTCAGGAGCTATTCCTCCTGCGTCTTTGCCCTGGTGCATGGTCTGGCGGGCACCCGCCTCAACTCTATACCGCTGACCAAGACATACGCCACGGCCAGCAGGGCAACTGCTTGTTGACAGAGAGTACACAGTGATGATGCTTGACCGGTCTGACACAGCAGCAACTGCTGCTGAACCTGTGCAGTTTGCCCTCCCCCTCGCCCGCGAAGCGCCCAGGGCAGCGCAGGGCAAGCGTGCCATCGAGACCGACCTCCCCGTCCTGGAGGTCAACCGGCTGGCGCAACTGGAATCGTATCACAAGAACATTTACTACCTAGCCTGACATCGGAGCAATTCATGACCATCCACATACTGTTGCCCGAAGACTTCACTGCCCAGCACCGCTCACTCGTTCTGGCCTATGTTCGGGGCAAGGACATGATCCCTGGTGCCGACTGGCCACGGTTGATGAAAGCCTTTGACTTGCTGCACAACGCGGCTGTCATGATCGGTAGAGAACGCCACGCTTTTCCGGCCATCTACCGCGCATTGATAGAGGATCGCTATGCCGCACGGTTTATCGAGCAGCTATACACCCTGCCTGATGTTGAAAGGGAGAGCGCACGCCTGCGCGCTGCTGTGAGCCAGACCATCGCTCGTTCATTGCAGGAAGCAGGCTACTATCAGCCTGACATTCCTGACTCCCGGCTACTCCTCGCTTACATCTTGTACTGGTGGAACAGTTGGAGCAAGGGCTATGCTCTCGAGGTCTACATCTATCGCGACCTTGCTAAAGCTGGTATCCAGTTCCGAGCCCATGACTTGCGCAGTCCGACCGGACGGTACTCACCCTACGACCTGGAAGTGCTGGGCTTCCGAGGTGACATCAGAACTTCAACCTACTTCCTGGAGGCAGCCCGGACTCGTGGGCTGGAGCACGACTTCTACATAACTCGGCTTTACACCCCCGAACGGGGAGCAGAAACGTTGGTTGTGCTCCTGAAAAGCAGCGTATGGGAGGAGATCGACGGGGAAACGGTGGCCGTAGCCCTGGAACAGGCTGCTGAGGTCTTCCCGGTTGCGGCTTGCGTCATCCATCGAGGGGTAGAGTTGGTTGTGATGGATTACGAGGTTTGGAAGGAGAAGGTGCTGATCAAGCAACAGGAGGCAACTTATGGAGACGATTGAAAGTATCTCAGCCGAAGAATGGGAGCAGCTTGTAGACGAGTTCATTGAGCGGGAGGCTGAAGGGTTCGATGAACTCCCAGCTAACACTTTCTTCGAGGCCTGGGCAGCTATTGAGAAAATGGAACCAGTGTTAGTGCCTGTGCAGATTCGAGTCCGGGATGGACAAGTCTCATTGATTGCTCCCCCAGACATTGGTTTGCAGGCGGAGGAAAACCAGTTACGGCTGGAGGACGGTCGCGTGTTGGTATTCACGCTAGAGCCAGCACAGGCATGATGTCCACTGAGCCACACAACTTGCTCTGCCCCTAGCCCGCGAATGCTAAGGGCATTGAGGGCTCGCCAAAGTCTTCCTTATCCTGGTATTGGCTGGCCAGCGAGCATCAGTTATCCGCACGAGAGGAATACGAAATATGTACGACTACATGATCGAACTGCAAAATGTGACCAAGCGCTACGGCCCCATCGTGGCCAACGACTGCATCAATCTGAGCATCCGCCGGGGTGAGCTGATGACCCTGCTGGGGCCGTCAGGCTGCGGTAAGACCACCGCCCTGCGCTGCATCACCGGCCACCTCACGCCCGACGAGGGGCGGGTCTTCATTGACGGAGAAGACGTGACCAACGTGCCCACTCACAAGCGCCAGTTGGGCATGGTCTTCCAGAACTTCGCCCTCTTCCCCCACATGACCGTCTACGAGAACGTGGAATTTCCCCTCATGATCCGCAACCTGCCCAAGGCCGAGCGGCGACAGATGGTCATGGAAGCCCTGCAGCTCATCCGCATGGAGCAATACGAGAAGCACTACCCTCGCCAGCTCTCCGGCGGACAGCAGCAGAGGGTGGGCCTGGCCCGGGCCCTGGTCTACCGTCCCAAGGTTTTGCTTTTGGACGAACCCCTCTCCAACCTGGACGCCAAGCTGAGGGAGGAGATGCGCTTTGAGATCAAGGACTTGCAGCGTCGGCTCGGGATCACTGCCGTCTACGTTACCCACGATCAGGCCGAGGCGTTGGCCCTGTCCGACCGAGTAGCGGTTATGAATCAAGGGCGGGTAGAACAGGTGGGCACTCCCGATGAAATCTACGATCAGCCCGGCTCGCAGTTAGTGGCCGATTTCATCGGGCTATCGGACTTCATTGAGGGCATTGTTCTCTCCGTTGGAGCCGAAAAAGCGATCGTTGCAGTTAATGAACTGCAGTTCGCTGTGCCGGCCTCGCCGAGAATGCAGCCACGCGAAAAGCTGTTGTTCTTCGTCCGTCCTAACGACATTGATCTCTTCCCGCCTAGCCACGCGGGCGGCGAGAACACCTTCGATGGTGTGGTGAGCAAGATGACCTATTTGGGCGATAAGATAGATTATCGTATCGCCGTTGGTGGCCTGGAACTGCGAGTGCAGACCGATGGCAAGGTGCGCTTTGAAGAGGGCGAGAGCGTCCACCTGCAATTGCCTGTAGATAGATGCCGGGCGATAGTGAGAGATTAAGGTTTGAGTGAATTGCGCTTGGTGGTGATTGACGTTGATGGCTGCCTGACCCCTGGAGAGGGTCGGCCCTGGAACTTTGAGGCCCTGAAGTACGTCGCGCAGCTCAACCGAAGGGCTCAGGAGGATGCGACCGAATTGGCGGTTACCCTCTGCACTGGGCGGCAAGAGCCCTACGTCGAAGTGTTGATGCAGGCTATTGATGCCCACCGGCCGGGTATTTACGAAAACGGCGGTGGGCTCTATTTTCCCCGTGATTACCGCTTCGTTGAGAATCCCCTCATCACCCCCGCCATGCGCCAGGCCCTAGCTGGGATAAAGGTGACCCTGCGACGAGAGGTTGTCGAGGGCGGTCTGGGATACTTTCAGCCGGGCAAGGAGGTTTCTCTGACCCTCTATCCTTTGGATAAAGTGAGTGTCCACGACCTCTATCTGGCCACGGCCAAAGCGCTCGCAACCTGTAACGCTGGGTACATTGCCCAAGAGTCGGTATCCTGTGTGGACATTATACCCAAAGGGGTGGACAAGGCGGCTGGGGTGCGCTGGCTCTCGCAAGAGACAGGTATCTCCCTTGACCAGATGGGAGGCATTGGCGACTCGGCCAGCGATATCAAGTTCTTGAGCATCGTTGGCCGTTCCGCTGCCCCAGCCAACGCCGCAGGTGACGTCAAAGCAGCGGTGGAGTACGTGTCGCCCTACGAAGATGGCGACGGGGTAGTGGATATCCTGCGCCACTGGGGCGAGTGGAGCGCGTCGCTGGCCCGAGAGGACTGAACGGATGAAGTTTTGTGTGAAAACGGTGTTGACAAATAGAGGGAAATGTAGTATCATTAGGTCCAGAGCCGCGTGACGCCAGGGACGGCGCAAGAGCTGCCTCAGCAGGCGACTGGCACCTTCCAGGCCGCCAGCTTCGTCCCGCACCCCAGCCATGAACTGCTGGAGGTGTAGGACCAGGCCCGTGACCGACTCCCAGCGCCACGGTGTAAACAGTCTGCGGTCCAGGCGGATAATGACTTGCTGTAAAGGATTATCTCAGAAAGGGGGGATGAATCATAGGCCAGATATAATTTATTACCAACCTGAGTGTTAGCAGATAGCACCCACCATTCAACAATAAAAGGAGGAAAAAATGTTTTGGAGGAGAACAGCGCTAACTATCGTTTCTCTGCTGGTGATTCTGGCAATGCTACCGGCTTGTGCTCCGCCACCAACCCCTGAGGTGATCGTGAAGGAGGTGCCTGTCGAGAAGAAGGTCGTCGAGACAGTGGTGGTCGTGAAGGAAGTGCCTGTCGAGAAGAAGGTCGTCGAGACAGTGGTGGTCGAGAAAGAGGTGACCAAAGAGGTGGTTAAGGAAGTGGTGGTGACCGCCACACCGGTACCCAAGCCGGCGACCGAGGCGTTCATCTTCGGTGCCCAGGGCGAGCCGGTCTGCCTCGACCCGCCCATCATCACTGACGGCATCTCGGGCCGCGTCACCAATCAGATCTTCGAGGGCCTGGTCAAGTTCGATAAGGACACGACTGTCCCCGTGCCGAGCCTGGCTGAGAGCTGGACCACCTCAGCCGATGGCAAGGAGTGGACCTTTAAGTTGCGCAAGGGCGTCAAGTTCCATGACGGGACGGACTTCAACGCCGACGCGGTGGTTAAGAACTTCGACTACTGGAAGAACACGGCCAACCCGGTCCACAAGGCCCAGATCGAGGCCGGCCAGACCTTCGAGTATTTCGAGGCCCAATTCGGCGGCTTCGACGACGCCAGCATCATCGAGAAGGTGGAGGCCGTTGACCCAACGACGGTCAGGATCACCCTCAGGGACCCGCAGGGTCCGTTCCTGAACAACTTGGCGATGTTCGTCTTCGTCTTCTGGAGCCCGACCGCGCTGGAAGTGGCCGGCGTC
>CAYUPJ010000179.1:0-8882 GCA_964446635.1 uncultured Anaerolineae bacterium
AGAGCCTGCCCTGAGCCGTAGCCCTGAACGAAGTGAAGGGTCAGCGAAGGGGTGAGGGTAACGCCCAGCCAGGCACCCAGAGCCTGGAGCCGCCAAAGAGCGAGAGAATCACCGAGACGATGAGGAGCAACACTGCAACTGCCATCAGCACGTAGTCACGCCGTCGGTAGTGCAACTGCTCCAGCCACGTGCGTGGGCCGATTCCAAAGGCGCGCAGATCCATCGCGTCTATGATGTCCTCGCTGCCGGCGATGGCATGGATGGTAACTGGCACGATCAGCGGGGCCAGTTTGCGCACTTGCGCGATCAGCCCACCTTTCAGCTTCTCGATCTCGTATCCGCGGGCACGCTGCGCGTCCATCGTCAACTGAAAATCGCGTCCGAGAGTAGGGATGAAGCGCATGGTCAGCTCCATGGCATAGGCGATCTTGTCCGGCAATCCCAACCCGTGGAAGGTGACGCCGTAGTGGGCCGGGTTCAGAGAGTAGGGGATCAGGATCGTCGTGCTGGCTAGACTGAACACGCGCACGAGCTGGCTGATTGCGTAGAAGATGCGCTCGACGGTGATGTTGAGCGTTGGCCGCCAGTTGAAGATGATGAACGGCGCCCTCAGGCTGGTGATCAGGTGCTCCTCGGTGTAGAACTCTACCCCGCCACGCCCGGTGATGAACGTCAGCAGCGAGAAGAAGACGACAAACCCGCCGATAAATAACCAGGCGCGGCGCGCCTCATGCCACTTGACCCCCGACGTGAATATCGCCACCAGGGCGATGACGAGAAGGGGGGTCAGAAAGCGCAGGTCCCAGAGCAAGATGGAGGAGACCATGAAGCAGCCGTAGAAGATGAGCCACGCGCGTGGGTCAAAGGCCTGGATCAGTGATTTTCGCTTGCGATAGCGCCACGTAACCAGCATCGCTCCCCCTGATGGCTACAGAAACCGGGTTTTTCCCAAAAACCAGGTTTCTGGCTTTTACCGTCCAGCCCGCCGTTGGACGGCTGCGTAGGCCGCCACGAGGATCGGCACCAGGATGGCGGCAAAGATCAGGTTAGGCCCGGCTGCTGGCAAGAACTCGCCGACGATGGCCACGGCTGGTGAATAGCCGTTGATCCAGATGTCGGATATGGCGGCGAAGCCGATTCCGAGCAGGTTACCCAACATGCTCCAGGTCACCGCCGCCGCCACGTCTATGTTCTCGCCAAAGACGAAGCGGACGACGAGCACCAGCACAAAGCCGATCACCACTGAAAGACCGGCAAGCAGCGATACTGGGTTGCCATACGGCCAGAAGAAAACCTCGTTCGTCACGTCACGATTCAAGAAGAAGAACACAGTTGCTATAGCAGCCAACAAGATGCTGATGATTAGCAACACGTTCATGCCCCTCTTCTTGTCGGCGAAGAGGAGGGCCATACCGGCGATCATGCCCACCAATCCGTTGCCCACACTCCACTGCGGCGAGAGGCCGAAGCCGGTCAGCGCGTCACCAAACATGTTGCCCACCGCGCCGGTGAATAAACCGACTGCCGGCCCGAAGGCGTAGCCGAAGAACATCGGGATAGCGATGGCGGGCCGGAGCGCGACCTGGCTGACCGACGGCACGGCGAAGACGGTGCCGTTGAAGAGATAGGAGAACACGGCATACAATGCTGCACCGATGGCCATGTACACCACCTGGCGCGTGCCTACGTCCCATGCCCCGCTGCCGCGCGTTAGCCAGTAGACGACGAAGACGATGAGAAGGCCGATGGCCACGAACACAAAGCGCAGCAGGGCCGTTTCGTCCAACTTGAGGTTTGCGTTTATCGCCCCCCCGATCCACACGACGAGTAAGAATATGACCAGGACGGCGACCAACGCGATGATCACGGAAAGCAATCTGCGGTTCATTTGATTCCTCCTTTGCAATTGCGTGTCTTAGTGGATCCAAAATTGCTCTGAGGGGATTGCCAAACTTGTAGTGAGCCAAGTCGAACTATCCCCGCTTTTGGCCTGGATTTGGTACTTGTCCTGAGCCTTGTCCTGAGCCCCGTCGAAGGGCTGCCGAAGGAATCCAGGCCGAGCAAAACTGGATCTGCTGTGTCTTACAGTTTTCTGACCGTTAAGGTAGAGGTCGTCCCGATTTACTCCATAGGCACCTCCTTTCTGTCACTCCGGGTCTCAGGGTCACACGTGCGCCAGTGCCTCGGCCCGCATGAAGCGCCCCGTCTGGGGCAGGCGTTCCAGGTTGGCCGCCAGGAGCGAGGTGGGCACAATGTGGCAACGTTCCAACAGGTCGTACCGGGCCAGCACTTCCTGGGGTGGCCCGTCGGCGACGATGTGCCCCTCGTAAACCAGCACCACGCGGTTGGCGTAGCAGATTGCCAAATCTATGTCGTGGGTGATGAACAGGATAGCCTCGAAGTTCGGCAACTGCAGGATGGAATCCATGAAAGCCATGTAGTTCTTGTAATCCTGGCCGGCGGTGGGTTCGTCCATCACCAGGATCTTGGATCGCATGGACATGATGGCGGCGATGCTGACCCGCTTCTGCTGGCCAAAGCTAAGGGCCAAGGGGGGATACTCTTCCAGCCTGCTGAGGTTGAGGATCCTCACCGCTTCGGCCACCCCTTCGTCAATGGTGGCCCTGTTGTAGCCCAGGTTCTTGGGCCCGAAGGCCAGCTCCTCCCGCACCGTGGGGGCGAAGAGCATGTGGCTGGGACTCTGGAAGACGTAGCCCAGGGTCTTGGCGATCTCGGCCACGCTCAACTCGTGGGTGTCTACCCCTTCGACCAGCACTCGCCCCGCCGTAGGCTTGAGCAGGCCGATGGCGTGTTTGACCAGGGTGGTCTTGCCTGCCCCATTGGGCCCCAGGACAGCGACGATGTCGCCGCGGTTGATGGCCAGGTTGACGTCCTGGAGAACCAAGGGCCCCTCCTCGTAAGCAAAGCTCACCTCCTGGAACTCCACCAAAGGTGTGCCGACCTCCTCCGTTTGGGTTAGAAGAGGTGGCGCATAAGTAGGAACTGGATCGTGACGGGCCTTGTCAATGATCATCTGCGCCGGCAGCTTGACCTCGTGATAATCTACTGCCCGCTCGAGGCCGGCCGTGGGCCCGAGATATTGCATTTGACCATCTACCAAAAAGAGCGCCTTTTCTGGCCTGATCTTTAGAATATCTTCGACCCGGTGCTCGACGATGAGGATGGCTCTGCCCTCGTCGGCCAGGCGGCGGATGAGCCGCAGGGCCTCCAGGGCGCTGGCGGGGTCCAGACTGGCCAGGGGCTCGTCCAGGAGGAGGATGGAGGGCTGCATGGCCAGGATGCCGGCCAGGGCCACCTTCTGCTTCTCGCCGCCGGAGAGGTAAAAGGTTTCCCGCCGCCGCAGATGGTTGATGCCCAGGTAGTCAAGAGTCTCATCAACCCTGGTGGTGATTTCCGCTGGCGGCAGGTTCAGATTCTCCGGCCCGAAGGCCACCTCGTTGACCACCCGGCTGCCCAGGATTTGGCGCTCAGGATCCTGCAGCACCGTGCCCACGATCTGGGAGATAGTCGCTAGAGACTTGTCGCTCGTCTCTTCCCCGTGGAGGCAGATCCGTCCCTCCAGCTCCCCCTTGTAACTATGGGGTATTAGGCCGTTGACGCAGCGGATCAGGGTGGTTTTGCCACAACCGCTGGTCCCGGCCACCAGCATGATCTGCCCCGCCTCCAATTCAAAGGACACGTCGCGCAGGGCATGATCAGGCCGGTCGCGATATTTGAAAGAGAGTTGCTCCACAGCTAGAGCAAGAGCGCTCGAGCCCTGATAGCCTGGTTTCAAAGATTTCCCCTTGTTATTCTCACCCCGTGACCCAGTTGACCAATTGAAGCCCAGGAACCCTCGAAAACTCACGGATGTTGTTCGTTACCAGTGTAACGCCCAGACTAAGCGCGTGAGCTGCTATTAGCATGTCCAACGCCCCAATCGGAGTCCCTTGAGCTTCCAGTGCGGCCCGTATCTTTCCATATATAGCGGCTGCTTGTTCATCGAAACCCACAATGACCAGCGGTACCAGGAATTGCTCCAGAGCCTGTTGGTTCTGTTCAGGGTATTGGCTCTTCTGAACACCGTACTGTAACTCCGCTACAGTGATGGAGGAAACGCCTATGTCCCCGACGAAATGAGAGCGGAATTGCTGTAGCACTTGTGGAGGCTTCTTTTTGATCACGTAGATGCAGATATTGGTGTCAAGAAGGTATTTCATGCGAAGGGACCCTCTCTGACTTGTTGTTCAGGCTGATTGCGGGTTTCCATAAAGTCATCAGAGAACTGGGCCAGGCTATCAAAGAGGGTTTGCCAGGACTCACGGTAGGGGATAAGCAGAATGGCGTTTCCAACCTTCTTGATGAAGACCTCTGCTCCCTCAAGTCTGAACTCTTTTGGAAGCCTGACGGCTTGGCTTCGCCCATTTTGAAATAGCTTTGCAGTTTCCATGGCACTTCTCCTCTGTGCATAATACATACCGATAGTATATATCAATTTGGGCAAATTGCAAGGGGTTAGCTGTTTCACGACCGACTTACAAAGCGGGCCTGTCTACTAGATCTATTGCTACGGAATGTGACGCCACTTACTGCCCTCCGGCCCCAGTTCCCACACCTCGCCGTCCAGTGCCTTGACATAGGTGACGTTGTACTTGGGCCGCGAGGTGCGCTGAATGGCCGTCGGATAGCCCACCTCCTGATCCACCGCCCAGCCCAGGCGGTCGCGGACGCCAGTCTCCTCTCGCCACACCAGGCCGAAGCCCCGCACCGGCTGATAGAGCCCCGCCGGCGGCACGATGCTGGGGTCCGACTCCAGCTCGCCCTCATTCCACCTATCCATGAGGGGCTTCCAGGCAGGTTGCAACCCATCATCGAAGAGAACGTAGATGAGGCTTTCGACGTTGTTCCAGAGCATCAGGCCGTGCTCGAAGTGCTGCTCTGCCCCATCGGTGAGGATGGGTGGACTGCTGGGACACTCAACCGGGGCAGGGGAGAAGAACCAGGTGTCAGGGCAGCGCAGGTTTACCTGCAGCGTGGCCTGAGCCACCTGATCCGCCTCGTCGAGGACGAAAAGCACGAACCCCTCCCAGTTACGGGACTCGGCCGGAATAGCATAGTCCATTGAACCGGTGGGCTCAACTTCCCACCAGCCATCGAGCTGACCGCTACTCATCAGGTGATACAGTGTGGCTTGGTTGCCGCCGCTGGACCGCCACTCCAGGGTGATAGTGTCCCCCGGATCGGCCTCGGTCACGTTGGCCCGGAAGTAGGCGATGACGGGGACTTCTTCCGGTGTTGGGCTCGGCGTGGGCGTAGCTTCTTGCGTTGGGATAGGTGTAGGCGTCGCCGTTGGTGCAAGGGTTGCTGTTGGCGTCGGCATTGGCGTGGCAGTTGGTGCCGTCGTTGAAGTCGGTTTTGGTGTGGGCGTGGCCGACACCGTCGGTACAGAGGTACTGGTTGGCGTCGTCGTAGGAGTGAGGGTGGGTGTGGCGGACGCAGCTACTGTAGGAGTAGCCGTAGGCAACGCGGCCACGGGTGTAGCTGTCGGAGCAGGTACTGTACATGCCGCCAGCAACAAGATGCTCAAGCACACTATGACAGTTGAGGCTCCACCTTTCAGCGCCATCAGCGTCTCTCAGCGGCTTCAGCGGTTCCAACCCTCCGGCGATGCAGGTTGCTTTCTACACCGTCGGGAAAGCGGAGGTATGCTTCGGTGGCCGCTGCCAGGTCGGAGTAGACACCCCGGTAGGCCTGGGGCAGCAACGCCGCCATTTGATACATGATCTCGTCAGTCATTTGCTGGCGCACCTGGCGGGTGACCTTGGCCCCGCCAGGGTCCAGGTAGAACAGTTGGCCCACGACAATGTGAAAGTCAGTGCGGCGCAGGCGTGGCAGGTTGCGCCAGAAGAGTTCCCCGCCGTAGAAGACCACAGGCAGCAGAGGTGCACCGCTGTGCAGTGCCAGGAATACGACGCCGGGTTTGCCCCGCTGTAAGTACCCGTGACCGCTGCGGGTGCCCTCAGGGGCCACGGCCAGGATGTGACCTGCTTCCAGCACTTTCAGCGCCCGGCGGAGAGCGGTCACGTCGGCCTCCCCTCGGCGTAGCGGGATGGCTCTCCCCAGGTCGAACAATGCCCCCAGGGCGGGGTTGTCCCAGGTCTCAGCCTTGGCGAAGCCGGTCACCGGACGCGGCTGCAGGTGGGTGTAGAGAAGGGGCACTTCCAGGAAATTGACGTGATTGGCAACCATGATGAGCGGCCCCCGGTCTGGCACCCGCGCCAACTGCGCGTCGTCCACCCGGCAGAGAAGACGGGTCAGGCCCTTGATGGTCGAGGTCACCACCCGGTAGGTGAGCGTCATTCTACACCCTCCGGCGGCTGGTAGATGACTTCGATCTGGCGTGGCAGCAGCTCAAACTCCAGCCGTTGCCCATCGGTGCACAGCGTCTCCCCGTCGGCGTGAGCGGGCAACACCCCCTCGATAGCGGTGATGACGACGCGCCGTGCCTGCCCGGTGCGGATCGGCTCCTGGGTGGCTTGGGTGCCGCGCAAGAAATGGGGGATGAGGGCGAAAATGCGAGCCCGGCTAACCTGGCGGGCGATGCACAGGTCGAACAGGCCGTCGTCGGGCTGACCCTGCGGGGCCATCAGGAAGCCGCCACCCATCCGCCGCCCGTTCATCACTGAGACCATCAGCGAGGGTTGCACGATCGTCTGCCCGTCGTACTCGATGGTGACCAGCGGGGCCTTATAGTACAGAAAAACGGTCTTGAGCACAGCCACCAGGTAAGAGGGGAAGCCGTGCAGCCGGGTCATTTTGACCGCCTCAAAGCCGACCACGGCGTCGAAGCCCATGCCCACCCCGTTGCCAAAGTAGCGGCCTTCTGGGTAGAGGCCGCCGACGACCCGGCCGACGTCCATCGTGCGCCGGTGTCCCTGGGCCAGCGCCTGGCAACCGGCTTCCAGGTCGGTAGGGACACCCAGGCCGTAGGCAAAGTCGTTGCCCCGGCCGACGCACAGCATCCCCATCGGGCACGCTCCCGCGCCGGCTTGCTGGGCGCGCATCAGGCCGTTGAGCACCTCGTTGGCCGTGCCGTCGCCGCCCACCGCCACCACACAGCCGTAGCCTGCGGCGACGGCCTCCTGCGCCAGGTTCGCCGCGTGCCAGGGGGCCTCGGTGCGCACCAGGTCAAAATCCAGGCCGTGCCCATCCAGCATCTGTTCGATCTGAGGGATGGCCCGCTCGCCAGCCCCTCGACCGGCGACCGGGTTAACGATGATCTTGTATGTAGTCATGTCATCTCCTTTGGAACCGCTGAGTACGCTGAACTGCGCTGAGCTCACTGACGGCATCATCTCCACAAACCGTTTGCGATCAATCCTCGTTCCCTTGCGGCTCACACTGGCGGTTGAAACCGCGCCTGATATGTTTTGACAAAGTTCCCTGCCGGGGCTATAATGGGCGCGCAGTAACTATCACCTTCAGGAGTAGATCATGTCTGGCGAACACCAGCCAGTGGAGATGGCCGCGCCCGGGTCGGAGGCCGGGCCAGGGGCGAGAAGCAGCAGGGCCGCCTGCCAGCCGCCGAGGGGAGCTACCGGAGCGTCCCCCGGTCTGCCGGCCATCGCGTGGCGACGGAGGTCACATCTGAGTTTGAGAATCGGGCTACAACGCACCTTCACCGCCCTGCGCCACCGCAATTATCGCCTGTATTGGTTCGGGCAGATCGTCTCTCTCATCGGCACCTGGATGCAGAGCGTGGGCCAGGGTTGGCTGGTCTACCAGCTCACCAACTCCCCCTTCGCCCTGGGCCTGGTCGGCTTCTCCAGTGCGCTCCCGGTCCTCGCCTTATCTCTGTGGGGCGGCGTCGTCACCGACCGGATGAACAAGCGTACCATCATCACCATCACCCAGGCCGCGTCCATGCTCCAGGCCTTTGCTCTGTGGCTGCTCTACGTCAGTGGTCGCATCCAGGTGTGGCACGTCATCGCGGCCGCCTTCTTGCTGGGCCTCATCAACGCTTTTGACGCCCCGGCTCGCCAGGCCTTCGTGATAGAGATGGTGAGCAAAGAGGACCTGATGAACGCTATCGCCCTCAGCTCCTCAGCTTTCAACAGCGCCCGTATCTTGGGGCCAGCTATCGCCGGGGTGTTGGTCAGCGTGCCCGCAGTGGGCATCGGCGGGCTGTTTTTCCTCAACGGGGTAAGCTTCCTGGCGGTCATCGCCGCGCTGCTAATGATGCGCCTGCTCCCCAGCCCGGCCCTGGCGCGTCATGGTTCAGTGTGGGCCAGCCTGGTCGAGGGTCTGCGCTACGTCTGGCATAACCCCGTCGTCCTCACCCTGGAGAGCCTGGTGGCCGTGTCCAGCATCTTCGGCATGCCCTACGCTGCTCTGATGCCTATCTTCGCCAGCGACATCCTCAAGGTGGGGCCGGAAGGCTACGGCCTGCTCCTGGCCCTGACCGGAGTGGGCGCTCTCGTCGGCTCTCTGGGCCTGGCCTCTCTGGGCAACTTTCGCCACAAGGGCTGGCTGCTCACGGCTGGTAACCTCCTCTTCCCGGCTACACTCCTGGCCCTCGCCTTTTCCCGGTCCTACACCCTCTCGATGGTCATCATGGTCGGCGTCGGCTGGGCGATGGTCACCCAGAACGCCACGGCCAACACCCTGCTCCAGACCATGGTGCCAGACCGCCTGCGGGGGCGGGTGATGAGCGTGCACGCGCTGATGTTCCTGGGCATGACCCCCTTCGGCAACCTCCAGGCGGGGATGGTAGCCAACTTCTTGGGCGCCCCCTTCGCCGTGGGCCTGGGAGCCGTCCTGGCCGGGCTTTGCGGCCTCTTCGTCTTCTGGCGCCTACCTCAGGTGCGACGGTTGGAGTAGCT
>CAYUPJ010000180.1:0-8849 GCA_964446635.1 uncultured Anaerolineae bacterium
TGAACGAGCAACATCTTACCAGTGCCTTGCAGTAGCCCAGATGTTACGCATAAAAACAGATAACTCACGCTTCCCTCATCCGCTTATCCGCTGTCTATCCGTTGCCTCAAATCAATATGCATGGCTGCTCCTACAGGTGAGCGACGGTCAACCCCGGCAGGTGCGCAGCCCAATATTCGGCAACTAGGCGACGATGACAGTGGTCAGGCTCAGGCTCGGCACACAGCAGACACAGGGACCGGTAGCGGGCCAGGATCTCGCGGCCCACCTCTTCGGCAGACTGCTCCTCCAGGAGTGGAAGGAAACGGGTCTCGTAGGCGGCCCAGTCCTGATCATCTCGATAGGCGTCGAGGATCTCGGGAGTGGGGGCCAGTTCGGGGCGGTGCTCGTAGGCAATGCCGAACCCCTCACCCAGCAGGAAGGCCAGATCATCGCGCTTGGTGTAGCCAGCCAGGTGGGAGGTGTTGCGCAGACGGACGTCAATCACGGCGTCCACGCCAGCCTCGCGCAGTTGCCCGATGAACGTCGCCAGGGATTTGCCCTTGTAGCCGATGGTGTAGATAGTTGGCATCTGAACCTCCCTATAAGAACAACGATAGCTGCTGCGGTATCTGCTCCCCCTCGACGATCGTGCCGTCGGGCTGGAGGTGAAGCACGCGGACGCCGCGCTCCAGCAGGGTCTGGGTGATGAGAAAGTGGCGGTGACAACGGCGATGGTCACCCTCGCTGCACATCACGGCCACTTTTGCTGAGCCGGCCAGTTCGAGCAACTGGTCAATGCCAGCCTGGTAGGCGGCTGTCTGCTGCACCCGCTGGTAGTCGGGACGCTCTTGTCCAGGGTCGTACAGAGTTGGGTCGGCGGGGCGACCGCCGAGGGCGTCGCCCATAAATCGGTAGGTGATGCCAGCGTCCTGGAGGTCGCGGGCCAGGGTTTCACGGTTGAACTGGTTTGCCCAGCGACTGTAAGGCTGACTGCGCACGTCCACTACGAGGGTGATCCCGTGGCAGTGCAGCAGGTCAACGAAGGCTGCGGTGGTGTGGTCGCTGTGGCCGATGGTGTAGAGGATGAAAGCGTTGTCCTGAGCCTGTCGAAGGGATGGATGTTGGATATTGGATGTTGGATGATGGAGAATAGACATCTCTATATCACCAGTACCACAAAAGGTTGATCTACCTTACAGTCAGAGGCAGGAACACACGATATGGCAGCTTAGCAGAGCCCACGCTCACCTCGTCCACGTAGACCAGAGTAGGATTCTGGGCCGAGGATTGCCAGACATTGAAGTAGAGGTCGAAGATATGACCACGCCAGCAACTCAGGTCAAAGGAAAGCTGCCGCCAGCCAGCGGTGTTCTGCCACTCGTCCCCCGGCTGGATGAGATAAGTAGCTTCATCACCCTCGATAACGATGGCCTCGAACCAATCGGAGCCCTGGGCCATCTCCTCGGTGACGAGTTGATAGACGAAGGAGAGGTGCGGATAGGTCATGGTAATGGGGATGGCGATGGTCTGATGTATCGTGGCGTTACTGCCCCCGCCCAGCTCCGGCTGGCCCACGAAGTCCTTCCCCAGGATGAGGGCCTTCTGCCCATCGAAGGCCTCCCCGCTGATCTGAGGAGCAGTGCTGCCACTGGGGAGCCAGCTTCCCAGCCCGGCCTCGAAGTCGCCGTTGAGGATGAGATCAGTGATGGGCGGGAGGTTCAGGTCGAAGTCGAGAACGTCCAACCCACTCAAGGCGAGCCGCCGGGGGGCCGGCCACTGCCCGTAACCAGGGGCACTGGCCGTCACGGTGTAGGTCGCCACGGCCAAGCCTTCCATGCGCCAGAGACCCTCTTGGTTGGTAGTAGTCGTGTAGGTTATGCCCTCCTCGCTGGTCATGGTCACCTGGGCCACAGCCACGGGCCTGGCGGCGTTGTCGGTCACCTGACCACCGGCCACAGCTCCCACCACGACCGTGGTCTGAGCCTGGGGTTCGCCGGGCTCCGGCGCCACGTTGCCTGCCCTGTCCCTGGCTCGGACGGCGAAGCCGTAGGTAGAACCCGCCGTGCCCGTGAAGGGGGAGCTGGTGGCCAGGGTCTCGGTGATCCAGGCCGTGAGCGGTCCCCCGTCAACGCTATAGAAGACGTCGTAGCTGGCGATGCCGGAGCCCCAATCCTCTCCCCCCCAGCGCACCACGAAAGCCGGAGCACTGGTAGGCGGGAGGGGCTCCACGCTGGAAGTAGGCGGCAGCGTGTCGCGTTCCACCAGAAGATAGGGCCTCCCGCCAATGTAATAGCTGGTATCGCCAGGTATGCCTGAGTTCCGATTGGTGGCTGGCGGGAGCGTCAGGGTGTAGACGCCAGTGGTGGGCGTGAGGGTCAGAGTGCGAGTGATGCCGGTGGTGCCCTGGGGGGAAGAGATGGGTTCGATCCAGTAGAGCTGTCCTGTACCACCAGTGGCGCTGACCGTCGTCGTCACGGTGACACCCCCTGTGGCCCAAAGCGCCAGCACCCGTGAGTTGTTGTCGGCGCGATACAAGGCTACCTGGTCTTGCCCGCTCTTTTTCTTCCGCCAAAGGGGGGTCGGATCGCGGAACTGCTCGGCAGCCAGTTGATAGGCGGCGTAAGAAGGGCGGTGCTTGCCCTGGGCCGGGTTGCAAACGTAAGGCGTGAAATTCTGCCGCAGGCCAAAGGCATCCGGGGGAGCATTGCCGCAGTCGTCGTGAAGCATAAAGTGATAATATCGCTCCACGCCCTGGTAAAAGGCCAGCGCCGCGTTCTGGATCACGTAGGCCGCCTGCTCTTCCATCGTGGCTCGCCAGGGACTGTCGGGCGGGACGCCGTAAGCCGTGGCGGGGAAATCATCCCACACCGGCACACCGCTCTCGGTGATCCATAAGGGCACGTAGGACAGGCCACTGGCGCTTAGCGTGTTGCGGGTGCGCCACAGCCAGTATTCCGTGCCATAGATGCTCCAGTAGTAATGAAAAGAAAAAACGTCAAAATACGCCTTGGTCGGATCGCCGACGGTCTGCGCTAACAAGTCGGACAGCCAGTTTGGCTTCTCAAAAAAGGCCAGTCCGCCGAGGATGACCGTCGCCTCAGGATCGGCCGCCTGGATGGTCTGATAGGCTACCTCCAGCAGGCGATAATACTCTTCGACTGTACCGCTCCAGAACTGATTCAGGTCGGGCTCATTCCAGATCTCCCAGTGACGGATGCCCACATCATCGCCCCAGCCCTGAGCCTGGGCCAGATCGCCGCCGGGCTTATAGCGTTGCACCGTGCTGGAGACAAAAATCGCCCAACTGTTGCCGTGATTGATCACCTTGCCTGGACCAGGTATGTCGCTGCCGTCGGCAAAGATCGGCTCGAAGAGGCCGACCGGCGGCGATGCTGCGGTGCTCACCTCGGCCCGCTGCGGCGCCACCCGCCCCGGCACGGGAAACACCTTGTCCTGCACGCGAGGCAGCGGGACATCAACGGAGCCGCTTGTAGCCCGCTGATCAGGCGTGCCCAGCAGGATGGCGATGGGCGTGAGGCCGTGGACGATCTCCTGGATCACCAGCGTGTCGTAGTCGTGATAGCCGCCGTAGTGAGGGCCGACGTAACCGCCCTCGTCCACCCAGTACCAGTACAGCGGCCAGCGATCCCACCGTGCGCCGGCCTCCAGCGCGCCCTCGTAGCGCGTCTCATCGGCCAGGTTCTCAGCGGCGCTGACGAAGCAGAGGCCAAAGCTGTCATTGGGCGGGACAGTGGTATCAATCGAAGTGGGCGCGGAGGCAAAAGAGCGTCCCACTACTCCCCAAACCGTTACTGCCAGGATCAAGATTATCGCTGAGATAATGGTCTTACGCTGCATGGTCTCCTCCAAGTAAACGTCCAGTCCCCTGTTCTCCTGCACCCTTGCTCCTCTGCGTCTCTTGACAATTTCGGGCAGGTGATATAGTATATAGCCTAGAGGTGCGAGGACACTACCATGACACTCGAAGAGATCCTTCAAGACATCCACGGATTGGACACACGCTTGCAGGAACTCGAACAGCAATATGGGTTGCTCTCCGAAGACCTGTACACGTTGTACCGGCTGGGCGAGTTGGAACAGAGCCGTGATCTGATCCGTTGGGTTGGTTACTACGAACTGCGGCAGGAGCGGCAGCGCGCCTATGAGGCAGCCTTGCGTGAGCGTTTGCTGATCGTGCGCAGCGCCAGCCCCGGAACGCCCATCCCATTGCGTCCACACTCCCCGCATTGATCGAGGAGGTAGAGCGGCTGTTGAAAAAGTAAACGCCAAGCTCAGATAACCCTCCTGCATTTCCCTTTTCCCCCAGCACGAAGAGAGTGAGGGGATTGCAGGAGGATTTTTCATTTACCAATCACGCAGCACGCACTACGTACCTACATCGGCAAGTAGAAAAACGCCAACCCAATGATCACATAGACCACCAGCAATTGTGCTCCTTCCAGCCAGTTCGATTCCCCATCCCGCGCCGCTGAAGAAGCGATGAGGGCCGCCCCACCCAGGGCGACGAGCTCGAACTGGTCGAACTCCAGCGTCAGGGGGTTGCCCAGCAGCAGGCTGATGAAAACCAGCGCGGGGGCGACGAAGAGGGCGATCTGCAGGCTGGAGCCGAGGGAGACGGACATGCTCAGCTCTATGTGATTCTTCAGCGCCGCCTGCACCGCCACCAGGTGCTCGGCCACGTTGCCAATGAGGGGCACGATGATGATGCCCACGAAGAACTCGGAGAGCCCCAACGCCTGCACCGTAGGCTCCACCGTCCCCACCAGGATCTCGCTCAGCCAGGCGATGAAGACCGTGGAGCCGAGTAGCACCGCAACCGCCTTGCGCACGCTCCAGCCCGCAGCGGCGTGCACCTCGTGGGCCAGCTCCGGCTCACCGCCCCATTGAAACGAGAAGACGACGCTCAGGGCATAGATGAGGATCATCACCGCTGCCGTGCCCAGACTCAGGTACTCCACCCCGGCGTGATTTCTCACCTCGATGCTGTGGCTGAACAGGGAGGGAATGCCCAGGGCGATGAGGGCCAGGAAGAGCATGGTGGCGTTGACGCTGGCCTGGGTGCGGTCGAACTTCTGCACCCCGTGGCGCAGTCCGCCCAGCAGGACGCTCAATCCCAGCACCAGCAGCAGGTTGCCCAGGATGGAGCCCGTGATGGACGCCTTCACCAGGTCCAGCAGCCCTTCTTTGATGGCGAAGATAGTGATGATAAGCTCGGCGGCATTGCCCAGTGTGCCGTTGAGAAAGCCGCTAAGTTTTGGCCCCGTGTGGACCGCCAGTTCCTCCGTGGCCCCGCCCAGGATGCCCGCCAGCGGTATCACCGCCAGCGCCGCGCTCCAGAACACAATCGTCGGGCTCCAGCCCAGGAACTCGCCCAGGATGGCCAGCGGAGCGAAGATGAGTAGGACGTTGAAGTATTTGGTCATGGGTTTCTCTCCTCAGGGGTTGCCTCTGCCAGCCTCGCGTAGATTTCCAAAGGGAGAAATCGCGGTCTGGCTCAGTAAACGGTCACTCCTTTAGCAACTTCTCGATTCCTCGAATAAGGACTGGCAAATTGGGCTGATTGAAGCTCATGTTGGGGGCAGGGATGCGGTGATGCTTAATGCCGGGGGGGATATGCTTGTGGTGAGGATGGGTGCTGGCAAGGGCTGGATCGTCAGGATGGGGTTGCGCGTCATACCAGGCTATTTTGTCTCCCTCGTGCCACAACTCATATCCATAATCCTCAGTCACAACTGATCCCTCGTCAAATGACAAACGCTCTTTGAGGGTGATCCGATACCCCTGCGCAAAGGTAATCTCACCCTGTAGAGTGGCCGTTCGTTTACCCCGCTGCAGAACGACCAGGGTGGACCTTTGGACAGAAGGGAACTGTTGCCTGAGGGTATAAACGAATTCCTCGTAGTTACGGAGCGAGTGGAATGGGTTCATGACGAGCCGTTCTTTCAATGACGCCGACTAGCGTTTCTGATTGTTTTCGCAGAGTCTGAATAGCACGACGATATTGCTCCTGGCGACGGAGCAAGATTTTGTACGCTCCAGCCCAGTCAGCCCAGTCTAACACCCAGGCATCATCCTCCGGCTCTTCACTGCTGGTGTACGATTCGTAGAATGTCTCCGAAAGCACCCCGTACTTCCGCTCGTAGGCCTCCAAATCTTCATTAAGCGCGTGAATATCGGCCATAATCTCTTGCAAAGTCATGGCGTCACCTCCTGCTCCTATTATACCAGCCAAATGTCCGTAACGCAAAATAGCGATTTCGGTTAACGTTTCGGTGAGAGCGGATAGATCACTCCCAACGCCACGACGTAGGCCACGCTCGCCCCCACCAACATCCGCGAGAAGCCAAAGGAGATGGCCAGCATGGTCGAGAGGATGGAGGCCAACACCGAGGTGCAGCCGTTGATGCCCCAGGCCCAGGGGACAAGATCGGGGGCCAGGCCACCGATGATCTCGATGCCCTTGGGGAAGGGCACACCCATCAGGAAACCCAACGGGGCCAGACTAAGGACGGAGACCAGGAGGCGCAGGCCCAGGCTTTGGCCTAACAGCAGTTGAAAGACAAAGGGAAGAACGAGGGGATAGAGGATGATGGCCCCGATCAAGGCGATGAGGGTTCTGGGCAAGGAGAGCCTGACCGAGATCATGCTGCCCAGCCCTGAGAACAGGAGGATGGCGAAGAGCACGGCGGCGAAAGCGTAGATGGGGTGACCGAGGAAGAGAATGAAGTGCTGCATCAGCGGGATCTCCACGAAGAGATAGCCCAAGCCCAACATGGCGAAGTAACCGAAAATACGCCACCTGATTCGCCTTGATTGTCTTGGCGCACCAGGTCGTCTCCGGCGGAACAGTAGAGGCAAAAGGATGAGCACCGCCGAAGCCAGCAAGGCCAGGATCAGGAGAGCCACCAGCACGAAGTAGCCGCTTCCGCCGAAGGGCTGCCAGACCTTGCCGAAGGTCTGAAGGATTTCTGACGTCTGGCTCCACTTGAAAAAGTGAAAGAAGAAGGGGCGATCATCGCTGGTAGGAGAAATATCATAGGAATAGTCAGCGTAGAAGCGAGCTCGGTCGCCGAACAGGAGGCCCTGGAAGCCTCGATAATAGACGGGCTCTGCATAGATGTTGTAACGGTTGGCCTCGGCCTCCTGGATGCCTGGATAGTACACCAGGTCGAATTGCCGCTGGCGGCAGAAACTCTTCACCGCCTCGATCTCCTCAGCCGTGAACTCCCCGTTTTTTACCAGCAGCAGAGATGTTGACCAACTGCGGATAGCAGCTATCCGCAGTTCTGGCCGGGAGAGGCCCGCTTTCTCCAAAGCCGTCACCGCCAGGGCTCCGGCCCGCAGGTCCTCGCTGGGCGGCATTTGCAGCCAGCGGCTCACTACCAGCAGGCCACCCTCGCTCAGGTGGGCCAGATAGTCAACAAAGGCCTCTACCGTGTAGAGATAGTTTTCCGATAGGCTATAAGCCCCGGAGGTCACGGGCCGGTAGGTGTCGGCTAACGACACCTGAACGATGTCGAATCGCTCCCCCACGCGGCGCACGTAGCTGCGCCCATTCTCCACCACCACCGTCACCCTCGGGTCCTGATATGGGCCTCCAGCTCCCCCCCCCGCTGGGGGGGGAAAGAGGGAGGGGTAGGCATCTCGGGCCACTTCGATCACCAGCGGGTTGCTCTCCACAGCCGCCACCGACGAGGCCCCTTCGTGCAAGGCCACCAGGACGTCGAGGCCACCTTTGGGCTCGATGATAAGCGCTTTCGCCTGGGGCCGGAGGTGGTAGGGCAGGGCGACAGGCAGATAGTCAGTGAAATCCAGCTTTTCGGGATTGGTTATGGGGGAGAGGTTATCGCCGTCGGTGAATACGCCCAACTGAGGCGGGGGGGGGTCAGGATAGGCCAGGCTCAAACCCGGCGCCGACCTTACCCCCTGACTCTCGATTACATCAACTCGGGAGAAAGCGTTCCAGCGACTGACGACGACCTCAGCTCCGGGATAGAGCAAAGCCTGGCTGAGGCCCTTGTATGGGGAGAGGCGAACCTCCAGGAAAGATGGAGGGCGGATGGTGAGGAAGAGAAGAGCCAGCGCGATGATGCTGGATATTAGAGATTGGAGATTGGACTTTCTAGTTTCCAGCCAGTTTCCAGTAGAGAATGCGATGGCCGCCAGTGCCCCCAGCAAGGCGCTGAACACCACTGTTCCTGCCCCACCCAGGAGGGGCAGAGCTACCACGGCAGCCAGGCAGCCTAGGGCGGAACCGGCCAGGTTAGACGAATAGATCTTCCCCACTTGCTCAAGCTGCGCCGCCAGCAAGACACCAATGGCTAATCCTGTGAAGAAAAAAGGCAGCGCCAGGAACAGGTAATAGATAGCCATGTAGAGGATCTGCTCCCGTTCCCAGGCGATGCGATAGGAGTCGAAGGGGATGTAGTTGATGTTCAGATAACTGGCCAGGATGCCCAGAGTCAGAAGCACCGATAGATTAGCGAGGAGCTTGGTCGGATTTCTTTTGGCCAGATTGGGGAAAAGGGAGAGGAAGGAGCCACTGGCCCCGAAGCCCAGGAGGGCGATGCTGACGGCCATGAAGGCGAAATGATACCATTGAGCCAGGGAGAAAATCCGCGTGAGGGTGATCTCCAAGGATAAACTGGCCATGGAGAGTAAGAAAACGCCCAGGTAGGTCGCCAGCATAATCTCCAATATCCAATATCTAATCTCTAAGTCGGAATTGAGGATCCAAGGCCAGCATCAACTCAAGGCCCTCATCTATGGAAGAGTCGAGGACGCCGCCGGCGGGACCGTCGTCGAGGGTGATGCTGTCCGTCAGCTCGTAGCGAACGAGCGGTTGC
>CAYUPJ010000181.1:0-4509 GCA_964446635.1 uncultured Anaerolineae bacterium
GATCTGCTCCTTGAGCGCTGTGTGGATTTCTGGAACCGTGCGTCGCATCCAAAAGTGATGATAGCCAACTTCGACGATCACATCCATGCCAAAGCTACACCCAGGTAAGCCCAAGGCCTCGGTTTCAGCCGAGCGATAGATGATATCTGAGTGCAGGCAAGCCGGATTATCACAATGATAGCTCTGACTGAACACCTGAAACCGACCTTCCAACGTGACCAGAAACTTGTGCCACAGCGTACAGTAACGTTTCAGTTTCCGACGACAATATGGACACCGCCGTAAGGTGGGTCGATAGTAGCGCCGGGGCACTTGGGTGTTATCTTTCGCTATTCGCATGGGTCTGACTCCTGAGATAAATGCCTGTATTGTACATCTCTCAGGATTGGTCATCAAACAACCCTCACTCGATGGCCCCTTATGCCGCACCTATTGCGTCCAAGTAATCGGCCAGTGAGGCCGCAACCATCAAACAGCTTCCACTTTGTATTCCCCATCATTCTCCCGCAGATACCCCATCAGAACCCGCGAGTCGTGCTCGAAGATGAGGAGGGCGTTTTTCTCCAAGGCCCAATCTCTGATGCGGCGCTTGGTTTCTATGGTCTCCAAAGGTTCTGCGTCGAAGGCGGAGGTCCAAGCCAGGCGCTCGATGCTCACCGTCCAAGAGGCCAAATCACCCAGGTAGATCGCTGTCTCCCTGCTTGACTCAATAACAATGCTTTGGTGAGCGCGGGTGTGGCCTCTGGTGACCATACAGCGCACCTCGGAAGTGACGCGGGTGTCGCCGTAGAGCAGGTGCAACTGACCGCACTTTTCCACGGGGGCAAAGTTCTCGGCCAGGTAGGTGGCTTGGGTGCGCTCATTGGGGTAACAGGCATCGGCCCACTCCAGGCGTTGGATCCAGTACTCGGCGCTGGAGAAAGTGGGAACGACCTCTCCCTTCCTTAAGATAGTGTTCCCGCCGCAGTGATCGGAGTGAAGGTGGGTGTTGATGACGATATCAATGTCCTCAGGGGCGAAGCCCTGGCGGTGCAAGTCCCCCACCAAGCGGTTCTCGCCAGCGATGCTGTAGATCTGGCGCTCTTTAGGAGACAGCTTATCGCCGAAGCCAGTATCCACCAGAATCCTTTTGCCCTCGGAGACGACGAGCAGGCAGTTCAGGGCCATGGGGATTCGGTTCAACTCGTCGGCCTGAACCACTTTCTCCCACAGCACCTTGGGCACCAGCCCGAAGTGTCCCCCGCCGTCCATCCAGACGAGGCCGTCGCTCACGACGTACAAGTTCGCATTGCCAAGACGCAATTTTCTCCCTCCCACGCCCCCCCCCTCTTTCCCCCCCCCAAAGCCTGCCCTGAGCAGAGTCGAAGGGTTGGGGGGATGAAGGGAGGGTTGCTTTGCCCTCTATTATACATGAAAAGCCCTGTTCTGGCTACTCGCTGAGCTGAACAGGGCTGGGCGATCCCCTCCATAGGTGAGATGAAAGGTTATGCAACTCGAACTCAAACCACTTTTGCAAAATCAACGGCGGCTATTGTTAAGGTATTTGTTCAACATCTGAAGGCTGTACCTGCGGTGCCCTCCGGGAGTGCGGTACGGCACCAACCCGCCCTCCCTCTCTATCTTGTCCAGGGTGAACTGACTCACCCGCAGGTACTTTGCAGCCTCCTTGGCAGTCATGAGGCTTACCCGTTTATCTGCCATTTTCACACCTCCTTTCTTTGACGGCGGCTATTGTTAAGGTATTTGTTCAACATCTGAAGACTGTACCTGCGGTGCCCTCCGGGAGTGCGGTACGGCACCAACACGCCCTCCCTCTCTATCTTGCTCAGGGTGAACATGCTCACCCGCAGGTATCTGGCAGCCTCCTTGGCAGTCATGAGGTTCATCCTTTCTTCTACCATCTTCACACCTCCTTTCTTAGATTGGGTCCTCTCGGATGCCGACTGCGCTTCGGCATCTGTCTGCCTGCTTCCCATAAATAACCTTGATTACCTAAGAACTTGTCTCGAAAGCAGGCAAACCGCTGTAAATTGGGTGAACTATCTACATTATAACAGATTACTTGCAGTTTGTGGGTAAAAATGACGTGAAAACTAGGTAAAGGTAGCGTGAATAAGAGGTGAACTTTGCGTGAAGAAAAAGAGTCCCGGTCAGACACTTACGGTCTGACCGGGACTCTTATCTACTGTACCCAGGTTCAACAAGATTGACTTCTAGACCCTCTTCCCTCCCCAATCATCTACAGAAAAGCCATTGCTGCCTGCCATACCTCCTCTACCGTAACCACCTCAATGCACCTGAAGTGGCGACAGGCAGTGTTCCAGCGGCCATGCAATAGACAAGGATTGCAGCCTACGTCGTGCCAAAGTGTTACGCTTTTCTGACTGTAAGGGCCATACATCCGTGGGTCAGAAGGGCCGAATATGGCCACCACGGGAGCGCCCACCGCTACTGCCAGGTGCATGGCCCCTGTGTCGTGGCCAATAAAGAGGTCGCACCGCTCCAGGAGAGCGCCCAACTGCCCAAGGGTCAGTTGCCCTGTCAGATCCCAGGGCTCTTGTCTCGTGCCCTCCTTGATCGCGGCAGCGACGGGCCCATCGTTTGGTCCGCCCACAAGGCAAACCTGAGCCCCCCCTTCCTCGACGAGGCGGTCGGCCAGGGCAACGAAGCGCTGGGGGGGCCAACGCTTGGCCGATAGAATCATCCCAGGATTGCTTCCCCCCGCCGGGTGGATAACGACTAGCGGCATTGGGGATATAGATCCCCGGCACTGGTCCAACCCTTCGACCCTTCGACCAGGCTCAGGGCAAGCTGGACTCAGGGCAAGCATCTCAGCAACATGGCGACGATCTTCCTCGGTGGGATAAAACTCCAACCTAGGCTCGCTCGCCTCAATGCCGACGGCCCGCACTGTGTCGAGATAAAGCTCTGCTTCATGTTTGATGCCCACGACCGGCACGCCAACGGTTAGAGAGAAGCCTCGGCCCCGGCTATCCAAACCTACCCGCCGGGGGATACCACCCAAGAACGGCAGCAGGCTGATCAGCGGGGAGCGATCCAGGACGAAACAAGCCTCATACTTTCCAGTGCGGATTCGCCTAGCCAGGTCAAGATATTCGCGCCAGGAGGAGCGGCTGTCACTTCCCACTCGACCGCAATCCACGATCCCGTCCAGGCGGGGATTGTTCTCGACCATAGCTCGCGACCAATCGCCCACCGCGAAATCTATCCTGGCTTTGGGGAAGGCTTGGCGCAGGGCCGCTATCACCGGCGTAGCCATGAGCACATCGCCGAGACAACAGGGCTTGATGATCAAGATCGAGCTGGGGGTGTTTAGGGAAGCACTTCGAGGAACAAGGCGAAAGGGAATGCGCAGGAGATAGCAGATGGCGCTCACCAGGGAGGGGGGAACAACAGACTTAGAGGATTTAACGGACAGAACAGGTAAGCTTTCACCCCTCCCTCCCAGGAAGAGGCAGGGGGAGGGTGGATCCCCACTCGGCTGCACGTTTGCCTGGGCCATGAGACATGCCACTATCCGCAAGTCCTGCGCATCCGCGTTCTATCTTCGAGATAGCCCACTCGGTCACCCAGCCACAAGGCAGTGGTTTTCTCCTCTTCTTCTTCCCGTTCGTGCACGACGTAGATACGCACCTTCTCGCTCTCGGCCTTATTTCCAGCCGCATCATAGGCCACCACGTGGATCTGATGGGTTTCGGTGTAGCCGTGGGTGTCGTAGATGATGGTCATCCCGTTGGCGAAAACCTGCATGCGCATGCCCTCCGAATCGGTGAGCACCTGGGTAACAGTGATCACCTGCGTGGTCAAACTGCCATCCGGGTTTGGGATAACCTGGGTCCCATGCACCACCGTGCCTGGTATGGGGATAGTATCGGACATGGTGATGGTCCACTTGGTGTTGTATGGAGGTATGGTGCTGTAGCTCAGCAAGTTAGCATCCAGGTAGAACTCCACCCGGTCCATGGAGAAATTGTCCACCGCACTGGCCGAAATGTTGACGTATTCGTCGTATTCCATGTAGTAAGTGTCGCCATCGTAGGGGTAGACAAGCTCGACCTCAGGTGGGGTATTATCCACCGTGACCTGAATGGTGGCCTTTCTGTAATTTCCTCCTCCATCCACCACCGAAAGCTGAAGGGTGTAAAGCCCATCCAGACCCTTCACGTCCCAGTACTCCAGGGGGCCGTTAGTGACCTGGTTGTAGTGATCGCCGCCAATCTGGATCCAGGCCGAGGGGTTTAGTCCCTGGCCATACTCCAGGCGATAGAGCTGGAAATTCTGAGCTTTGGCGTTGCCGATAATGGGGATTGTCTCCCGGACGTAGGCATAGGGAGCAGGGCTGATGATGGCTACATCTCCGGAGGCCGGGCTGGGGCCGTAGGCCAGGTCATATCGGGTCGGCGGCTGGGGGATACCTTGCTCGCGCACCCAGTCGGCAGCCTCAGGGGGGAAGATCTCATAGACCACCTCGTCCACCAGTTCGGGCGG
>CAYUPJ010000181.1:4609-8835 GCA_964446635.1 uncultured Anaerolineae bacterium
CGGCAGCCTCAGGGGGGAAGATCTCATAGACCACCTCGTCCACCAGTTCGGGCGGAGTGTAAACGGTAGCCAATTTACCGGTCTCCCTGTTAACCCGAAATACTTGGTGAACGTTGCAGTATGCTGTTGGTGCGGTCCCCTCAATGAACATCTCTTTGACCTTGTGAGGACAGTGTTCCGTGGGCAACATCCCTGATACGGAGCAGACCTCCACCTCCTCAAAGCCTGGCGGCCTCTGAAATTCTTCCACGGGCATCCCCTCCACCACCCTCTCCATAAAGTTGTGCCAGATGGGGGCTGCCCCGACCGACCCAGGTACGTGCTCCATGGCCTCGTTGCCGCTGTTACCCACCCAGACGCCAGTGGCTATTTGAGGTGTATAGCCGATGGTCCAGGCATCGCGGAAATCGTCCGTGGTGCCAGTTTTGACCGCGGCAGGGCGGCTGAGTTTCAGTGGGCTTTCAGCACCAAAGGCCGGCGCTCGAGCATTGTTGTCGGACATGATGTCGGTGATCAGATAGGCCAACTGAGGGCTCAAGACTTCTCTGGTCTCAGGAGTAGTGTATTGCCATAAGATATTCCCGTCCCGATCCTCGACCCGCAAGATGGCTACCGGGTCTAGCTCACGGTAGCCTGGTCGCTCCTCCTTCACCGGCATCCCGGCCATCGTGCCGCCGTTGGCGAACACGCTAAAGGCGTAGGTCATGTCCAACAGCGTGATCTCGCCCCCTCCCAAAGTCAGGCTCAGTCCATAGTAGTCTTCGTTCAGGGTGTTGATGCCCATGCGGTGAGCGGTGTTGATCACGTTCTCCACCCCGGCCATGTCCAGCACCTTCACCGCTGGCATGTTGTAGGAGCACGCTAAGGTCTGGCGTGTTCGCTTGGGACCGTGATACTTGCGGTCGTAGTTCTCCGGCACATAAGGCGGGTTGGGTGGGTCAGGGAAGGCAGTGCGTACGTCCATGATCATGGTGGCTGCCGTATAGCCCTGAGAGAAAGCGGTCACGTAGGTAAAGGGCTTGAAGGACGAGCCGGGCTGGCGGTTAGCCAGGGCCACGTTGACCTCGCCAGCGATCTTATCGTCCCAATAGTCGAGGCTTCCCAACATGACCAGGATCTCACCGGTTCGGGGACGGATGACCACCACCGACGCATTGGAGACATTCCGCTCCTGAGCCTGCAGCTCGGCTATCCACTCCCGAGCGATTTCCTGGGCCAGGTTTTGCATCTCCAGATCCAAAGTGGTATAAACCCGCAGCCCCCCGCGGTGCACCAACTCAGGACCGAACATCTCCTCCAGGCGCTTGCGGGCATAAATGGAGAAGTGAGGAGCGATGATGTCGAAACGCTCCTCGCGCGCCTTGATGTCTAGCTTCTGGTACTTGGCGGCAACGGCTTCTTCGGCGGTGATATAGCCCTGACGCATCATAGCGTCCAGCACCAGGTGTTGGCGCTTGCGAGCTTGCTCTGGAGCATCAATGGGGTTCAGGCCAGGGTACTGGGGCACAGCAGCCAGCATCGCACATTCAGCTAGGTTCAGCTCCTGGACAGGCTTATCAAAGTAGACCTTAGCTGCTGCTTCCACACCATAAGCTAGATTCCCATAGAAGTTGGAGTTCAAGTACCATTCCAGAATCTGATCTTTACTATAGCGCCGCGAGATCTCCATTGCCAGGATGAATTCCTTGATCTTCCGGGAGTAGAGCACCTGATATCTCTCCTCCAGAGGGATCAGCACATTCTTGATCAATTGCATAGTGATAGTGCTGCCGCCTTGAACCTGGCCGCCTCGCAGGGTGTAATAGTAAAAGGCCCGAGCAAAGCCCCTGATATCGAAGCCGGGATTATCGTAGAAGGTCTTGTCCTCGATGGCGATGGTAGCTTGATGCAGATAAGGCGGGATCTGATCTATCGGAACCCAGGTGCGATCGCCCAGCCGGGGGTCGAAAACCTCGTAGAGGAGGACCTGACCGGTGCGGTCATAAATCTTGGTCGTCTCGAACTCCTCCTGCTCCGTCTCGATCCGGCCAGGGTCGGGCAGGTCTTTAGTGAAGTAGGAATATACACCAACCACCGTGCCGATGCCTACAATGCCAAGCAAAGTGACAGCGAAAAAGACGATAGTCACCAGGCCAATAAGCAAGCGCAAGAGCAGGCCATTGTTCTTCTTTTTACGCCTATGCAGAATGTGTCGCTTGGTGTTGATATTCATCTTTGTCTCAACCCCGTTGCTGTACACTCTGAATCAACTTGATATTCACCCTAAGCCATTCGTTGACCAATTCTTGAATGTCCACATCTTTTTCATCTGCCAGTTGGCTCATAAAGTCATTCACGTCTGGCTCCAGGTACACCGGAAAGCTGAACACAGCATTGGGATGGTAGAACTTGCCTCGTTCGCCTTTAGAAAAATCGTACTCTGCTTTCATTTGACTCCTTCTCTATACTGTCTTGCCTCTGTACTTGTGGCTTTGCGCGCTGAAATGATGCGAATTTCACACAAACTCTCACTGATTTGCTTGAATGTATGCGCAACGACCCGTAAAACCCCGCCTGTATCAATGCCGATTGTTATCCAACGATCTTCGTACTCACTGTGCTCTTCATCGTAAATGGAAAGTTGATTGGGGTCACGAAACAGTGTCGCCGCTTTACGGAAAGACACCTTCTGTTTACTGATGTTCGTTTTCTCTTCTGTGGGATCCCAATCGAACTTGTAACGCAACCGTCACCTCGGAAAAGCAATAATACGCCAAACTCGTGCCTTCTAATGTTAACAGAAAAAGGCAAAAAGCGCAAGTTGGTCAGGGAAAGCTTTGACGTTTGACGATTTAAGCTTTCGCTGGTATGATTGAGGGCATGAGTAAAATTCGGGTACAGACGATAGCTATCCTGGCGCTCCTCACCCTCGTGGCCGCCGCCTTGCTCATCTGGCACCAACCCCTTCTGTCTTTCTTCGCTGACCGGCCCAAGGTACAGGAGTTCGTGACGAGGTTTGGGCCCTGGGCCCCGCTGGCCACTATCTTGTTGCACGTGGCGCAGGTGCTCCTGGCCCCCATCCCCGGCCAGGTCATAGATGCTGTAAACGGCTACCTCTTTGGCACGGCCTGGGGGACTGTATATAGCCTGGTCGGGGTGATAGCTGGCTCTAGCCTGGCCATGGCTCTGGCCCGACGCTTTGGACGGCCCTGGGCGGAGAAGATGATCAAAAGAGAGCCGCTGGAACGTCTCGATAGCTACTCACGGCAGAGGGGAGCCCTTTTCTTCTTCCTTGTGTTCCTCTTTCCATTTCTGCCCGACGACGTGGCCTGCTTCCTGGCTGGCCTCACTCCCCTGCCCTTGACTGAGTTAATCGTGTTGGCTGCCGTCGGCCGCCTGCCGGGCATTTTCGTGGCCAACTTCGTGGGCGCTAACGCTGCCGCACTCACTCAAACCCAAATAGCGCTATTCATCGCTGTCTTAGCAGCCCTCGCTCTGGCTTTCTGGCGCTATCAGGAGAGGGTAGAGATGGCGACGATAAAAGTGACAGCGTGGCTTAGCGATAAACTGAAAGCTGGAAGATGACACCGCGAGTTATCGGCCTGGACTTGACTGGCTCGCCTGAGAAAGGGACTGCTTTCGCTGTCCTGACGAAAGAGGTGGACATAGTAGCTGAGGGGTTTGTGACCGACGATGAGGAGGTCATCTTGCCCCTGGGCCTCTGCTGTCTGGAAGAGAGTTGCCCTTGCCGCCCCGTTTCTTCTCGTAAGGGGCGTCAGTGCGAATGGGAGCTATCGGCCCTGGGTATCGGTTGTTACTACACCACCAAGCGCTCCATCATCAAGAAGATGGTCTATCGGGCCATCGCTCTCAAAAAGAAACTAGAGGGGCAGGGCTTCGCCGTCATCGAAGTCTACCCTTATGCCAGCCGGGTGCGCCTCTTCGGCCAACTCCCACGCAAGACGACCGTCGCTGGGCGACGAGCTCTTCAGGGAAGCCTACGCCGCCTCGTCCCTACCATCCCTTCGACCCAGGAGTTGCTCCTCTCCCACGACATTCTCGACGCCCTCCTGGCCGCTTACACCGGCGTCCTCTACATCAAGGACCAGACCGAGGCTCTGGGGGATCCGGCCGAAGGCCTCCTCTACATCCCCACCAGTGGATGTCGCACGGACTGAATATGCCGCCCGGCCGGGCTTGCGCAGCGAATAGAATAGAGTGAGAGCAACCCCATCAGTTGGGGGTTG
>CAYUPJ010000182.1:0-8765 GCA_964446635.1 uncultured Anaerolineae bacterium
ACCCCACTCCAGACCCATTCTGCCCCTCCTACACGGACTTCCGCTTCGAAAACCCGCGTGTTCTCCTCCACTGGAGGTTACCTGAATTCTTCACGATGATCGGCAGGTAGACTTTATATGCTGGAGAATTGGTCATCTCAAACTTCACAGAGGTCCAGGAGAGCATAGTGACATCGAAAGCCAAGTAGGTGTAAATGCCTGCAGACCAGCCTCCGCTCCATCTATGCTTGCGGATGAACCCCCCGGCTGAATCGGCCTGGAAGTAACCCAGACCGTGCTCGACCTGGTTCGGACCCGTGAACCGGTCCTCTATGAAACCATTTGGGGTGAAATGAGAGCCCGTGAATACAAACCACTCCCCAATGGGTGCTTCACTAGGGGAGACGATGACCACTGGCCCCGGTGCGGGCGTGAGAGTAGAGGTTGGTGTAGGACCAGAAATGGTGAACTGCACAGAGGCATTGTGGTTCTTGGTGGAGTCGTAAGCTATGTAAGTATACACTCCCACAAGCCAATCCCCCGCCGAAGCAATAGCCCGCACAAACTCTCCAGACGAGTTGGCATAGAAGGAACCCTTGTAATGGTATTCCTGGTTGGGATCGGTGAAACCATCATGCACAAGGCCATTGGGCGTGAAATCTGACCCTCGTATAGTATACTCCTGTCCAGGATAGCCCTGTGTTGGCGAGACTATTACCACAGGCCCCGGCATGGTTGGAGAGGTCGGCGTCGCCGTGGCGGTCTCCGTAGGCATGGCTGTCACGCTGGGCGTCGGCGTGGCCGTACTGGTGCAGGTAGATGTCGGCGTCGCTTCCAGCGTTCCGGTGGGTGTGCTGGTTGGAGTGGCCGTAGGAGCAACAGTGCCGGTCGTAGTTGGCGTCGGCGTGACCGTGCTGGTCGGCGTTGGTGTAGACGTGCCGGTTGAAACAGGCGTCTCGGTCGGGGTGTTGGTATTTGTGGGAGTAGGTGTTTCCGTCGGCGTGGCAGTGCTGGTAGATGTGGCCGTCGGCGTAGTCGCAGATGTAGCAGTAGGCGTCGCAGTCGGTGTGCTGGTTCTAGTCCGGGTAGGTGTATGGGTGGGAGTATTAGTTGGCGTAGGCGTGGATGTCGCTGTAGAGGTCCGGGTGGCGGTGCGGGTCGGAGTCAGCCCAGCCCCCACCACGACCGAGCCGTCCTCGTCGGTAGCCACCTGGGGGGTGCCAGATATGTCCAGCACCTGGATATCTTGGAGGTCGAGGTAGCTCCCCCCCTCGCCCTGGGCAGTCAGGCCGATGATGGCCAACTCTCCCGTCCCGTTTGGCCCTGGCGAACCCCCAAAGCTACCAGCTCCGAAGTGAACCTTCCCAATTCCATTGTCTATGATGGGGCCGAGAGGGAAGACCGTCCGCCCGGTGCTCCCCGGAAAGTCGCCCATCGTCACGCTATCTACCATGACGATGGTTGGAATGTAGAGCATCTCAAACTCGAGGCCGCCCAGGTTGTTGGCGTTGTCAATCATCACGGAGACCGTGAAGCTCTCACTCACCGCCACCGTTGATTCCACGGGCTCTATGCGCATCACGGCGCCTTGCTGGGTCAGGTTTATCTCGTCAGAGGAAAGTGAAGGCGCGGCTATTACCAGCACGGGCAAAAGAGCAAGAGCCAGGAGGATGATTAGCCAAGACTTGACACTTGCCTTATCCATCTTGCCTCGGGGCCCATCAAACTTTGCCATCCTCATCTCCTACCTGGCTTTCAGTATCATAGGCAGGTAGATGGCGAATCCTATTCGGACCAATCCGTCCTCGACGGTGGTTGTTTGGGGGTGGGCGTTCGTGTCCAGCACGACGACGTTTTGCAAGTCGAGAGGACTTTCGCCAGAGCTCTGAGCGTTGAGGGCGACGGTGGCCAACACGCCCATCCCAGTGGCGCCGGGGGCGCTACCGACGGTTGCTGCTCCGAAACTGGCCCTTCCTGCCTGGTTGTCTATGATGGGAGGGAGGGGGATGACTGTCCGTCCCGTACTGCCTGGAAAGTCCCCCACCACTACATTGTCCACCGTCACCGTCGTGGTGATGAAGAGCAGAGTGAACTCGAAGCCGCCTAGGTTGGTGGCCTGATCAATCATAACGAAGACGGTGAGGCCCTCGCCTGGTCTCACAACCGATTCGGCAGGGGCTACTCGCACGGTAGGATTTTGCAAGGTGGTCTCTTGCCCTTCAACTGGGGCAAGGGCTGTACTCCTGTCGAGGGGGAGGAATGGCAGATGGAACGCTGTCAAGACCAAGACAGCAAGAGTAGCGATGAGGAGAAGTCTAAAGTACTTCAATCGTGCCTCCTTCTGATAAGTGAATAGGCCAGCCATGCCAGTCCTACCCCAACGGCAATGAATAAGATGCCAACGAACCAGAGATGGCCCAAACCCGCAGCGCGTCGGGAGATTGGCCGTGGCCCTGGGGTAGCAGTCTGGGTTAGCGTCTTTCGAGGTAGATTCAAGGCCGTTGGGGTTCCCGTCCTCCGAGGCTCGAGGCTCAAGACCGTTGGGGTTACCGTAGCCGTTCTTCGAGGAATACCCAAGGCTGTCGGGGTTACAGTTGCTGTCGGTGGCTGAGCTGTGTCCGTAGGAGTCAAGGGCCTCGAAGTTGGGGAATTGGTTGGCGATGGCATGGGCGAAAGGGTTACTGTTGCTGTTTTTGTCGCTGTCGCAGTGCTCGTGGGAGAGCTGATCTCCAGTGTTGCAGGCGTGCTTGTGGGAAGGCTTGTTATTGGCATCCGAATGAGAATTGCGGTTGGAGCCGAGGATGGTGTGCTTGCCGGCCCCGGGGCGCTCATAGTCATTGGTTCGCTCGCTGGAATTCTCGCGGCCGTTGGTGACAGGGCAAATCGCGTGACTGCGGAGATGGTAAAGCTAAGCAAGGTAACGGCGGCCTCAACCGTCCTGGCCAAGCTCGGAAGGAACAGGACAAGGGCGAGGAAGGAAACGGTCCCCAAGGTCCGCATCGAAATACGTGATTCGGCCTGGATGATTCGTGATCTGGTGTCGTTCATGGAAATGAGGTCCGTTAAGACCTCCATACTAGCCCTCCACCATAATAAGAATTCACGAGTTACGGCAGGCCAACCTTCTCCTTCACCTCGTCCAGCGTCTCAGCACCAATGGCCTGAGCACGGGCAGCGCCGTCGGCCAGGACCCCCCAGACGTAATCGGGATTGGCGGTCAGCTCTGTCCGACGAACACGGAAGGGGGCGAAGTACTCGGCCAGGTCCCTGGCGAACCACTTCTTGTGCTCCACACACCCGATGGTCGCATTGCGGCAATCGGCATCAATTTGGACGATGGCCTCAGGATCGGGCGTGAAATGCTTGTGCAGGTGGAAGACGTTGCAGATTTCAGGATGGCCAGGGTCGGTGCGATATTGACGAGCGGGGTCGGTGACCATGGTCATCACCCGCTCCAGAATCTCCTCAGGCGAGGCGGCCAGCTCGATATGATTATTCAAGGACTTGCTCATCTTGTTGACCCCATCGGTGCCCAGCACCCGGGGGACATCAGTCAGCTTCATCTCGGGCTCGACGAGAGTCTCCCCGAAGTGGTAATTGAAGCGGCGCACGATCTCGCGAGTGAACTCCAGGTGAGGGGCTTGATCCTCTCCCACAGGCACGGTGTCGGCCTTGTAAAGAGCAATGTCGGCGGCCATCAGCACCGGGTAGCCCAGCAGTCCATAGTTTACGTTATCGGGCTGTTGGCGGACCTTCTCTTTGAAGGTGGGCAGCCTGGTAAGCCAGCCCATAGGCGTGACCATAGATAGGATGGTGTGCAACTCCGTCACCTGGGGCACATGGGACTGGACGAAGATGATGGTGGGCTGCGGATCCATCCCCGCCGCCAGCCAGTCTAGCACCATCTCGTAGGTGTGTTCCCTGAGATATTCGGTATCCTTCAAGGTAGTCAGAGCGTGCAGATCCACCACGCAGTAGATGCAATCGTAGTCATTCTGCAGGGCCACGTAATTGCGGATCGCGCCAAGGTAATTGCCCAGATGTTGACGGCCCGTGGGCCGCGCACCTGAGAAAACTCGTCCCCTCTTCTTCATGCTCTTACATTCCTCCTGTTAGTCAAAGTTAGTTGGCTCTCAGAAGCGTAGAACTTGCCCCTATTCTTTGCCATGTTCTTCACCCATCTCCTCAAGAAGTTGTTCAATCTGCCTGTTCCATTCCTCAAACCTCCCTTGGCCCAGCCGCCACCACCAAAGCCACGGCATAATCCCGCGAATGGGAAAGGCTGACGGCGAACTCGGACAGGCCCAACTCCTCGGCCCGTGCCTTGGCTCGCCCATGCAAGCAAACCAGCGGTTTGCCCCGCTCATCGCCAAGGATCTCCATCTCTTGCCAGGCGATGCCTCGCAGCCCCGTGCCCAGGGCTTTGGAAACAGCCTCTTTGGCCGCGAAGCGGGCTGCTAGCTCTGGCACTCGTCCTCGGCAATAGGCCTGCTCCGTTGGGGTGTACACTCGCTGGAGAAAACGCTCCCCGTGCCGTCGCAAGACGGCCTCGATGCGCTCGATCTCGACGATATCCACCCCAACGGAGAAGCGAGTCGGCGAATCAGCTTTTGTCATACCGCATCATTGTAGCCGCGCCCCATGCCGCGGTAGGTGAAACCCATCTCCCGCATCCTCCTCGGAATGTAGATGTTGCGGCCATCGAGTATGATCGGCTGACGCATCGTCTCCTTGATGCGCATCATATCCAACTGCTTGAACTCGTTCCACTCGGTCATAAGGATCAGGGCATCCGCATCTTCGGCCACAGCGTATGGACTATCGCCATAGGTGACGTTGGTCAAGATCCGCTTGGCCGTTTCCGTGGCCTGCGGATCGTAAGCCTTGATCTGCGCCCCCTCGTGCTGGAGCATGTGGATGATCTCGATAGAAGGCGCGTCTCGCATATCGTCGGTGTTGGGCTTGAAGGCCAGGCCCAGGATGCCGATGGTCTTTCCCCGGAAGCCGCCCAGAATGTCCCGCAGCTTCTGGATCACCCTCTTGCGTTGGTCGTAGTTGATCTCCATCACCGCCCGCAGCAACTGGGGGTGAGCCCCGTGGGTGGCCGCCATGTGCGACAGGGCTTTCACGTCCTTGGGAAAACAACTGCCTCCCCAGCCCACACCTGCGCCCAGAAACTGCGGCCCGATGCGCTGATCCATGCCCATGCCACGGGCCACTTCCGTCACGTCAGCTCCCAGCGCCTCGCAGATGTTGGCGATCTCGTTGATGAACGAAATCTTGGTGGCCAGGAAAGCGTTGGAAGCGTACTTGATCATCTCTGCCGTGCGCAGGTCGGTGATGATGATCGGAGCTTGCAGAGAGTAGTACAATTCCGCCACCCGATGCGCCGCTGCCGGATTCGTTGAACCCAAGACGATGCGATCGGGGTTCATGAAGTCGTACACCGCCGAGCCCTCCCGCAGGAACTCAGGGTTGGAGACCACCGAGAACTCGATATCCTGGTCGGGCATGTTCTCCCTGACGATGTCGGCCACCCAGTCGCCGGTGCCGATGGGCACCGTGCTCTTGTTGACGATGATAATGGGGTGGTCCAGGCGCTCGGCTATGCCCTCCGATGCCTGGTTGACGTGAACCAGATCCGCTTCGCCCTCAGCCCCAGAAGGAGTGCCCACGGCGATGAACACAAAATCAACATCGTTTAGAGCCTCGTCGTAGGAGGTGGTGAAATCCAGGCGCCCAGAAGCATAGTTTCGCCGCACGATCTCCTCCAGCCCAGGCTCATAGATGGGCATGACGCCCTTCTTGAGGTTGTCGGCCTTGGTCTGGTTACGGTTGAGGCAGATCACGCGATTGCCCAGATCGGCCAGGCAGGCCCCGGTCACCAATCCAACGTAGCCGACTCCGATGACGCAGATGTTCCTCATTGAGGATCCTCCCTCTTTGATTTTAGCTAGTCCTATGATACCACATTTTTCGCTTTTTGGCTAGCCCGCTTGTCGAGAAAGGACAAACGTTGTACAATAAGGTAATTTCAGGCAGCGGGGTGTGCAGAGGTGGTTCCTATATTGGATGAATACAGCTTGGACTTCATCAGCCACAGCGAGGCTCAGACGCGGCGATTTGGTGCCAGGCTGGGGGAGCTCTTGCAAAGTGGCGACGTGATCTGCCTGGTGGGTGAATTGGGTGCAGGGAAAACCTGCCTGGCCCAGGGCATCGGGCGGGAGTTGGGAATCGAGGGACCCATCACCAGCCCCAGCTTCACCTTGATCAACGAGTACAGGCAAGAGCAAGCAAGGCTGCCACTATACCACATAGATTTGTATCGCATAGGAGAGGCCGAAGAAACCTTGACTCTAGGCCTGGAGGAATACTTCTACGGCGAAGGGGTCTGCGTCGTCGAGTGGGCCGACCGAGCGCCAGAGGCTCTACCTGCTGAGCATCTGTGGATCGAGCTCCGCCACATCGCCGAGACCAAGCGCGGCCTGGTGATGAAAGCTGTGGGACAGCGCTACGAGGAACTGCTGTGGGAATTCAGGCGCAGAGCTTTTGGAATCTAGCGAGGAGAAGCTTCTTGCTTTTAGCTATTGACACGGCTACGAGAATGCCTAGTTTGGCACTGTATGACGGAGAGCGGGTGGTGGCCGAAGAGACGTGGCGCTCGGCAAATGGCCACACAGTGGAACTGGTGCCTGGCATTGTGCGCATCCTAGAGCGACAAAGGGTCTCACCCTCCGAGCTAAGGGGAATAGCTGTAGCTTTGGGCCCTGGCTCCTTCACCGGGCTGCGCATCGGGCTAGGCGTAGCCAAGGGCCTGGCCCTCACCCTGGCTATACCGCTCATAGGGATACCGACATTGGATGCCCTGGTTTATGCCCAGGGCCGTAAGCGAGGCCCTGTGTGCGCTATCCTACAAGCCGGTCGGGGATGGGTTTCTGCCGCTTTTTATGAGCGGAGGCGTGGTCGGTGGCAAATACAGGGCGACTATCGCCTGACATCGTTAGAGGAACTGTGCGCCGAAATCGAAACCCCGACTTTTTTCTGCGGAGAGATAGACGCCCAGGCCGCTGAATTGTTGCGAGAGCGTCTGGGCGAAAAGGCTGTCGTAGCCTCGCCGGCCTCTTCTCTGCGCCGGGCAGGGTATCTGGCAGAGCTGGGTTGGCAACGCCTGGAAAGAGGCCAGGTGGACGATCCCGCCAGTCTGGCCCCCATCTATCTTCGCCACCCTCCGATAAAGTGATGGACTACACAGGTCTGCCTTATATCATCGAACCTATGCATCTGCGAGACATCAGAGAGGTGATGGAGATTGAGCGTGTCTCTTTCTCCTCGCCCTGGTCTGCCCGCGCCTACCGTTATGAGCTCCTGGAGAACGACCTCTCCCACTATTTCGTCGCCCGCCAGTGTCAGATGGAGAGACCCAAGTTGGGTCTGCTGGCCAGGGTCCGGCACTCTCTGGGAGCAGGGATACGACTGTCTATCCTCGGATACGGTGGCTTCTGGATGATGGTTGATGAGGCCCACATCAGCACCATAGCCGTGCAACCCAACTGGCGGCGACGAGGAATTGGTGAGCTGTTGTTGGTAGCCATGCTCGATCGGGCTATAGAGCTTGGAGCTGAGATCGCCACTTTAGAGGTGCGTGTTTCTAACGTCACAGCTCAAAATCTATACCACAAGTATGGCTTTCGGAAGGCCGGATTGCGGCGCCGTTATTATCGCGACAGTGATGAGGATGCCCTGATCATGTCCACGGAGCGCCTGACCTCGGCCACGTTTCAGAGCCATCTCCAGCAGCTCAAGCAAGCTCTAATAGGAAGGCTGGCTCAGAGTTTGGACAAAATCCCGTAGATGCAGTATAATTTGCAGCATGAGGGCAATTCTCTCGAGGTTCTTGAGAAGGAGGAGCGATGGAAGCGATTTTGCTTGATGAAAGGCTTGTGGAGAGGCTTCAGAGCTTCTCAGGGGAGACTGTGGAGGACAAAATCATCTATCTGGCCCGAGAAACGATGGCTGCAAAGTTGAAAGAATGTAACGGACGAATCTCGGATTACGAGTTTCGTTACGGCGTGTCTTTTCAAGACTTTAGCGCGGCTTGGGATAGAGACGCGATCCCTAACAGGCACTCGTATCAGGTAGAAAGCGATTTCATCGAATGGGAAGCGCTGGAGATGGAAAAACAATACTGGCTTTCCCTTATTCGGGAGTTGTCGGTAGGATAGCTGGATGCAAATATACAAACAGGAGTTAGACAACTTCCTCATCCGTCTGCAAAAGGAAGCACGCCGACACTGGAAGGATATCCCAGTAGCTGTCCTGAATAGAAGGGTCAATTTCCTAAAGGCCAGGATTGCTATCGAGGAGAGGCTCTTCATTGACGTTTACTACAATGCGATGAATGGCCGGTTAAGTTTCGCTTTGATTTTGGAGGGAGAGCGGGTTTTCGGCTATGACAAGGTCAAGACTTGGCATCGCCATCCTTTTGAGGATCCTTCCCAGCATATACCTTGTGCAGAACCAGCTTTTGAGCAACTCTTCTCGGAAATGGCAAAGGTGATTTCTACAATCAAGAGGAGCTAAACGCATGTCCAAACTAACCGAGCTTTACGAGGAGATAGCCGTTTGTCAGCGCTGCGAACTGGCCAGGGGCCGCACTCAGACGGTGCCCGGCGAGGGGCCTGAGAACGCAGAAATCATGTTCATCGGCGAGGCTCCCGGTTTCCACGAAGACCGGCAGGGCCGCCCCTTTGTGGGAGCGGCAGGACGATTTCTGGAGGAGCTTCTGG
>CAYUPJ010000183.1:0-8764 GCA_964446635.1 uncultured Anaerolineae bacterium
GCGGGTGACGGTGGGTGTAGGCGTAGGTGTGGGCGTGGCAGTTGAGGTGCGGGCGTGCCCGCGGGTGACGGTGGGTGTGGGCGTGGCAGTTGGGGTGCGGGCGTGCCCGCGGGTGACGGTGGGTATGGGCGTGACAGTTGAGGTGCAGGTCGGGGTACGGGTGACGGTGGGTGTGGGCGTGGCGGTCGGGGTGCGGGTGGGCCTGCCGGGGACCACCAGCGTGGCCGTCGAGGTACGGGTGGGAGTGGCCGTCAGCCTGTAACCTGGGCCAGTGAATACGTTGCTGGCCCGAACCAACCCAGGCTCTGGCAGGGCAGCGCTCGGGATAGTGGCAAGAAAAAGCGCCGCAGTGATGACCAGGCCTAGAAGGAGAGAATATTTCCTCATCATTGGATGCTCATTTCGACCAAAGAAGGCGAGAAGGCTCTTGCCCACGTGGGGGTAATCCCATTATACATCTTTTCAGCCTATTGAGTATTCATCTCCCCATACACGTCCCAGAACCGGCGATCAACTTTACTAAAATGCTGATCGACATCTTTCCACAGCGAAACCATCTCCTTCCTCATTTCATTCAAGCGCCGCTCCATCTCTTGAATCTCCCCATAGGGCCGTTTGACCTGCTCAACCATGTCGTCCTCCTCCACTACGGCGTCAGGATCCGATCTACGATCCAGGCGAAAACACCCGTCATCGCTAGCATGGCCCCGATGACGATACCGATGATCCAACGGAGCTGTACACCCATATCTCGGCGTAGCCCCTCGATCTTGGCGTCCAAACCCGCGATTTTGGTATCCATATCCTGGCGCAGACCCTCGATCTTGGCGTCCAGCCCATCAGTCCTGGCATCAATCTTGGCGTCCAATGCCTCGATCTTGGCGTCCATATCCTGGCGCAGTCCCTCGATCTTGGCCTCCAGCCCATCGGTTCTGGCATCTATTTTGGCATCCAGACGCTCCAGGCCGCTGTCAATCTTCTCGTCCAGCCGCTGGACGCTCCGCCGTACCTCCCGAACCTCGCTCCTGAGGTCCTGGATGTCCTCTCGCAGATAGGCCACCACCCAGGGTATCTCCGCCCTCTCCAACTCTGAAACCGGTGCTCTGGCTTGCTCGACCATTCCCCTCCTCCCTTAAATCTTTGCGTAACTGCTCAGACTGTCATTGCGAGGAGGCGGTTTGTGCCGACGAAGCAATCCCCGATTCGCTGGTTGGAGATTGCTTCGCAAAAAACGCTCGCAATGACAACAGTGGCTGGGTAGTTACATCTTTGCTAATTTTCTCGCATTATACCATCAAAGCCCTATCTGAGCAAATTGCATTTGCGTCTCTTCCAGCTCGGTGATCAGATACCAGTCTCAGTAGATGGAAAATTACTAGCAGCGGTGGCTCCCACAGCCTGCCCAGAGCCCGCCGAAGGGCCGCCGATTCGCGGGCATGTCCGCCGTGGCGGGCATGGGAGCCCGCCCTGCTTCAGAATTTCCATCTACTGAGTCTCTATCACAGTTCGCGCCATCGGTCAAACGGAGACCATTGCGCTCCTCCCCCTCGCAGGGGGAGCCTGCCCTGAGCCCAGTCGAAGGGGCTGGGAGGGGGTGGATTCGCCGATGGAGAGCCCACCCTCCCCTAACCCCTCCCTCAGAGGGAGGGGAAAACAAAAAAGGGGCCGGGCCTTGCGGCCCAGCCCCTTTTGTCTAGCTAGGGCAACGATGTATCAACCAGCTTATGGAACATCGCAGAAGAGCCAGTTGAATGCTATCCACCCGTTGTCCGCACCCCAGTTGAAGGGGCCCAACCAGGCATTATCGCTGAGCCCGTCTACATCACCCAGGATTGCGACCCAACCGTTGCCATGCGACGGAACGTCAGCCGCGTACATGGCGCCGCCCGCGTTCTGATTTGAGCCGGCGTTCTGGAGGATTATCTCGCCCGGAGTTGCCGTGCCGGGGGCATTCACCTCCGTCCAGTTGTTAGTGCCTGTGCCGATGGCGGAGTAGGTCGCCACGTCATTGACCAAGCACGAAACTGGATCGATCTGGTCTCCATGGCCGCTGCTGTAGCTGCCGCCGGCGAAGTCCAGCTCAACGGGCAGGTCACCGAGCAGGTCGTTCTCCACCCCATTGCCGGTCCAATCGGTGGCGTCGCTCAGGATGACCAGCTTGCCTTCCTGCTGCAGGTACGAGTCGAGGTCAGCCTTCTGGCCCCATGTGAAGCCATTTATGGTCAGGCTATCCTGGTTGTCATGGCCCGGAGCCAGCAGCACGATCAGCTCGTACTTCAGCGTCCAGTCGAACTCTGTCGGCCACACGTCGGTGTAGTCCACGAAGTAGCCAAACCCGGCGAAGAAGTCCGCGAGTTCGTCGTAGTTAACCCCGTCCAAGCCTTGGAGATCGTCTACATCCCATCCGCCGTTGCCGTAGTAAAGCAGCACGCGGGACTTGGGCGTCTGGTGGAGCTCGAAGTCGATCCCTGCCCAGCCACACTTGGGAATGAACACGCTGTCTACTTCCCCATTATACCCTAAGGCGCTAACAAACACCTTGGTGGTGTCGCCCGGATCGAAGGGGATGTCGACGATGTTGTAGAACCCGGCCTTCCGCTGTGGGCCACCCGAGCTCGTATCATCATCGCATACTCCGAGCCCCTTGGTTTGGTCGTTACGTGCACAGACCCTGGCGCCATTGATACCCAAGCCGGTCATCTTGTCGTAGACGTAACCGGTCACACTGATGGTGTTACACACCGGGTCCATCTCGAAGTTGACCATCAGGTCGTCGCACTCGACGCCCGATAGGGTCACGGGCTCATTGATGTGGCCGGTTTTGAAGGCCACCAGGGTGATGTCCTCGGGCGCCGCGGTCTTCTCCCAATCGAAGCAGTAGTGGCCCGTGGAGTCGGTGGTGTCACCAAGCGTTTCAACAACGTCTGGATCCACCCCAAAAGTGCACCAAGCGCCACTATCGAGCACTAATTCACCATTGGCTGTCTCGATGTGGAAGCTTGCTACCACGTCACCGGTGGCTACAAACGTGCCTGACACATAGCTCACGGTGTTGGTTTGCCCCACCGGGACGAAGATCCTGAGCCGGTATGTCTCCCCGAATTCGAGGATATCTCCCCACGAGTACCCGCCCGTGCTACTGGTCGTGCCCTCACGCACAGTGGACCACCCGTCATCAGTCAAAAGCTGCAGTTGCACGGTGGAGCCTTTCAGCCGGATCTGGCCCTCACATGCAGCGCCGATGTACGCAGTACCGGAGATGTTGTAAGGGGTGTGTGTCCCTCCTTCGATTACCCAGATCTCCGCATCGTCAAGGGGCTCCAGATCGAGCGCCTCGATCACCTGGCCGCAGATCTCGATCTCGCAGGGCGAAGCACCATACGCGAACGGGATGCCCTCGTAGATCCTGGTCAGGTCACCCTCGGTGGTCTGCGGAGCGCCGCCGCCGATGGGCAGCTCCTTGGCGAAGCCGTAGTTCAGCACCACGACAGAAGGCATCACTGGCTCGATGTCCTCTTCGCCGTCACCATCTATGTCACAGAGCTGCTCTACACCCCCGACCCAGAACTCAGCCGCGCCCACGAAGCCGCGAGAGATCTGCCCGAAGTAGGCCAGGTCAATCACCTTCATGTGCTTCGGCTGCAGCCAGGGCACGGGGATCACGGTCACCACCCTGCCGGTCTCGTCCTTGATGTCAATCCAGCCATCGATCTTGTTGCAGTTGGAGTTGTTGCGAATGGCGATGCGGGAGGTCACACCCTCCTGCTCCTTGGCGATGAAGGGCATGGCCCAACCCCAGGCGTTCTCCTTCTCGTACTTCGGATGGGCATTGTAGGCCCCAGCCTGGGTCTCGCCAGCCACGGTGTGCCGCCAGCCAGACAGGCTCGCGTCGTACACCTTGGTCTTCTTGAGGTCCACCACGGCGAAGATAGGCTCACCCACGTGCCCCCAACCCGGATAATCAACCTGGTAATGGGACTCGATCTCAGCCGCCCCAACGTAGCCGAAGGGGAAGTTGACGCCCAGGTCAATGATGGCCGGCAGGTAGAAGGTGGCCGAGCCGTTTCGGCACACCCAGTCGCCTACGAACAGGATCTCGTCGCCGCTCTGGTCCATGAAGTCCACGGTGACGAAGGTGGGATGGGAATCCTGGGTCAGGTTCTGCACCTGGATGCTGGAGGTCCAGCCGCTGATCTCCCGGTACAGCAGGTCGGCATACCACGTGTTGTTCCAGTTGTACCAGAACGGCATCCCACGCATGCTCAGCAGCGTGCCCCGGTTCTCCGAGGGATCGTGGCTCAACTGGTCCACGATGACCGCCAAGGGCTCATTGGCCGTGATGTAGGCTGAACCCAACCACTCAGGATCGATTTCCGGCGACGGGAATGCCATGTCCGCATCATCCCCTGGGCCGATGCGGATGGCCTGACCAGGCGCTATGACCTCCACGTGCTGCGCCTTCATGTACTCGCAGTTGCCCTCCTCCTTGTAGTAGATCCAGATGGAGGTGCAGTGATCACCCGAGTTCTGGATGGTGATGGTGGTGTCCAGGTCATTATAGCCGTGCATGACGTAGGGCGCGAAGTACTCGTAAGGGGCACCCCCTATCTCGGACATCTCGGGATCGGAGACACCGGTGTAGCTGCTGGAGATCTCGAACTCCCCGTAGGAGTCAGTACCCCAGCGGTCTACCGTCACCGCCAACGGCTCGCCAGTGTCGCCGTAGTCCGCCACCCACGCCTTCCAGTCCGCGGTGCTACTGAGATCGGCATCATCACAGGCATCCTGGAAGTCATCGTCCACATCGCCATCCAAATCTATATCCCCTACCGAGTAGACGATGGCCGAGCAGGCGTCATCGGGAATCTGGGTGTGCAGAGTCCAGACACCATTATAGGGCACGTACATGCAGGCGTGGCCCACCAGTCCAAGGTCGTTGGACGGGCACAGGCCATCGTAGCAGCCCCAGAAGAACGCGATCACCCCGGTGTCACTGACCCCCACGTTCTGGACCTGGATCTTGGTGTCCCAGTCAGCCGTCCCGGTCCCGAAGACATCCCCCAGGTCAATGCGAGGGAGCTCGACTACGGTGCCGGGCACAGGATCAGCCGATACCGTGCTGCCGGTCAGTAGACCACCCAGCAGCCCCGTTACCAGCACTAGTACCGTTAAAAGTCTAAACTTCTTACTCATTTGTAACTAACCTCCTTAGAATGTGTAATCTTGTGATGGTCTTATACTTGGGTTGCCAGCGTCTTCACGCCGCCAACCGGGCGGATAATACACTCTTCGTCCGATGGCCTCACCTCCTTTCAGTCGAGATCAGTCGAGATAATGTACCTGTCTTTCACCCTATATAACGAAAAATTCGCGTTTTAGATACGGGTACCAGGCCCCAATTTGGCAATTTTGATGCCCCGGAGCGAATATTTTAAGGTATTCTGTAAAGTAACGGGCCAACCAGCAACCCCCAACGTGCATTTCAATTTGGGGGCGAGGCCTTGAGTTGGCCGGGCCTGTCATTGCGAGGAGCGCTTTTTGCGACGAAGCAATCCCCTACGCACGTTGGAGATTGCTTCGGGCGCACACACCGCGCCCTCGCAATGACATTTGCCCCAGAACTGAAATGCACCTAACCCCCACGGGTTTCTTGACAAGGTACACGATAAGCGGTATAATAATTCCCGGAACAGGGCGCTAACCAATAGGACGATAATAAACAGCACCCTGTCCCATTTCTCCTCAGGTGGGCTGTCGAGCTTGGCGGCCAGCAGCCCACCTGAGGCTTTTTTCACGTTTCACGTTTCACGTTTCACGTTTCAACAATGTCCCAGATGATGGTCTTGATGACCCCCCCGCCCTTGTAGATGTTGACCAGGTATCGGCCCGCCGCGAAGCCTCCGCCTACGGAGAACTCAATGGATACCGTCCCATCCCCCGACAGCGTCCTGACTTCCTGGAACAGCAGATGGCCCACGTTGTCATAAACCCTGATCTCCACCTCTTCGCCCACCATGTACGTATAGTCGAACACAATATAGACCGTGTCGGTGCCTGCCGGGAACTCGCTCACTCCCTCACCTTGAGGAGCATCGCTCACCCGGCAGTTGGTGACCACGGAGGCCGTCACGGGCTGGAAGGGCACCTCCCCCTGAGGCGTCGGCGTAGCCGTCGGCACCACGGTTGGCGCGGGGGTAGACGTGGCCGTGGGCGTGGCCGTGACTGTGGACGTGGCCGTAGGCGTGAGGGTGCATGTCGGGGTAGGCTTCGTCGTCGGCTCGGCCGTCGGTTGGAACGGTATCCCTCCCTGAGGTGTCGCGGTGGGCGTCGGTTCCACCTCTGGCTGGAAGGGCGCCACCGCCGCCTGAGGCGTCGGCGTGGCCGTCGGTTTCGGTGTCGGCGTGGGAACCGGTGTGGCCGTAGGCAGCACAGGAGTAGCCGTCGGCACAGGCAGCGGTGTGAAAGTGGGCGGCGCCTGGGCCGGCGTGAAGATGGGCGGCGCCACAGTCGCCGTGAACGTTGGAGGCACCAGAGTCGCCGTATCCGTCGGCCTTGGCCTGGGGCTGGGCGTGAGCAACAGGTTGGGCTCTTTCATGGCCTCCGTCGCTATCCACTGATGCTCCTCAGAAGCTTCGAGAGCTTTTTCGACGGTCTCCTTCTCCTGGTCGGAAGGCGGAATCCCTGGCTTCATCTCCTCCAGAGTCACCTGCTGCCTCGCCGTTAGAAGGGTAAAGTCGCCCAGCAGGTTGAGCCTCTCTTTCTCAGAGACTTGGCTAATGGCCGTCAGAACGCCGCTGTTCTCACTCTTCATGGCCTGCAGCGTCGCTTCACTCACGCCCTTGCCCGCTTCCCACAGAGCTCGGGCCTCCTCCAGTCTCCTCTCGGAGTAGCCCATGTGCAAGCGGGCCTTGCCCGCGGGCGTGGTGGTGAGAGCCAGTTGAACCCGCTCGGTAGTGAGCTTGATGGAGTAAAGGGGGCTATTGGGCAGGCTGCCCGCCGCCACCCTCACCGTCCCCGCGCTAATCAGGGAGACAACGACCAGCAGCGCGGCGATAGCTTGAGCCAGCCGCAGGGATTGCCTCTGAGGCCGTACCAGGGGCTGCACCAGGATCGCTACGTTCTCCCCCAGGCGACGCAGCAAGCCAGGCCGAGCGCGGGCCTTCTCCCTCCTCTTCTTGGCTACCGCCGCCAGCAGTTGCTGCCGGCCTGCGGCCCTGGCAGCAGGCGCGGGCACAGCTTTCGGCATCTGGCGAATCTGCATCGCCATTTGCAGCAAGGGGCGAAGCTCGGCCTCGTGCTCAGGATAACGCGCCAGCACCTCATCGAGGCTAAACTCACCAGTATTCAGTTGAGAGAGACACTCATCGAGAGCGCGTTCAAATCGCCCCATTGTCCCAATCTCCTCTCAACCCCAAAATCCTAGAAACCAGGTTTTTTCCCTACTCGAATGGTCGAATTCTTGTTTTTGGGATTCTTCACAGTGCGAACAGTCGCGTTCTTCAGTCAAAAACCTGGTTTCTCTCAGCAGAAACTTCTTCCCAGATACGGCTCAACGAGTCCAAGGCTCGGTGTTGTAGCGATTTAATGGCCCCTTCGGATTTGCCCAATATCTGGGCCACGTCGGTGTTGGAGAATCCTTCCACGAACTTGAGAACAACCACGTCTCGTTGCTCTTCAGTCAAGTGGTTGAGGGCCTGTAACATCTTCCTTCGGGTGAGCTTTCTTTCGTAAACATCGTCGGCCCTTCCCTCAGCGGTGGGGAGCACCCCTTCTTCCAGGGGCAGCGTCATCTCCAGTGGCTCTGGATGGGTGCGGGAGTAATCAATCATCAAGTTCCTGGTTAGGCGGAAGAGCCAGGCAGGAAAAGGGATCCCGCGGAAGGTGAAGGAATCAATGGACTCCAGAGCTTTCAGGAAAACCTCCGCCGTCAGGTCCTCGGCAAACTGGACGTTGCCCACCCGATGGTAGATAAAGTTATAAATGTCCGCGTAATAATATTCATACAGCGCAGCAAAGGCAGATGAGTCACCCTCTTTTGCCCGCTCGATCAGCTCTCTATGTTCCTGTTCAGAGATCTTTCTCTCATCCATAATAACGAAAAATTCGCGTTTTAGATACGGGTAACAGGCCCCAATTTGGCCATTTTGATGCCCCGGAGTGAATATTTTAAGGTATTCTGTAAAGTAACCAGTCAATGAGTCAACGAGTAATGAGTCAGTGGGGTCGAAGTTTTAGAACTTATTCGGGTAAGATGGTTTACGTGCATTTCAATTTGGGGGCGAGGCCTTGAGTTGGCCGGGCCTGTCATTGCGAGTCTTCCATGGCGCATCGCGCCATCCGTAGGGGGCAGAAATTTCGCCGTGTCATTGCGAGGCACGGTTTTTGTGCCGAAGCAATCTCCAATTCGCAGAGTGGGGATTGCTTCGCCTTCGGCTACTCAGAAACTTCTTTCTGTCATTGCGAGGCGGCGCTCTTCCGCCGAAGCAATCCCCATCTCGCGAATTGGGGATTGCTTCAGGCGCACACACCGCGCCTTCGCAATGACAGGATGGGCAGTGTTTCTGTCCTTTAGAATGGCGGGCCGCGCCATGGAAAACTCGCAATGACAGAGACAAGTTTATGAGTAGGAGCGCTTTTTGCGGTTGCGAGGAACGAAGCAAAGCAATCCCCTACGCACGTTGGAGATTGCTTCGGGCGCACACACCGTGCCCTACTCAGAAACTTGCCCTGTCATTGCGAGCGCTTTTTGCGAAGCAATCTCCAA
>CAYUPJ010000184.1:0-8638 GCA_964446635.1 uncultured Anaerolineae bacterium
GGATCTACTAACTATTGGGGGAACGAACGGGAGCAAGGCAATGAGTAGTTAATCTTAGCGTGAACTCGCTCATCCCCTCGCTGTTAACCCCGCTTCTCCCCCCATAAACTCAGAGAATCCAAGATTGCTCTGCGGGGATTGCCAAATCCAGGCCGAGCAGAATTGGATTTACTGAGACCAACACCCTGCGCCTCTGTCCCAGTAGTTCAATGATCTATTGAGTTAAGGTGCAACGCACTTTTTGTGCGCTGCACCTTAGCCAGAAGGGAGGCACTTATGACTGAAAACCAGAACGAAAAGACCATCGTCATACCCGATTTCTTGACCGTCAGGGAACTGGCCGATCTAATGACTGTCAGCCCCATAGACGTCATCAAGGAACTGATGAACAACGGTATCCTGGCCAACATCAACCAGCAGATTGACTTCGAGACGGCTGCCATTGTAGCAGAGGAGATGGGATTCGAGGCCAGGCCAGAGGCTCCTCCTGTTATCGTCGAAGAGATCCCCACGATTCTCCAATCCCTCAAGGAGCGCCTCTACGCGGGCGAGGCCCCTGAGGACTTAGAACCCCGGCCACCGGTGGTCACCATCTTGGGGCATGTGGACCATGGCAAAACCACGTTGTTGGATACAATCCGGCACACCAATGTGGTGGATGACGAAGCAGGGGGGATCACCCAACACATTGGCGCCTATCAAGTTGAGTACGACGGTCAGAAGATTACCTTCCTGGACACCCCTGGCCATGAGGCATTCACTGCCATGCGCGCCCGGGGCGCTCAGGGGGCCGACATCGCCATCTTGGTGGTGGCTGCCGACGACGGGGTGATGCCCCAGACCCAGGAGGCCATTGACCATGCCCGAGCAGCCAGGGCGCCCATCATCGTCACCCTGAACAAGATGGACAAAGCCAACGCAAACCCGGAGAGGGTGAAACAACAGTTGACCGACGTGGGCTTGCAAGTTGAGGAGTGGGGAGGCGAAACCATCTGTGTGCCAGTCTCAGCCAAGAAAAAGACCGGCATAGACGAGCTATTGGGTAACATCTTGGCAGTGGCGGAGCTGGCGGAGCTCAAGGCCAACCCCAACCGTCCAGCCGTAGGTACGGTCATCGAGGGCAAATTGGACAAGACCCGAGGCCCAACCGCCACCCTTCTGGTGCAGAACGGCACCCTACGGTTGGGAGATGCTTTGCTGATCGAGGACATTTATGGCCGCATAAAAGCTATGTTCAACGAACGGAAAGAGCAAGTCAAGGAAGCTCCACCTTCAACACCGGTGGTGGTCTTGGGTCTCTCCAATGTCCCTCAACCTGGCGATACCTTCAGAGTGGTAGAGGACGAGAGGACAGCCCGCGCCATGGCCGCTCACAGGGCTGAGGAAAAAGAACTGGCAGTTGCTCGACCAACCAGAGTCTTCAGTCTAGACGAAATTCTTGCTCAGATCCAGGCTGGGCAGGTAAAAGAACTGAATCTTATCCTCAAGGCTGATGTCCGGGGCAGTATCGAACCCATCGTTAACTCCCTGGAAAAGCTGGGCCACGAGGACCTAAAAATGAACATCCTCCACAAGGGAACAGGCAACATCGGTGAATCTGATGTTATGCTGGCAGTAGCCTCCCGAGCCATCATCGTTGGTTTCAATGTTCAGGTAGACTCAGCCGCAAGCCGTACGGCCGGCGCCGAGGGAGTTGACATCCGCCTTTATAATGTCATCTACAAGTTGATTGACGATGTGGACAAAGCCCTAAAGGGCCTCCTTGAGCCTGTCTACAAGGATGTTGTCATCGGCCACGCTGAGGTAAGAGCTGTCTTTTCAATCCCCCGGGTGGGCAGTATTGCCGGTGTGTATGTAACCGATGGGCACCTCGCTCGTAATGCTCTAGCTCGAATAAGGCGAAACAAACAATGGATCTATGATGGCCAAGTCGGATCCCTGAAGCGTTTCACCGATGATGTCAGGGAAGTTAGAGAGGGATTCGAATGTGGCGTGGGGTTGGAAGGCTTTAAGGATTTCGAAGAGGGCGACATCATAGAGTTTTATAAGAAAGAAAGGGTGAGCTAGAGAAGGGTGTTGCGCATTGCGTACCGCGTGATGCGTAACACGGTCTGACATAGCATCAAGCGGAAGCTACTAATGGTTACTCGTCGTCAAAAACAGGTCAGTAGCCTCATTCAGAAAGAACTTGGCGAGTTGTTAAAGAAAAGGGTTAGCGACCCGCGCCTGGACTCTGTGACCATTACCTCAGTCGAGGTCAGCCCCAACCTACGGCATGCGTCCGTGTATATTAGCACCCTGGGGAATAAACAGGAGGTAATGCAAGGACTTGGTCACGCTGTCAGCTTCCTACGCCGCGAGCTCGCCTCTCGCCTGGCCCTGCGCTTTGTGCCTGAGCTCATCTTTCGCCTGGACGAGTCATTGGAGCGAGGCGAGCGCATCCATCAGCTCTTAGAGGAAATCCAGCGGCAGGAAGACACTCAAGGAGGGCAACCTGGATGAGACGCGGAAAAAAGTGCTGGCAGCAGTCAAGCAAACTATGAGCCAGGGACAGTAACGGGCTTGAGAAGGCAGCAGATTTCTGGCATCCTTAACATTGATAAGCCAGCGGGAATGACCTCCCACGATGTTGTGGATCGGGTACGGCAGCTAAGCGGCCAGCGACGGGTGGGCCACGCCGGCACCCTCGATCCCTCAGCCACAGGGGTGCTGGTTGTCTGCCTGGGTCAGGCCACCCGAGTGGCTGAGTATCTGATGGCCTCGGACAAGGTCTATCGGGCCGAGATTCGCCTGGGGGTGACCACCGACACCCACGATGCCGAGGGCGAGGTGACTGCCACGGCAGAGGTTGATGCCACCGAAGAAGAGGTAAAAAAAGCCCTGGCTTCCTTCATTGGCTCCATCCAGCAGGTGCCGCCCATGTATTCGGCTCTGAAACATGAGGGGATACCCCTGCACAGGCTGGCGCGTCGAGGCATTACCGTAGAACGAGAGTCTCGCTCGGTTGAGATTCATAGCATCGAGCTACTAGATTGGGTGACGCCGCTACTCACCATTCAGGTAGAATGCTCGCCGGGCACTTATATCCGGGCCCTGGCTCGCGACCTGGGCCAGAAGCTGGGCTGTGGGGCCCATCTGCAAAGCTTGACTCGCCTGGCCAGCGGCCATTTCACCCTGGAGAAGGCAGTGAGCCTGGATGAATTGGCGGAGGCCTTCGCCCAGGGAAACTGGCAGGAGTTCTTGCACCCTCCGGACGAAGCGCTACTGGATTTCGACCCCATGATCGTTGATGCCCAGACGGAGAAGCGCATCCGCCGTGGCCAGCAGGTTCAAGCTCCCCCCTCCCCCCCTGCTTGCGGGGGGGGGCAGAGGGGGGTCCGCCGCGCCTACTCCCAAGAAGGGGAACTGATCGCCATCTTAAGACACGATCCCCAGACGGGGTTCTGGCAACCGGAGAAGGTGTTTACGATTAAAGATTAGAAATTAGAGTCAGTTGTCTAGCTCAATCGCTCAATGGAAATCATTGACGACCTGTCGTCTGTCAATCTAAGCAGTGATACCATCATCACTGTAGGAGCCTTTGACGGCGTTCATCGAGGGCATCAGCACTTGATCCAGCAAATGGTGGAGGAGGCCAGGCAAGCAAATCGTTTAACTGGCCTGATCACTTTCCATCCTCACCCTAGCGCAGTGCTCTCGCCTTACAATCCGACCCGCTACCTGAGTACCCCAGGCGAGAAGGCCGCTCTACTGGAAAAGCTGGGTCTGGACATGCTGGTCATCCTGCCCTTCGATCAGGGGATGGCCCAGACCTCCGCCAGGGATTTTATCGGCCGCGTCCGCCGATACTTGCACATGATGGAGCTTTGGGTGGGGGCTGGTTTCGCCCTGGGGCGCGAGCGCGAAGGGGATGCAGAGACCCTGCGTGCCCTGGGAGAGGAGTTGGGCTTCACCGTACGGGTCATCGAGCCTTTGACCCGGCGGGGGCAAATCATATCGAGCACCCGTATCCGCTCCCTGCTGCTAAAGGGGAAGGTGCGCCAGGCCACCCAACTATTGGGACGCTATCCCAGTCTGGCCGGCGAAGTGGTGCAGGGAAGCCAGCGCGGGCATTGCCTGGGCTTCCCCACAGCCAACCTGGAAGTGCGGAAGGAGCAAGTGGTCCCTGCCGACGGTATCTACGCTGTTTACGCTAGATTAGGGGAGGAACGCCACCAAGGCGTGGCCAACGTTGGCGTGCGACCCAGCTTCGAGATCGGCGGCGAGCGCATCGTGGAGGTCCATCTCCTGGACTTCGACGAGAATATCTACGGCTGCGACCTGGTGGTGGCGTTCGTGGAGCGCCTGCGCGAAGAACGGCGCTACGACGACGTGGAGGAGCTGAAGGCTCAGATAGAGCAGGATATCGCCCAGGCTCGGCGCATTCTGGCTGAGGAAGGGAAGCGGGGAACGAGTAACAAGTGATGAGTGAAGGGTTCGAGGAGATCGAGCATACGGCTGACTTGGCCATAAGAGTCTATGGACAGGACATGCGGGAGCTTTTCGCCAATGCCGCCCACGGCATGTTCGCTCTGATGGCTGAGCCTTCTCTCGAAGAACCAGCCCGCGAGCAAGAGGTGTCGCTGGAGGCGATGGACTACGAGAGCTTGCTGGTTGATTGGCTAAATGAACTAATCTTTCTGCACGAGGTGGAGAGGGAGACCTACTCTCAGTTCGCCATCGAGACCCTATCACCCACACAGCTCAAGGCCCACGTGACGGGCGGCCCAACCAAGAGCAAGACCAAGGCCATCAAGGCCGCCACTTTCCACGATCTCACCATCAAGGAGACAGCGAACGGTCTCGTGGCCACCATCGTCTTCGATGTGTAGTGACAAGCGATAAGTAGAACGCAAAAGGAGGAAGAAATGGTTAGCAAGAAAGACATGAAGCGAGTGGAGGAATACGTCTACGAGATTCCCAAGAGTTTTCGGGACGACATGCGGGTGCCGGCTCGTCTATACGCCGATGAGGAGCTATTGGAGATGGCGTTGAAGGATCGCTCTGTGGAGCAGTTGATTAATACCGCTACCCTACCCGGTGTGGTCAAGTACACCCTGGCCATGCCAGACATCCATCAGGGCTATGGCCCACCCATCGGTGGGGTGATCCCCTTGAGGACCTCCGATGGGGTCATCTCGCCTGGGGCCGTGGGTTATGATATCAACTGCGGCGTCAGGCTTCTTAGGTCCAACATCCTGGCCGAGAAGGTCAAGCCCATCATGGACGACATTGTCAACGCCCTTTTCCGAAGCGTACCCAGCGGCGTGGGTCGTGGCGGAGACATCAAGCTCTCCCCTCGGCAGATGGATGAGGTTTTGGAAAAGGGATCGGCCTGGGCGGTGAGCCAGAGCTACGGCACGAAAGATGACCTGGAGCATACCGAAGAGCGGGGGGACATGGCCGGGGCACAGGCGAGGGCAGTGAGCAGCAATGCCAAGAAGCGGGGTCAAGATCAGTTGGGCACCCTGGGCTCAGGCAACCACTTCGTCGAGGTGGGCGAGGTGGAGGAAATCTACGACCAGAAAGCGGCCGACGCCTTCGGTCTATTCGAGGGCCAGATGGTGGTTTGGGTCCACTCTGGCTCCCGTGGCCTGGGCCATCAGGTGTGCACCGACTACGTGCGCGACCTGCAAAAGGCAGTAGCCAAATACGGCATCAAGTTGCCCGACCGAGAGCTGGTCTGCGCTCCGTTCGATTCGCCCGAAGGACGCGACTACTTCGCCGCCATGGCCAGCGCCGCCAACTACGCCTGGGCCAATCGTCAAATTCTGGCCCACCTTGTGCGCCAAGTCCTGGACGACGTGCTGGCTGGCGTGGCCAAAGATCGGGAACTGACCCTGGTCTACGACGTGGCTCACAACATCGCCAAGGTGGAGGAGTACCCCATTGATGGCAAGCTCACCAAACTGATCATTCACCGCAAGGGAGCCACACGAGCCTTCGGGCCGGGGATGGAGGTTCTGCCTGCCGACTATCGAGACGTGGGGCAGCCGGTCTTGATTCCTGGCGACATGGGCACCGCCTCCTATGTCTTGGTGGGCACGGCCGAGGCCATGGAGAAGACCTTCGGCTCCTCCTGTCACGGGGCGGGACGGGTCATGAGCCGTAGCGCAGCCATCAAGAAGATCCAAGGATCAGAGCTACAACAGGAGTTAGCGGAAAAGGGAATCGTCGTGCGGGGCGGCAGTTGGAAGGGCCTGGCCGAGGAGGCCCCTGATGCCTACAAGGACGTAGACCGCGTGGTCAACGTGGTCCACTCGACGGGAATCGCTCGCAAAGTGGCCAGGCTGGTGCCTCTGGGGGTAATCAAGGGGTAAGGCAAACCATTCCACAAGGATAGAGCCCTAACCTGTCTAACAGGTTAGGGCTCACTCGTCTCTGCGCTGGGCAATCAGGGGCAACGGAATGCCCTGCTAGTGGAGGAAGCTAGACCACCTCCTCTTCCCACCCTTCCTCCCAGTCCTCGTCCCCCTCTTCCTCCTCTTCCCACTCCTCCGAGTCCTCGTCTCCAAGAGCGTAGTCGATCTCAAGAGGCTTTAGGCTGATGACTTCCAGCATCGTGCCACACTCGTGGCACTCGATGAACTCACCCAGTTTCACGCTTTTGCCTAGCGCGACGGTGCTACCACATTCGGGGCACCGGGCTATTTTGACACTTACTCTGTCGAACATGGTTGGCACTCCTCCTTTTTTGTACACTAGTATAACGCAGATTTGCCCGGATGTCAGTAACAAGGCGGTGAATCTTTGGTGACAAAAGAGTTACAATTTGGTGAACGATCGGTGACAGATGTTCCTTATTCGTCTGGGGGAGACAATCTATAGCCAAAACCTCGCACCGTTTGGATGTAACGCTCTCCCCCTTCGGCTATTGCTTGCATCTTGAGCCTTATGCGCTTGATGTGAACCTTGAGCAGTTCTCGCGCCTCGCTGTCCTCCCCCTGGTAACCCCACACGTTTTCCAGGAGTTCCCGATAGCCCATCACCCGGCCAGCATTAAGGGCCAAGGAGCCCAGTAGATTGAATTGAAGAGGGGTCAAGAACAAAAGCTTATCACGGAAGGTAACCTGCTTCTTCTCAAAGTCAATGGTCAACTGGCCTATCTTCAGGATAGTCCTCTCTTCCTCGAACAAGCCGCGCAACCGTCGTAGGACTGTCTCCGCGTGACGAAGATGTTCCGGTGCAAAGGCTCGGATGCGCTCCTCAAGCAACTCCTCGGCTCTTTGCCCTTCCTCCTCAGTAGGGGCGACAACAAGGACGAGCGGCATGTCGGCGTCCTCCTGCAAGGAAGCGAAGGGTCGAACGCCATCAATCTCCAACAGGTCCTTGTCGAGAATGATCAGATCGGGCTTGTGTCTACCGACCAGGGCTGGGATGGACGAGCTTTCAAAAGCAACGAAAACGCGGTGCCCTTCTTGCTGCAGGAGATAGCGGAGACCCTTAGAGAACTTCTCATCTTCGTTAATCACCAGGATTCTCATAGGTAGCACACCCCGTTAAGTTTCAGCCAGGCACATTCGGAGGAGGCGTAGGAACTCCCCACATCTGGCTGGAGCATCGCCCACGAAGTTGACGACATCCAGGAGCTTCTTCACCCTCTCGGCAGGCAGGAAAGCGAGGAAGGCGCTATCGCTGCTCAACCTCTCCGTCAGGGGGTTCTCCTTTCCTCGTTGAATGACCTCCCAGGCCGCCATGGTGTGCTGGCGGATGCACTCGTGCATCTCCTGGCGGTCGGCCCCGGCCTTGACAAGCTCCATGAGCAGCGTCTCAGTGGCCGCGAAGACGCCGTAAGTAGACAAATTGTACTCGATTTTTTCTTTATGGACAACTAAGCCCGTGACAACGCACCTGGCGGCGATGAGCATCTCGTCCAGGGCCAGGAAGGCCTCGGGGAGGATCACCCTGCGGTTGGCTGAGTCGTCCAGGGTGCGCTCCAGGAGAGAGAGGGCTGCGTTGTCCCAGGCCACCTTGGGCAAGGTGCTCACGTAACGAGCCAGGGAGCAGATCTTCTCAGCCGTGACGGGATTGCGTTTAAAGGGCATGGCGGTGGAACCCACTTGCCTGGCTGCAAAGGGCTCACTCAATTCCCCGAAGGGAGCTGCATGCAGCACGCGCAAGTCGTAGGCGAACCGGTGCAAGGACTGAGCTATCGAGGCCAAAGTGCTCAGGACGAGGAAATCCTGCTTGCGCGGATAAACCTGGGTAGATACGGGCACAGCCTCCAACCCCAGCTTTTCCATGACCAGTTGTTCCAGCTCGGCTGGCATCATCCCGCTGCCCTGGAGCAACTGAGCGAAAGAGGTCGAAGTTCCCACCGCGCCCTTCAGCCCCTTGGCCTTGAGGTTTTGCATCGAGTTGTCCAAACCCTGCAAGTCCATGAGCAAGTCCTGGGCGTATTGACAGAGGCGGTAGCCCAGAGTAGTGGGCTCAGCGGGCAGCAGGTGAGTGTAGCCCATCGCAGGCAGGTCCTGATAGAGCTCGATCTGGGTAGCGAAAGCTTGGAGAAGATCCACCAGGCGCTGGCGGATCAGGTGTAGGGACTCCTTAATGCGCAGGATATCCGCGTTATCCTCTACGTCCGCGCTGGTAGCCCCCA
>CAYUPJ010000185.1:0-8565 GCA_964446635.1 uncultured Anaerolineae bacterium
TTGAGCCTGCTCATCATCAGCCGCATCTTGATCCAAGCTGGAATCACTGCCCATGCTGAACTCACCGGCGGGGATGAAGACCATCTCCGGCTCGAAGGGCTTCACAGGCGGTGTCCTGAGCCCCGTCGAAGGGCTGTCGAAGGATTGAACAACTTCGAGCGCTTCTTGAAATGCTTGCCTCTGAGGGGGTATTCTATGAGGCCCAGCCACGAAGATGCTGGAACGTCCTTTGTCTTCCCTGCCCAATACCTTGCTCCAGCGGAGCTTCGTACTGTCGGCAATGTAGGCCGATGCCCGTGTGGGAATGAGTCTGACTCCTACTACGATCTCATAGCCACTTTCGTAAGTCATGGCATACTCCGAATGTATTGATACTTTTCACAGCTTCTTTCCGACAGAACCCCGATTGCTGAAGAGACCGTTCGGAAAGCAATGAAATAGTTCCATACTTACTGAAACACTTGTATTATAGCAGATTACATCAAGTAGTGGGTGAAAACAGCGTGAATTCAACATGAACTTGGCGTGAAAATGAAGAGCCCCGGTCAGGCGTTTGACCGAGGCTCTGGTTTGCTGTGCCCAGGTTCAGTGATGTAAAGTAAAGCTCAGCGCTTCTGCGTCACTCCCAATCATCCCACTGCAGATACTGTTCCGGTGATTCGCCGTAGGCCTCAAGGATGACCGAATCCTCGATCACCATATCCGGATCAACCTGCTCCAAGCTCACATCGAACTCCCATTGGTCGCCGAAGTCAAACAAGTAGGTCATCGTCTGCCCGATGGGGAGTGGCACATCACCCACCAGCACCTCGCTCGTCCACGGCCCCTCGTCCAGGTAGGGGTGATTGATGTTCTCCAGAGCACCAAAGCGATTTTGATATGAGAACCGATACAGGTGATCGTGGTCAAACTCGACCGCGTTGAGAATAGCAGACGCCAACGCATCCAGAGTTTGATTTGCTGGGATAGCGATCCGCCGCCATAGTCGCCCCAGTGACACTTTGAAGATGTGCGTCCCTTCCCGAAAAGCCCACTTGGGGACAGACAGGGTGTTCTGCCATTGGGGAAAATAAGGCTGGAGCATAGGCTGCAACACGCCGAACGGCACTTCTTCTTCGCCTTCGAGTTCCAGGATGTTGTCGAAATCCCCAAAGAACTCGGTGTAAAGCAAAGCCAGCAGGGCATCGCCCACTGTCGTGCGGTAGATGCGCTCAATCTGCCAGCCCTTGCCCCGTGCAGGCGGACCCTGCTGCATGGTGATCAGGCCAAACAACTCCAGCAGGCCCAGGTTGTGCCAACCTGGGCTATACCGCAGCCAATGCTCGGCGTCGTGGTCGCCAGCGATCTGCAGCCCTTCGTCAGGAATCGCAGCAGAGAAGTAAGTCCAGTTCTCGAAGTTGTCGGGGATCAAGAACAGAGGGCGGTGGTATTCTCCGATGATCTCCGGCTTCCCTCGCAGCAGCCAGGCTTCCAGCAAGCTGCCGTAACGCTCAGTGGGGTTCAGGTTTTCCCACACCTGGTATACCGCTTTATCTACCAGGAGCAACGGCTTTTCGCTTGTCCCTCCAATGCAGGTCAGCCCTGAGGCCCGCAGCAGCAGATACAGTCCATGAATGTGGGGGTACGACTTCTGCTGCGGGCGCTTCAGCCCCAGTTGCAAGGGATGTGTGTCAGGCACGCGTTGATCTCTGGCAGTACACGGAGCGGCAACTGGTGCGCGCCGGTAACCGGCAAATCGTGTTCTCTGAGGTAGCCTAACAGCATCTCAAAATCACGGAGAATGGTACCTGGGCTGCCTTCCCCAATAACGAGATTCTGCAATATCCGCTTGTGCTTAGATGAGAACTCAAGCCTTTGAGATGGTAAAATGTGCATCAGTCAACTCCTTTGCTCTTGAACAAGGTCCAGCTGACTCAGATTTGGAACTGGAAAGCCTCTTGGACTTCGGGAGGTTGGGTGTCAAGCAGGGAGGCGACGAGTTGGAGGTCGGGGGGAGGTTCTTGGTTGTGTTGTTCTTGGCTGGGTGTTGCCGGTTGGTAGTTCAGTACAAAAAGAGCTTGTCGTCTATTCGACTATGACGAGAGGGTAACGTTTCTGCCGTGGCCTAAGTTGCTCTGTTATCTCCCGCCCGGAGTTCCATGACTGCCGCCCGAATACCCTGGGCGATATCTAAGAACGCTTCATCACGATTTTCCCAACTGGTCACCGGCTTGGCATCCGTGGGCAGGGCTTGGAGCTTACCGAATGGTGCATCTCTCCACTCGACTGAGCGCAGGATGACAGGAATCACTCGGGCCTCTCCGGCCTCGTGCCTCTCCATGGCTCGTTTCACCTCAACGTCCCAGCAATAATCCGAGGCTATGAAATCCGGACTGATAAGCAGCAAAATCACACGGGCTGTATTTAGGTGCGTGTCAATCTCGCCTTTCCATTCCTTTCCTGCGCCAATCTTGCGGTCGTGCCAACTTGTGATCGCGCCCTGCCGCTCCAAGATGCTGAGGTGCTTCTGTAATTCATCTCGCAGTTCTTCGTCTTCGCGAGCGTACGCAAAGAAGATCCCCATGGCCTTGCGTAGCCAAGGTTCCTGCCTCTCCTCTTTAACCTGTATAATCTTATCATCATATATCTGCCCCATTCCAGAAGCACATCTGTCAATCGGCCCGGACTTCTTGCCTGCCTCGTCCTCGGTGGGCGGTGGTTGGGGAGCTTTTACAGGGAAAAGCCCCTGCTCCACCTGTTTATAGATGCGACGAAGTCGGCTAAGGTCTCGCTGGAGGTCATCTTGTAGGACTCTCAGCGTATATGGCACACCGATATAGCCATACTCGTCGAATTGAGGTGCAAACTCGTCAGCCAGCTCGTCGGTGTCGAAGATTCTGCGTTTGAGCAAGGCTCTTGTGTATTCACGCCAGTCTTCGTAGCCGTTCTTAGCAGCGAGGAGTTGAGTTTTGCTTTGGATTGATTTACTGTTATTGAGCAGCTCTTCACCTTCCCTGATTTGAGCCCTGATGCGCTGCTCTGCCTCATCTTGGGGTACTATCAAGTGGGTTTGTCGCTGTTCTGGTTGCCCGACATTGCCATTTGTCATTCAAGCATCACTCCTCTCTGGTGCACCTGCTCTCATTCACTGAGCTACGGGGGCTACGTTACCAAGTCAATCTTCCTAGCTTGCACGCTGGCATACTCAGTATGCAGGTTAGTAGCTGGGATGTATTCACGCACATCCCAGCTATGCTTTTCTTTTGTTCAGTCACACCTTTAGCTTGCCGGCTTCGCCGCCTGCGCTAGGCCGGCTATGCCGGCCATTGATCATCTTTCCACCCGTGCACAGGATGCCAGACTGATATTCAGCGCGATGGGGTCATACAATCTATCATCATAAATCAACCTCTTAGGATCACCCATACAATAGGAGAATATAATCCGGCCAGTCGTATAAGTGCCTGGAGCTAAGTCAACACCAGTCGAACGACCACGGAAGTTGGATGAAGAGTAATTAACACTGGCACCGGTGCTATCCACCAGTATAAAAGAGGCAGGGCTAACATGAACTGTACGGGAACTGATATTGATGGCATTTAGGTTAAGCACAGCATAACTCCAACCGAATTCAACCAAAAATAGCTCTATTTTAACCACGTCGTTGTAGCCTATGACTGCCAGCCTACACTCATACTCCTCACCAGAACGCAGTGTAGGCAAAGGCCGAGGCGTAGACGTAGGCCAAGGCGTGACCGTAGGCACGGGCGTAGGTGTAGGCTGAACCATCGGCTCAATGCGCTGATAAGCAAACACCACAACAAGCAGCACGACTGGTACCACAACTAAGACAAGCCAGCGCCTCTTGCCCTTCCGCTTGGTAGTAGGTTCATCCGTGCGTCTTGGCTTTGCTGGCTCTACTTCGGGCCTTGTCGGCCCAAGAGATACCTTGCGCGGTGGTTCGACTGGTTCGGCTCGTGTCGGCTCAACAGGCGTCGGCATCATACGGCTCAATATCTCGTTAGCCCGTATAAGCCCCTCAATGGCTTCTCGGTTGGAAGCATCCAAGGCCAGCACACTCTCAAAATACTGGCGTGCGTACTCAGGATAACCTGCTTCCAAGTCCATTCGGCCATAGGAAAGCAGTTTCTCAATATCCGCCTCAGTTGTCATCTTACATCCTTTGGTTTGCCGATTGCGCCAACGTTCGGCGGGCTAGGCAATTCTTTTCATCTCATCCCTTGGGGCTAACCCTTCCACTTAGCCCCACATACCCTACAAAGAAAGGTGTCGGGCAAAAGTAGATAAACCAATAGACTGACAGGAAAGAATAGCACCATAGCCAGGCAACCAACGCCACTTATCTCCTTGTGCTTGTAGGAATTCATACTTCCACACTCAGGACACTGCCCTAATTGCAACGGCACATTGCCGCGCCGCACCCTCTCTTCAGCCCATGCTTGTTTGACTTTCTCAATCTCCCTAGCTTTCTCTTCAGCCCGTTCTTGTTCCTGCTTGGCAAATCTCTCTCTGAGCTTAGCAAATTCCTTGTCCCGATCTTCTCTCTTTTCACGGGCTCGCTGGACAGACTTAGTTACCCATTCTTGAGATCGCCTGAACTTGTCACGTATCCATTCAGTGATAGAACGATCGCTGTTTGCTGGCTTCGCCGCTTGCGTTTCCAGTGACTCAAAAAAAGCTTTGTGTTCCAGTGCTTTGTCAACTTGCGCCAACCCCTCAATAGCTTCTTGGTTGGAAGCATCCAGAGCCAGCACTTTCTCAAAATATTGGCGTGCATATTCAGGATAGCCAGCTTCCAAGTCCATATGGCCAAGTTCAAGCAACCTCTCAATTTCGTCCATCGTTAGTACCCCTTCACCCGACACGCCAGCGCTGCCAGGCTTGCGATGCCCGGGTTGACGGCGGCGCTCATCTTGCTGATGCTCCCCCTTTTAGTGTTCGATGGTCAAGGTTCGGGTCATCGTTTGGTTGAGGCGGCGTAGTCAAGTCACGCCTGGCAGTGTTTGCACACCCTTGCCTCACGCTTGACAAGCTCTTCGCAGTATGGGCATCGTTTCATGACCCCTTGTTCAAGCTGCCACCTCTCGAGCTCTGCTATATCCGGCCTAAGAAGCAAAGCGGCAGGTAGCGCGACGATGAAGAGAGCCCATCCGAACACCCACCAGGTGAGAAAATTGCGCCCCTTTTGATAAGCAATTACAGCAGGAATCAACCCAAGGAATGCTGCGATAACGAGGGTGCTTAACAAATCCATCGTTATTATCTCCTTCTACTCCAGTAGGGCTCTCCTTCCTCGGGTCAAGCCAATTCCGGTGACGCCCAGGGGCGTGCGAAGCGTGGGGCGAGGGCAGCACCGCCTATCTCTCAAATCTTCTTCCCCCGGTCGATTGAAGATAGGCAAATTCCCAATACGATAGTTTGAGAATAATTCTATCTTTTGGTGCTTGAGCCAACGCAAGACCTCGGCACAATAGTGAAACACTGCCTATTCTTTTCAAACATAGTGCGTCAGCTGAGTTAAAAAAGGGCTCGTCGCTAGCTCTCCAAACCAACCAAGTGGTGCCTTCCGGAATAGCACCAATAGGTTGGATTGAATAGAAACCAACTCGTGTGGCAAGAATGCCTAAAGCTAGCAGCAAAAGAGGAATTACCGCTAAAGTGACTTCTATGTTTTTCTTCCGCTCTGCTGTTTGTTTTTCTGAGATACTCCGTTCCTGCTCGACATCGAGCGATGGTTCAACTGGTTCGTCTTGTATCGGTTCGACGGGCATACCTGGTGTCGGCTCAACAGGCACAGCCTCCCTGCGGCTCAATATCTCGTTAGCCCGTGCAAGCCCCTTCATGGCCTCTCGGTTGGAAGCATCCAAGGCCAGCGCCTGCTGAAAATACTGACGCGCTTTGTCATACCAACCCTGTTCAAGCGCCATCTTGCCGAAGGTTATGAGTTTTTCTACGTTGGTGTTTGCATTGCTTGCCATTGTCAGAATCTCCCCGACTAACCCAAAAAGCCGCTCCCGACTTGCCCCGGAAGCGGCTTTGTGCAACAATTCCCCTAGCCTATCTCCTGGGCCAGTCAGGAGTAGGTGTTGGGATTACAAGAGCAGTGACTCCGTAATCCCTTTCCTTTTTTGGCTGTTGTAGCAAACGGGCGAAGCCTGGTTTTTCTTTTGGCGGGATTAGGCTTGTCTGTTCGCTATACCACTTTGTGTTGCAGAAGGCAGAGCACTAGTGGGTGCGGAAGAAGCAAGCTCAGCCGCCATGCGGCTTTCGCAATGATACCAAACGTGACCAGAACGCTACGAGCGCGAAGCAGCCATTAGACAAGTTTTCGAGACCATGGTCGCTGCAGCGACGTGTTTAGGCAGCCTCTCCTTCTTCAGCCACGTGTATGGACATTTAAATCATGTCCTCTTTTGGTCGCCACCCGCTGCCTTGCTGGATAATTTCATTTGTCCACGCAATTAGGAGACAGAGGCCTTTGTTCTTAATGCCCCAGTCTTCGCCGCCACCAAAAATATGATAGAAGCTCTGAAGATACTCTACGTAGAAATCCTGGAAGCCCGCGGAGACTTTCGGGTCCATGTGAATGAGCAAGTCAATGTCGTCACCGGCTCGCTCTTGCAAGAACTGAAGTATCGAGCCATTTTCAATGTGCTTGTGTACCTCCTCGATGGTGATATCATCGTATTTACCGGTGTCAAGCAAGCGATTCAGTTGCAGAATCAACTGGGTTAGAGCGATGTGTTCCATAGAATCCTCCTGGTATAATTAGGTTTAGTGTGTGGGTAGCGCCAGTCCGCTTTATTGCAATGCTAAAACCAACAAGCCCGCCTGCCGCTTCAGCTAGGGTTCTGCGCTATTTGCTCCCATCCACTGAGCTACAGAGGCTAAGGTCGCCACATTGCACCGCAAAATCTGCAATGAAAATTATCTGGCAATAGTAAGTTGACCAAAAGGAGCAAGAATATCAATATGCCAGAACCGACACAGACTTCCATAGACCCCACAGTTAACACCATTAACACGCCACCGAGAACGACTACGCCAAGTATGCCCGCTGCAATGCACCCAGAGTCGTCTTTCTTGCGGTAAGAATCAATTCTCCCACACTCAGGACACTGCCCCAGTTGCAAAGGCACGCCGCCGCGCCCTTTCTTCAGCCCATGCTTGTTTGACTTCTTCAATCTCCTTGGCTCGCTTCTCGATTCGTTCTTGTTTCCGTCTGGCAAGCTTTTCCCTCAACTCATCATATTCCCTAAACTTGTCGCGTTCCCATACAACAACAGACCTTGCCCAATGCCGCGCTTTCTTGCCGATCGGTTCTGTTGGATGTATCTCCATTGGCTCAAAGGATGCCCTTCTGCGTTCCAACAGTCTATCAATCTGGTGGAGAGCTTTCTTGGCTTCAAAGTTGGAAGCATCCAGTGCAAGCACTTTCTCAAAGTCTTCACGGGCCTGCTCATACTGACCTGTTTCAAACCCGATTCGGCCATAAGCAAGTAGTTTCTCAATATCTTCTGTCATCCCGCACTCCTTGCTCCACCACTTGAGCTAGGGCTGTTGTGGCCTTTCGATGCTGAAGACTCTCCTCCCCTGAGCTACAGGAACAAGACGAGAGAAGAACTAACCAAGACGGATGTCGTAATTCCCTTTCTACTGCTCATCTATGGTAAATCCACTTTCACGCTCAAAGAGTGAAAGACTGTGGCCGTTGGCAGTATAACCTTTCTTTCCGCTGAGCTGAAATCAACGTTGCTTGGGCTGCATTTGTTTCAAATAGCTGTCGAGTTCCTCGATCGGTCGGTTTAGCTTGCCTAATCGGTCTTGCTTTTCCTTTCGCTTTTGCTTCAAATCTTGTAGCAACTTGAACGTATCCCTCTTGAGTTCTTGGAGTTCTTCCCAATCACCTTGGGACCACCGCGCCTTCAATTCAGCCACCTTCTCTTTGAACGAAGTAAAATCGCCGTCAAGCTCAGCGTCAAGCTCGGCCTGCAGGGCTTCTCTTTCTTTGACCTTCTTGCCGAGTACTGTTTGTATCAATGGGATCAATTCGTCTCCCAAGTCAATACGACCAAGGTCATCTGCATTCTGAATACTATCGAAGTCCTCTGGATTCAGAATCTTGGCTGTTCCTTTACACATGGCCTACCTCCTTTTCTTCTTGTAGATTTTGTTTTGAGATTAGGACTTTGGTTCATTATGCATTTATATTATACCACAAGAGAAGTGCTTTTCAAAACGCACTATGTTAAAGAGGTTGGCCCTTGAACATAACAAACCTTAGGACTTTTGGGGTTCGTCAACAACAAAAAGGCCACCCGCGCGGTTGACGCAGGTGGCCTTTCACTACTTCTGCATAACGTTGGCCTCAGACCATTCTCTACACCCACCCTTTGGCCACGACAATTTCAGCCAACACCTCTTCAAGAGTTGGGGCAGGAGCCTCTATGACTTGCCCAGGGGTGTGTCTGTGCTCAAGGGAGCGCAAAGGCGGTCGGTGACGAGCATTGTCGTACCTGAAGATCAACTGATGACCCGCGTCCTGGTAATGATAGGTGTACATCA